>JBKGXZ010000116.1:0-5133 GCA_046546355.1 Desulfohalobiaceae bacterium | reverse complement strand
CTGGCGGGCAATGCAGGATTCGAACCTGCGACCTCCAGCTCCGGAGGCTGGCGCTCTATCCTTCTGAGCTAATTGCCCGCTGATATAATCTCATTTTTTATATCCTGAAAGCTGCCCTTGTCAAGGCACTGGGGCCTGGGTTAGGATTCTGGCCTGTCTGGTTGTCAGCAAGCTTGCTTCGTAATTCGGACGTGTCGCAGAATGAGATTGCTTCGTTGAAGACGCCTCGCAATGACGGGGAGATATGCAGTCCATGAGCTTTTAATACACGCCTGTTATGGAATTTTGCCACTCACTCTAATTCAGGACGTTTTCAATGCCCAGATATGTCCTGGCCCTGACCGGGGCCAGCGGAATGCCCTACGCCAGAGCCCTGCTGGAAGCCCTGTCCAAGCAGGGCGATGCAGAGCTGCACCTGGTCATCTCCGATGCAGCCAGAGGGATCCTGGAGCTGGAGACCGAGAGCAGCATCGATTACCTGCAGGGCCTGGCCAGCCATGTCTACAATCAGGAGCAGATAGGGGCGCCTATGGCCAGCGGTTCCTGGCAGCATCAGGGCATGGTGGTCTGTCCCTGCTCTATGGCCTCCCTGGCTGCCATAAGCCAGGGCCTGGGCAATAACCTGATCCACCGCGCGGCTGACGTGAGCCTGAAGGAAGCCAGACCCTTGATCCTGGTGCCCAGGGAGACCCCTTTGAGCAGGATCCATCTGGAGAACATGCTCCAGGCTCAAGGGGCAGGAGCAGTGATCATGCCGGCCTGCCCGGGTTTTTATCATCAGCCGGATACCATGGAGGATCTTTTGCTGCATATGGCAGGCAGGATTCTGGACCAGCTCGGAGTGGAAAATAATCTTTTTCCCCGCTGGGAGGGGAATAGCCTGTAAATCAAAAAAGGAGGTGCCTATGTCCGCAACTGTTTTAACCTGGCACGGACATGCCAATTTCCAGATCAGCACTCCCAATCAAAATATCTTGATCGATCCCTGGTTCGAGGGCAACCCCTCAGCCTGCATCAGCTCCGGGCAGTGTGGGCAGATCGACCTGGTGCTGGTGACCCACGACCACGACGACCACACCGGTCAAACGGTGCAGATCTGCAAGCAGACCGGAGCCAAGGTTATGGCCATTGTGGAAACTGCCCAGAAGCTTATGGAGCAGGGCGTGCCTGCAGAGCAGATAGTAAACGGCATCGGCTTCAATATCGGTGGCACTGTTGAGCATCAAGGGGTGCGGGTAACCATGGTCCAGGCCTTTCATTCCTCCTTGAGCGGTGCGCCTGTAGGCTACATCCTGGAGCTGGAAAACGGATTTTGCCTGTATCATGCCGGAGATACAGGGATCTTTTCCAGCCTAGAGCTCTTTGGCAAGCTCTTTGACCTGGACCTGGCTATCTTGCCCATTGGCGGAGTGTTCACCATGGATCCCAGGCAGGCCGTCCTGGCCTGCAAGATGCTGGACTGCAGGGCTGTGGTGCCCATGCACTGGGGCTCTTTCCCGGTTCTGGAGCAGGACACTAAGGGCTTCAAAAAGGAACTGGACAAGGCCGGGGCCAAGACCGAGCTCTGGAGCATGGAGCCAGGCCAGAGCATTGAGCTCAGCAAGTAATGCAGCACCAGACGCTATTTGACTCCTTTTTCCAGGGCCGGGCCAGGCAATTTTTGCTGCAGGGCCTGGATCTGGCCTTGGCAGAGGATGGGGAGGACCTGACCTCCAGTGCCCTTTTCTCCCCTGGGGATCAGATGCAGGCCCTGCTGCTGGCTAAAGAGCAGACCCTCCTGGCTGGCCTGCCTGTGATCGATTTGGTCCTGTCCCGCCTGAGACCAGATCCTGGGAACTCCACTGTTCAGTACCTGATGCAGGAGGGCTCCTGGGCCGAGGCAGGGGACAGGGTCTGCCAGCTGCAGGGTTCAGCCCGGGATATACTGAAGGCAGAGAGGGTGATTCTGAACTTTATCTGCCATCTGTCAGGCATCGCCAACCTGACCCAGAAGTTCCTGCAGCAGCTGCAAGGCAGCAGGACCAGGTTGCTGGATACCCGCAAGACCCTGCCAGGCTTGAGATATCCTGAAAAATACGCTGTCCATTTGGCTGGAGGGGTGAACCACAGGCTGAACCTGGAAGAGATGCTCATGCTCAAGGATAATCATATAGACCGGGCCGGAGGCATAACTCAGGCCGTGGCCAGGCTGCGCCAGGCCTATGCAGCTGCGTGTCCGCCCATTGAAGTAGAGTGCAGGAATCTGTCCGAAGTCCAGGAGGCTTGCGCCTGCAAGGTGGACAGGATCATGCTGGACAATATGGGTCCGCAGGAGATAAACCTGGCTTTAGAGCTGATCCCGGAAGGCCTGGAGACCGAGATCAGCGGAGGTGTGAATCTGGAGAATCTGCCAATGCTGGCCAGGCTGGGAGCGGATTATATATCTGTAGGCTGTCTTACCAACTCTGCCAGGAATGCGGATCTGAGCCTGAAGACCAGCCTGGAACCAGGAGAAAGCCGCTGATGTCCAATTTTAATCAAACTGCGCGCATGAAGACCCAGGTCCTGGTTGTTGGCTCCGGGATTGCGGGCTGCATTTCTGCCCTGGAGATGGCGGACCAGGGAGTAGAGGTAACCCTGGTCACCAGCGGCTCTAACCTGGACTGCGGTAATACCGCCCAGGCCCAGGGAGGCATCGTTTACAGGGGCAAAGAGGATTCCGCAGAGCTTTTGAAAAAGGATATCCTGACCGCGGGCTGGAACAGCAACTACAAAAAGGCGGTGCAGTTCCTCAGTCAACATGGGCCCAAGGCGGTACAGGAGCTGCTCCTGGATAAGTACGGGGTGGAGCTTGAAAAGGACGAGCTGGGCCAGTACCGTCTGACCCGGGAAGGGGGGCACGGCCTGCCCAGGATCCTGTTTGCCGCGGATTGCACCGGCAGGGTAATCATGGATCGCCTGATTCCGGAGGTCAAGGCCAGGCAGAACATCAATATTTTGACCTGCCGCACCGCGATAGATCTGCTGACCAGCCATCACCATTCCACCAGGATGGAGTTCCATTACCAATTGGCTAACCAGTGCCTGGGGGCCTATGTCTTTAATCAGCATACCTCCCAGGTGGAGATTGTTTTTGCGGATTATACAATCCTGGCCACTGGAGGCTTAGGCCAGATCTATCTGCACACCACAAATTCCAGGGCCAGTATCGGCTCAGGCCTGAGTATGGCTTCCCGCAGCGGGGCCAGGGTGATGAACTGCGAGTATGTGCAGTTCCATCCTACAGCCCTGTTCCAAAGAGGCGGGCAGCAGTTTTTGATCTCGGAAGCGGTGCGCGGGGAGGGGGCCAGGTTTGTGCGCCAGGACGGCAAGCCATTCATGAAGGAGTACGATCCCCGGGGGGATTTGGCGCCCAGGGATGTGGTCACCAGGGCCATAGTGGAGGAGATGCTCTGGTCCGGGGACGACTTCGTATACTTAGACGCTACCAGGAACTTCTGTGAGCATCCAAGTCATAGGTTCCCCAATATCTATAAGAGATGCAAAGAGGCTGGCATCGACATGTACAAGGACGCCATTCCTGTGGTGCCTGCTGCGCACTTTTTCTGCGGCGGGGTTTTGGTGGATCTGGAGGGCAGGACCAATCTGAACCGTTTGTATGCTGTAGGGGAATGCAGCTGCACCGGTGTGCACGGGGCCAACCGCTTGGCCAGTACTTCCCTGCTGGAGGGACTGCTCTGGGGCAAGAGCGTGGCCAAGTCCATCACAGCCAAGGCCAAAAGTAAGAATGCTTTGGGCAAGAAACTGATGCACAGCGTTCCTGACTGGAGCCATCCTGGCAACGAGCAAAACGAGGACCCTGCTCTTATCGCCCAGGATTGGGCCACCATTAAGCATACCATGTGGAACTATGTGGGTATAGTGCGCACCACAGCCAGGCTGAGAAGGGCTAATGAGGACCTGCAGAACCTGAATAAGCGCCTGTACGAGTTCTATCGCAATACTCCTATCAGCAGGCCGCTCATAGAGCTGTTCCACGGCTGCCAGTCCGCGATGATTATCACCCTGGCTGCCCTGCGCAATACAAAGAGTCTGGGCTGCCATTTCCGCAAGGGCAAATAGCAATAGGAGCCGAGAGGTGAGCAGATTCGTGAGCAGGAAATATGAAGTGCAAGAGCCTGAGGCCTGCAAGACATACAGCCATGGGCAGGCCAGGGAGGCCTCAAATCCGGGGCAGGAGAATATCTTCCTCATAGGCCTGCGGGGTAGCGGGAAAACCACTTTGGGCCAGGCCCTGGCACAGGAACTAAAGCTGGAATTCCTGGATATGGACCAGGTCCTGCAAGAGCGGTTTGGCCAAAGCATCGCGGATTTTGTGCAGGAATATGGCTGGCAGGAGTTCCGCAGGCAGGAGGCCGGTCTGCTGCAGGAGATCTGCAGCAAAAAGGGACAAGTGGTGGCTACAGGCGGGGGATGCGTGCTGCTGCCGGAGAACAGGCAGCTGCTGAAAGAGCAGGGTCAGGTTTTCTACCTCATGGCTGATGTCCAGACCCTGGCCAGCAGGTTGCATGCTGATCCCAGACAGGAACAAAGGCCCAGGTTTTCTTCTGAGTCCCTGGAGCAGGAGCTGGCCCGCAGTCTGCAGGAGCGGGAAGGTTTGTACATGCAGTGCTTGGAGTATATCCTGCCAGCGCAGCATGGACTTCAGGATCTGGTGCAGGAGGCTCTGCGGATGCTGGGCCTGGAGCGCTGCAGGAATCTAAGGTGATCTTTTGGACGGTGGGTATGTATTTTGATATCATAAATAATTTTCAGGAGCTTATCACGCTTTCTGCCTCCAGGGGCGGGGACTCCTGGGCCATGTGGCCTTTCGGCCCCGGATTTACCGGCAACTGGCTGCTAAGCATCAGCAAGTTCCTGTTTATCGGGGTGGTTCTGGCCCTGATCCTGGGCTTGCTCAGGTGGGCCTTCGGTCCCGGCGGATTCCTGCGGGATCCTGACCTAGACCAGGAAGAGGACAAGCTGCAGAGCAATATCCAGGAAGCCTTGAGCATATTGGAGGAACGCTTGGCCCAGGGGGCCATCGCCAGGGAAGACTATGACAGGCTCCGTGATGCTTTGCTCAAATAGGGGGCATAGCACACGCTTGACACC
>JBKGXZ010000115.1:0-5138 GCA_046546355.1 Desulfohalobiaceae bacterium | reverse complement strand
ATTTTTTTCCTAAAACTTAAGAAGCGGGGGAATTATGTGTCGTCTGTTCGCTTTGACCAGCACTGAGCCCCAGTCTCCCATGCTGGCCATGCAGGCTATGGACGTGATGCGGGAAGGGCATGACGGCTCAGGGGTGGGCCTGATGCTCACGGACTTGGCCGGACCTTTTGAGTACTTCAAGGAATCACCGGTACTTTCAGGGATCTTCACTAAGGAGGGACTGCAGAAGCTGGACAGCTATATGATGGAGATCGGCTTCAAGACCAAGTACAGGCTTACCCTGAGCACTGAGAAGACACCTCCGGCTGAGGTGCCCAAGCGGGACATTTATCTTATCCGGGCCTACGACTACCCTGAGGACTGGGAGGATTTCAGCTGGGAGGAGAAGGCCAGACGCCTGCTCTTGATTCGACTGCAGCTCAGGGAAATGGGCCGGGAGAAGCAGGACATGATCGTGTTCAGCTTCTGGCCGGATGTGATCATGCTCAAAGAGATCGGAGATCCCATGACCGTGGCCAGGTATATGCATCTGGAGCATTCTGAGCTTAAGGCCAGGGTGATCATGGCTCAGGGCAGGCAGAACACCAATTATGCCATCAACCTCTACGCCTGCCACCCCTTTTTCATCCAGGGCGTGGCTAGCATGACCAATGGCGAGAATACTGCCTTCGTGCCCATCAAGGAATTCCTGAGCTCCAGGGGGTTCCCTGGCTATCAGGGCTATCAGTCAGATTCAGAGGTGTTTACCCATATCCTGCACTACACCCTGAATTCTTTGGGTCTGGGTCTGGAGGCCTACAAGCATATTATTACTCCTCTCAAAGATGAGGATTTGCAGAGCCATCCTGATGCAGAATTTTTGCGCAGCTTAAAGCGCACCTGCCGCAGGCTGATTATAGACGGCCCCAACTGTGTGATCGGCTGCTTGCCTGACAAGAGCCTGTTCATGGTCCAGGACAGGAAGAAGCTGCGTCCCGGAGTTGTGGGGGGCAGACCAGGTTTTTATGCCTTTTCCTCCGAGGTTTGCGGCCTGGAGGCGGTATTGCCCAAGGGAGAAAACGGAAACCAGTACTTTCAACCCATGCATCTGGACACCGCAAGCGTGGACAGTCAGCGCCAGGAGATAAGTGTATGCTCTCAACAGGATTCATTGGCCCCAATACAATGAGTGTTAAGGATCTGCCCTGGCAGATCCAGTGGAGCGAGCAAAGGTGTACTCTGTGCGGCAGGTGCTGCAGTGTCTGCCCTGTGCAGGCCCTGGAGCTAGGGGTGTTCAGGAAAAGGAGCATCCAGACTCCCATGGGGTTGCAGCAAAAGCCGGAGAACACCTTTTCCATCTACTACGGCATCAGACAGAGAACCAGACCGGAGCAGGCTTGTATCGGCTGCGGCATGTGCGCCCAGGTCTGTCCTAATGAAGCTATTTGGCCACTGCGCAGCGACGAGCAGGACAAGCTGCGCTTCCATGCCAACCAGGCCGGGCAGCCCAGGCGCAGGGGGGGCAGACGCAACATTCAGGCAGGCATACTGGATCGGATCAAGTTCACCCGCATCTCTATGCTCACAGACCCTGCCCTGGATGCTGGCAGGCATGAGTTTGAGCTGCGGACTTTGCTGGGCAGGGTGCTCCCGCCGGAGAAGGCTTTGAATCTGCAGCAGGAAAACGGCTGGTCTCCGCCGGTGCGGGAGATATATCCCTTGATTATCGGCAGCATGTCCTTTGGGGCCCTGTCCCCGAATATGTGGGAGGGCCTGATCATGGGGGTGAGCTATCTGAACGAGGAGCTGGGCATGCCGGTGCGCATGGCCACCGGAGAGGGAGGCTGTCCGCCCAGGCTGCTGCGCTCGCGCTTTTTAAAATACGTGATTTTGCAGATCGCCAGCGGATACTTCGGCTGGGACGAGATCATCCATGCCCTGCCGGAGATGAAAGAGGACCCTTGCGCAGTGGAGATCAAGTACGGCCAGGGGGCCAAGCCCGGGGACGGGGGACTGCTCATGTGGTACAAGGTGAATCAATTGATTGCCGCCATTCGTGGCGTACCCCAGGGGGTCAGCCTGCCCAGTCCGCCCACGCATCAGACCAAGTATTCCATTGAGGAGGCCGTGGCCAAAATGATCCAGTCTATGTATATGGCCTGGAATTTCCGGGTGCCGGTCTACCCCAAGATTTCCGGGACCTCTACAGCCTTGGCGGTACTGAACAACTTAAGCCGCAACCCGTATGCCGCGGGTCTGGCCATAGATGGGGAAGACGGCGGCACTGGCGCGGCCTACAACGTCTCCATGGACCATATGGGGCATCCCATAGCCAGTAATCTGCGGGACTGCTATCTGAATCTGGTCAAGCTGGGCATGCAAAACGAGATCCCTTTGTTCGCCGGTGGAGGCGTGGGCAAGAACGGCAACCTGGCCGCAAACGCGGCCTCCTTGATCATGCTTGGTGCCAGCGGAGTCCAGATGGGCAAGTACATTATGCAGGCAGCAGCAGGCTGCCTGGGCTCAGAACGGGATCGCTGCAACGTCTGCAATATAGGGGCCTGCCCCAAAGGCATTACTTCCCAGGATCCCAGGCTGTATCGCAGGCTGGACCCGGAAGCCGTGGCCCAGAGGGTGGTGGATGTGTATTTGGCCTTTGATACTGAGCTAAGGAAGATCGTGGCCCCCTTGGGCAGATCCACCTCCCTGCCCATTGGCATGTCAGACGCCTTGGGCATAGATGATCTGGATGTGGCGAACAGGCTGCAGATAAGCCACGTGGTTTAGCTACAAACAGGATTTTTAGCGGGAGTTTGAAATGCAGGACAACATGCAGGACACTTTGCAGATAAACGGCTGGCAAAATGGGCAAAGGAAGGAGTCCAGGGTCCTGGAGGAAGAAATCCAGGCAGCAGTAGCCAGGGGAGACAGGCAGTTGGAGATCCAGGCTGCGGGCCAGCATGGCATAGGCGGCAGGCTGTGGTCTGCCGGACAGGATCAGGTGCGGATAACTGTCACCGGTCCTCCAGGACAGAGGCTGGGCTCTATGGGCTTTGCCAACACCAGGATCCAGGTCCTGGGCAATGCCTCAGACGATGTGGGCTGGCTGAATGCGGGCGCAGAGATTGTGGTCCAAGGACACGCAGGCAATGGTGTGGCCAATGCCATGGCCCAGGGCAGGGTTAGTGTGGCTGGGAATCTGGGTTCCAGGGCCATGACCATGACCAAGCGCAATCCCAGATTCGATCCGCCTGAGCTGTGGGTTCTGGGCTCTGTGGGGGATTATTTTGCCGAGTTTATGGCCGGGGGCACAGCCGTGATCTGCGGCCATGAGCCCCAGAATGCAGACAACGTGCTGGGCTACAGGGCCTGCGTGGGCATGGTGGGGGGCAGGATCTTTTTTCGGGGGCCGGCTTATGGCTTCAGCCAGGCTGATGTGCAGCTGAAAGACTTAAGCCAAGAGGACTGGCAGTGGCTGCAGGAAAACCTGGAGCTTTTTCTGCGGCGCATCCAAAGGCCGGAGCTTTTCTCTCAGCTGGCCCGGCCTGAGGAGTGGCAGCTGCTCCAGGTTAAGGGTCCTTTACAGAAAAGCTCGGGGCAAAGGCTGAGCATCTCAGAATTCAGGCAAAGCACCTGGGAGGCAGAACTGGGCCAGGGCGGGCTGATCGGGGATCTGGCCAAATATGAGCGCAGCCAGATCCCGGTGATCACCACTGGAGATCTGCGCAGGTTCGTGCCGGTCTGGGTGCAGGACAGGTACATGCCACCCTGCGAGGCTGCCTGCCCTACTGGCATTCCGGTCAGGGAAAGATGGCGTCTGGTGCGGGAGAACAAGCTGCAGGAGGCTGTGGATCTGGCCCTGGGCTACACACCTTTCCCGGCCAGTGTGTGTGGCTACCTGTGTCCCAATTTGTGCATGCAAAGCTGCAGCAGGCAAGAGAAGGATCTGCCCCCAGTGGACGTCAGCCTCCTGGGTCAGGCCAGTCTGCAGGCAGAAGTGCCTGAGCTGCCTGAGACTACAGGCAGCAGGATAGCAGTGATAGGCGGCGGGCCCGCGGGCCTCTCTGTAGCCTGGCAGCTCAGGCAAAAAGGGCACCAGGCAGAGGTCTTGGACCGCAGCCAGGACATAGGAGGCAAACTGAAACAGGTCATACCCAGCAGCAGGATCCCGGAAGAGGTCCTGGAGCATGAGCTGCAAAGGATGCGCGAGGCCCTGCCCAAGGTGGAGCTGGACAAGGACTTGAGCCAAGAGGATCTAGAGGACCTCAAGCAGGAGTATGATTTTATAATCCTGGCTGTGGGGGCCCAAAAACCCAGGCTGCTGAGTATCCCTGGAATGGAGCGGGCTGAGAGCGCCCTGGAGTTTTTGCGTAGCAGCAAGAGTGAGCAGGCAGAAGTGGGCTCCAGGGTGGTGATCATTGGCGCGGGCAATGTGGGCTGTGATGTGGCTACAGAGGCTGCCAGGCTGGGGGCCAAAGAGATTACCCTGCTGGATGTGCAAAAGCCGGCTTCCTTTGGCAAGGAGCGGCAGGAAGCAGAAGCTGTGGGGGCCAAGTTCAGATGGCCGGTGTTTACTCAGGAGATCAACAGCGATGGGGTGCTCCTGGATAGTGGAGAGCTGGTGCCTGCAGATACAGTCCTGATTTCTGTAGGCGAGGTGCCGGATCTGTCCTTTTTGCCTGCAAACGTAAAGCAAAATAGAGGCTTTATTGAGGTGGATGAGAATTTTCAAACCACTGATCCCCAAATTTTCGCTATCGGAGATGCGGTACGTCCAGGCCTGCTCACCGAAGCCATAGGCGCAGGCCGCAGGGTCGCCAGGGTCCTGGATCAGATCTTGCGCGGGGAAAGACCCAGGGGGGATAAAAAGGCAGTTGTGGACAGGCAAAGGATCAAACTGGAGTATTTCGATCCCAGGCAGATGGATCTGGACAGCCTGCAGGGCTGCGCCCAGGCCTGCGCATCCTGCGGCTCCTGCAGGGAGTGCGGCATATGTCTGGCTATCTGCCCTACAGGGGCTATATCCAAGCAGGAAACATCCCAGGAGGGATTTGAGCTGAAGGCTGATCCTGAAAAATGCATTGGTTGTGGATTTTGCGCCTCTGCCTGCCCCTGCGGGATATGGGAGATGCAGGACAACGAGGTTTTGTTTTAAAAAA
>JBKGXZ010000114.1:0-5145 GCA_046546355.1 Desulfohalobiaceae bacterium | reverse complement strand
TGACCCCATTCCCAGGTTTGCATTCTCAGCCAACATTGATTAAAAATGCAGCATTTGAGCTCACTGTTCAGGCTTGATATCCTGTTGTCAGCCGGATGCTGGAACAAGCCCCAACCTTCAGCCTTTTTCTCAAAGGAACCCCCAAATGGCTCTATGGTCCAAGATCTTGAACTATTTTCGAAGCACCAACCACGAGCAGCAGCAACAGGAGTCCCAGGAGACAACCCAGCTGCAGGAAATTGAAGCCAGGCTGCGCAAGCTGCAAACCAGGGAGCGCAGGCAAAGCCAACAGCTGGAGCAGTTGCACCAGGCCCTGGATTCCAAGCTCAATGCCATTCAATCCAGACTCAGCTCGGATCTGCCCCTGGACTCTATAATGGCTTGCGCTGAAAGCCTGGCCCTGTACCGCCTCAGCAGACAAGAACAGGACCCTGCCCTGGAGCAGGCCTGGTCCAGATTCCTCCAGATGCTCGAGGCCTTTGACATCCAGCTCATACTGGACCAGGGCCAGCAATTCGACGACACCAGGCACCGGGCCTGCGATACCCGCTGGGACCCTGAGGCCCCGGCCAGCTCCATCCTGGAGGTGGTCCGGCCAGGGCTGATTCTGGAAAACAAAATTGCCCGCCCTGCAGTGGTGGTCATCAACTCAGCGGATCAAGAGCAACAAGGCTTTAGCCATCCCCACCCCCAAACCATAGCTACGGAGAGTGCATGAAAACCATTTACGGCATTGATCTCGGCACTACCAATTCTTGCATCTCCTGGCTCAACCAGGGCATTCCAGAGGTTATCTCCATACAGGATTCTCCCTTGGTGCCTTCGGTAGTCAGCTTTGAGCAGCAGGAAGTCATTGTCGGCCAACGGGCAGTAAACCGGGCCGTGCTGCACCCGGAACTGACCGTAAGCTCAGTCAAGCGAGTCATGGGCATGGATCAGTCCTTTGATATCCAGGGCTCAATCTACACCCCGGAGGACATCTCCTCCTATATCCTGTCCTACCTCAAATCCCAGGCCGAAGAGATCCAGGGCCAGGAGGTCAAGGATGTGGTCATCACTGTCCCGGCTTACTTTTCCGACGCGCAACGCAGGGCCACCCAAAAGGCTGGACAGCTGGCCGGGCTGAATGTGGAACGGATCATCAATGAGCCCACCTCAGCTGCCCTTTTCTACACCCAGGTGCTCAGCTCTCAAGTCATAGACAATACAGAAAAGCACGTCCTGGTCTACGATCTGGGCGGTGGCACCTTTGATGTCTCTGTGCTGCGCATGGGGGAGCTGACCGAGGTCCTGGCCAGCACAGGCAATACCAGACTGGGCGGGGATGATTTCGACCAGGCCCTGATGGAGCGCTGCCTGGAGGAGATCATGTCCACCCATGGCCTTGACCTGCGCTCCTATCGGCCGGCCCTGGCCCGGCTGCGGCCAGCTGCGGAACAGGCCAAAATCGAGCTCTCTTCCCAGCCCTTTGCTATTATTGAAGAAACCCTGATCCCTAACCCGGAGAACAAACAGCTCGATCTCCAGCTGGAGATCTCCAGGCCTGATTTTACTGAAATGATCGAGCCCTATCTGCAAACCACCCGGGAAGAGATGCACAGGGCTCTATCCGAATCCGGGCTGCAGGCCAGGGAAATAGACCATGTGCTCCTGGTGGGAGGCTCCACCCGCATCCCGGCAGTGGTCAGCCTCCTGGAGGAGGAATTTGGCTCCTCCCGCATGCCTATTGTGGACCCTGACCTGTGCGTGGCCAAAGGAGCCGCTATCCAGGGCGGAATCATCACCGGATCGCACATCCATCAGGTCCTGGTGGATGTCACCTCGCACACCCTGAGCACTGGGGCCCTGGTCTCGCCATATGACCCCAGGTTTGAATGCGTGCCCATTATTTCCAGGAATACCCAGATCCCGATCACCCGTTCCGAGGTCTTCTATACTGTCGCTCCGAATCAGAAAATGATCAGGGCCACAGTATACCAGGGCGAATCCAGGGAGCCGGAGGAGAACACCCTGATCGGGACCCTGGATCTATCCCTGGCACCATCCCCGGGTGGCTCCCCGATAGTTATCGAGTACAGCTACGACCTAAACGGGATTATCCGGGTCAAAGTGGAGCAAAAGGGGTACAGCCGCAAACGGGAGGTGGACCTGGACAGCTCCAAGCAAAACCAGCAGTTCCTGGAATTGGATATGCACGGGGACTGGGATGATCTGGACCAGGATTTGGAGGAGGATGAGCAGGAGCTCCAGGACAATCGGGAGCAGGACAAGCAAGTCACCAACTACATCCTGCACAAGGCCAGGGGCATATTGGATACCTGCCAGGATCAGGGCCAGAAAAACACCCTCAAGTCCTTGATCCAGGCCTATGAAACCGCCCTGCGCGAGGAAGATGAGGACGCGGTGGACGAGGCTGAAGAAGTCCTGGTGGACTATCTGGATGAGCTTGAAGGCAAGGCGTAATAATGGCCAAGAAAAAAAAGCCAGGCAAGAAGAAAAAGGGCAGCAGCAAAGCAGGTCCCCAGAAGCTGGAAACCAAGCTTTGGGGCTACTGGAAAAAGCAGGCCTGGGGGGAGCTCATCACCCTGTATCAGCGCCACTGGGACAAGGCCATCCAATCCCCTGCCGCCAAGCTCTGGAATCCTGCGGTATACAACCTGCTGCTGCGCACTGTGTTTGCAGAGCAAGATTTCAGCCTGCTGGAAAGCATCTATGCCGAGATAAGCAGAGCGCCAGAGGTTTCAGAACCAAACCGCAAAATCCTGCAAGTCACAGCAGTGCTTTTGGAAGTCTACCAGGCCCGGGGCCATCCAGGTCTGGTCAGTGAGCTGCCTGCTGATCCGCCCGCACCCTTTGACAAGCTGGCTGCCAAGCTGCAGGAGACCCTCACTCCGGGCAATTCCCCCCTGCAGGATTACCTGCAGGGCCGCCTGAAGAGAGCCAGAAAGGGAGAAAAGCATTTTACCCTGGCAGTCAAAGCCAGTCAGCAATTCGATGCCCTGCGCGCGCAGCACTTTCAGCCCCCAAAAGGGACAGCCTTGAGCCAATTCAAGAAAAGCATTACGGATCTGAATGCAGCCCTGAAATCCAATCAAGGAGTCTCAAGCCCTGTGCTCCAGGACATGCAGGCTCTAGCCCAGGCTATGCATGAGCTCTATTCCAGGCCCAAGCGCTCTGCTTATCGCACAGAGATAGCCTCTGGATTGCAAAGCAAAGGCTTTCATGGCAGATCACATCCGGCTATTCAGAGCATGACCAGGGCCTTTCTCCTACTTGGCCGCAGCCTGTGTGGCACTCAATGGGAACAAGGCCAGCGCCTTGCTCTGAAAGATACAATGCCTGAAGAAGCTCCCTCCTTCCCAGAGCATGTCCAAGCCCAAATCCAGGCTTTGCAGCAATTACAGAAAAAAAACACGGAAGATATCCCTTTGCCCAAACAGGCCCTCTCTCTGGACGTTTGGAGCCGAAGGGAGCGCTTGCTGTTGCTCCTGGCCTTCATGCATCTGCTTGAGGCCAGCCAGCATGAGTTGCTTCAGGAATTGTTCCTGCAAGTGGGCTTCAAGATCTCAGACACACACCTGGCAGAGATACTGGAAAACTATCTGACCACACTCTGCGAGACCCTCATAGAAATCTATCACCTTTATTCCAGCCTGGGACTTCAGGACAGCTCGTTTTTAACCCTGGCCAGCCATCAATGGCAGGAGACAGTGGCCCCATTTCCATTTGTCAGTGCTGTCCCAGCCCTGGATCAGCTCATAAAGGTCCTGCACAATTCCCCGGCTCCTGACTCAGTCCTGCTTGTGCCTTTGCTCAAGCGGGCTGAAGTCGCGGCCAGGAGCTCAACAGGTCTCAATATCAGTAAAACAATTCAGGCCAGGATCCCTTTACAGGTCAGCAGCAGTGATCTGCAGCAAGCTGTTTCCTATCTTACTAAAGCATCAAATCTCCGGCCTGTGCTGCAAACCTGGAAAGCCTGTCTTAGCCAGGATAAATACCAGGAGCTGATCCGCATATTGCTGCATAAGGTCTTACAGAGCTCATTTGAAGCCAGCGATGACCCTTTTGATTCCTTCGACCACAGCGATGCCCTGCTTTGGACTGACATCCCTTCCCAGGTAATGCAGGATTTGCTGCAGGATGTGGATCAGGACTTTGCCTTACTGGGTTTAATGCGCCTCAGTGCTTATACGCAAAGCAAGACTTTCCCCATGCCAGCAAATGCCAAGCAAGCTGCCCTGTTTTTAGATGCTCTCCCTGCCCCAGAAATTCTGGACAGCATACTCAAATGGATGCTGACCTGGCCCAGCACACCCTACCGCAATACATTCTTGGCCACCTTGATCCGTAAACATGCTGACTATCTAACACGCAACCAGGGCTGGAGTGAGCTGGCTGAAATCATTGCAGATAACAGGCTGAGAAAGGTAGCTGAGCTGGTCTGGAACATTTGGAGCGAGGCGGGTCTGTGGCAAGAGCTGCAAAACAATCAGGATCTCTACGCAGCCCAGGAGGAGCTTAGGCCGCTGCTGCCGAGAACGAAAAACTCCCCCAAGCCCAAACCCAAGCCTCAATCCAAGAAAGAAAAACAAGAACTTCCGCTATTTAAGCTTTTGGAAGCCATGGAAAAAGAAACAAACAATACAAACAAAAAGAAATAAACTATGCTGGAAAAGGATTGCAAACTGTTGCGCGTCTCCAGGGATGCTGACCTGGAAGAAATCCGTCAGGCCTTTGTCAAGCTCACCCGGCGCTATCCCCCAGAGCATTTTCCTGAAAAGTTCAAAAAGATAAAAGGGGCCTATGATCGGCTGACATTGAACTGGGACAGTATCAAGCCTATGGTCAAGGACCTGGCCTACCGGGACACACCAGAGGGACTGAAGCAGCTGGTTATCCAGGAGGTCCTGCAGGCCGAATCCAGCTCCTCCTCTGCCAGCCTGCCTGAGCTGGATATTCAGCCCCTGGAGCCCATCCTGAATATTGCGGCCCACAGGCAAGATATCAGGGAAGTCTTAGAGGAGGTCCATGCCCAGGGGCTGGAATACATGCAGTTGTAACATATCTTAGCGCAACTACCCGGTATCCGTTCAGGGGGCGCTAACAGCTTGAGCATAACCCGGCATTGCGGGGCCTGTCCTGAGC
>JBKGXZ010000113.1:0-5238 GCA_046546355.1 Desulfohalobiaceae bacterium | reverse complement strand
TAGCCAATTCGTTTCATAAAATTGCAGGAAAACATCCCAAAGTCAAACCTATCAAGCTAGAGAGCCCAACAGGCGGACCTGCAGCTTGCGGACTAGATCTGGCCTAAGCCTCAAGGGGCTGGAGTCCAGGCAAAGGGCCTGGACCACACTCAAAAGGGAGTTGGTGAGCATAACACAGTCAGCCTGCAGGAGGTCTTCTGTGTACAGCTTTTGCCAACGCAGGACAAAGCCCATCTCCTCCAAGGCCAGCAGGGCTTGGCGCTGCATGATTCCAGGCAGGACATGTTCCGAGTCAGGTACCAGCACCAGCCCTCCCTGGCAGCAGAGGATATTTGCAGAATTGGCTTCTGATACGCTGTGGTCCGGGTTCAAGATCAGGGCCTCATCCGCGCCCCTGGATCTGGCCCATTCCCCTGCCAGGTGATAATAGAGGTGGTTTAAGGTTTTGTGGTCAGCCAGGCAGGTTTGCCTGGGCTCCGGGTGGGTTAACAGGTCCAGGCCCTGCTTCTGCAGCTTGTGCAGCCTGTGGGTATAAGGCCAGGCCCGAACCAGGATCTGGTCATTGCTCAAGCTGAGATCGCTGCTGCCTTTTGCAGCCAGGATCTTGACTCCGGCCTGGGCTTCCTGCAGCTGATTGGCCTCCAGGACCTGGGAGATAATGGCCTCCCAGGACAGCTCTGGAGGCTCGGTTCCCCAGAGCTTGAGCCAGGAAGCTGTCAGACGCTGAATATGCTGCTCCAAGTACAGGACTCTGCCTTCCCGGGCCAGCATGGTCTCGAACAGCCCGAATCCATACTCCAAACCAGGGATCCAGGCCGGGATCTGGGCCTTTTCCAGGGGCAGGATCTGTCCATTTTGCCACAAATATTGGCTTTGGGGCTGGTCATGTTCCGGCTTTGCGGCAAAGGCCTGCAGCAGGGTCTGTCCTTTGTGCAGCGTTTCCTCATATTCCAGCTCTGGGTCAGAGTCCATAACTATGCCCCCGCCCACTGAGAAGACCAGGCTCTGAGCCTTGGCTGTGATAGTCCGGATGGCTATAGACAGATCCAGGTCCCCGGCAAAGGAGAAATAGCCTATTGATCCGGTATAGATATGTCTGGGCTGGGGCTCCAGCTCGTCTATGATCTGCATGGCCCTGATCTTGGGGCAGCCCGTTATGGAACCCCCCGGGAATGCTGCCCGGACCAGGTCTACTGCGCTCATGCTCTGTTCCATTTGCCCCTGGACTATTGATACCAGGTGGAAGACGTTGTGATAGCTCTCCAACCTCTTGTGCTCCTGGATCCGGACTGTGCCTGCCCTGCAGACCTTGCCCAGGTCGTTTCGCAACAAATCCACGATCATGGACAGCTCTGCGTCGTCCTTGGGGCTCTCTAGCAGCTCACGGGCCAGCTCCTGGTCCTGATCCCGATCCCTGCCCCTGGGCCTGGTGCCCTTGATGGGCCTGGTCTCAACATACTCGCCCCTTTTGAGCAAAAACCTCTCTGGAGAGGTGGAGATGATCTGGTGGTCGCCGCAATTTATAAAGGCATAGAACGGGGCGGGGTTGCGCTGGAAAAGGTTCTGGAACAGGGAGAAAGGATGTCCCTCACAGTCCAGGCGAAACCTCTGGGAGAGATTGACCTGGTAGACATGCCCGTCCAGGATGTAATCCTGGATTCTGCGCACGCTTTGCAGGTACTGGCTCCGGCTGAAATTGGGCTCAGGCCTGCCCAGGGGCTTGATCTGATCCAGTTGGGGGGCGGGCTGTTCCAGGATTTGCAGGAAAAGGTCCCTTTCCTGCTGCCAGGAACCTGTGTGCTCCAGCTCAGGCAGGCACAGGGTGGTCTCGTGGCTGGCAAGATCCTGGATCAGGAGTGATCTGGGCGCAAACAGGCAGATATCAGGCAACTTAAGGTCATCCAGGCAGCTCCGGGGCAGATCCTCCAGCCTGTGCTTAAGATCATAGGCCAGATAACCAAGCAGACCCGCCTGTAAGGGCAGGTCTGCTGCAGGGGGCAATTGCAAGGAGCTCAGCAGCTCCTGGAGCACGGCAAACGGATCGGCCTGAAAATGCTCCTCTGAGTTTGGCGTGACCAGCTCAAGATCCTGGTTTTTGCTCCTTAGCCAGATCCAGGGCCGTACAGCCAGGATATGGTACCTGGAACTGTCCTGCTGGGTTCCGCTAAGCAGCAGCACTGTGCCTGGCATGGCGGCGAACCTGGAAGCGAGGCTGAGAAAGTCCTCATTCAGGTCCAGCGTAAGGCGATGCACTGCCTTGATCTTCTCCAGGTTCTGGAATGTTCTTTGCATAATTTTCTCCTAGGAGCAGGAAGTTCCGGATCATGCTCAGGCCCTGGTCTGTGAGGAAGCTCTCTGGATGGAACTGTACTCCGAAGAGGGGCAGATCAGGATGCTCCAGGGCCATGATCACACCGTCCTTGCACCAGGCTGTACTGAGCAGAGGAGTGTCCTTTGCCGGAACCGACTGCAGGGAGTGGTAGCGGGCCACCGTAAATGGATTGGGCAAACCCTGCAGTAGTCTGGAACCCTGGTGCATCACCTGGCTGGTCTTGCCGTGCACAGGCTGGGGCGAACGCCTGGTCTGGCCGCCGAAGAATTCGTTCAGGCACTGCATGCCCAGGCAGACCCCGAGTATAGGCACCTGCTGGTGGAACCTTTCTATGGCCGGCAGGGAGATTCCTGCTGCAGCAGGATTCCTGGGTCCAGGGCTGATCAAGAGCAGCTGGAAATCCAGAGCTTGCATTTTTTCCAGGGAGATCTGGTTGTTGCGGTAGACCAGGGGCTGCAGATGCAGGCAGAGCAGCATCTGGACCAGGTTGTAGGTAAAGGAGTCGTAGTTGTCTATTACCAGGATCCTGCTGGGCATAGTCTGTCCTTTTGGCCCTAATAAAAAAGCCATCCATTTTGAGTCTGGATGGCTTGCAGCCTAGAGCATAACCCAATCCCTTTCAGGCCCGGGCTATAGGCTTTTAGCCCGACCTTAAAGAGTGTCCTTTTTATATGCAACAAAATAGAAGCAGATTTTCTTGGCTGAGTCAAGCAACTTCTTGTACAGGCAGTCTGGTGGGGGCTAGCTGCAGGCCATAGAACTGAGCTCTTTGACTTTAATCCCAGGCTTGGCTAAGCTAAACATCATCTGGATGGTTATATGGGATTGGAGATAGAACTGAAGTTTCAGGTGTCTGATTTTGAGGGCCTCAGGATCAAGCTGCTCAAGGCGGGAGCCAGTTTCGTGGACCGCTATTTTGAGCAGAATCTGGTTTTGGACACCGGCAGCAGGGAGCTCAGGCAAAAGGACATGCTGCTCAGGCTGCGCAAGGCCCGCAGGAGCGTTTTGTGCTTGAAGCGCAAGCCAGACCCTGGGACAGACCCTGGGACTGCAATGGAGCAGGAAGGATTCAAGGTCTACAGCGAGATGGAAACCCAGGTCCAGGATCCAGAGCAGATGCAGGCCATTTTGCAGGGTCTGGGCTTTAGTCCAGCCTTTAGGTATGAAAAGGTCCGGGAGAAATGGCAGCTCCAGGCATGCCTGGTATGTCTGGATCTGTTGCCCTTTGGCAGATATGTGGAGCTGGAGGGGCAGGATATAATGGCCTGCGTCAGGCTACTGGGTCTGGATCCGGAAAGCGGCAGCTCCAAGACATATCACCAGCTGCATCAAGAGCATAGACAGGCCCAGGGCTGGACAGCAGAGGAATCCTTTGTCTTTACTGAAGCCCAAAAAGCGCAGCTGATTGAACAAAATCCTGATTTGTGTTAAAGGTACGTTGTGTTTAAGCTTGGTTCCCTTTCGAGCTATTTGGCTCTATGTACAATGATTTGAAAGGGTTAGTTAAGGGCGGCTCCCCCTTTACATAAGCTGTGCAGGAATTATTATTATCTAAGTCCGCTTGGCGCTAAGGAGAAAAGCAGTAATGAACCTGCCTGATTTTAGGCCTGAACGAGAAACAGAAGTCCTGGAGGAGCTACAGGAGCCCCCCAAATATAAGGTTTTGCTGCATAATGACGATTATACCACCATGGAGTTCGTGGTCTATATCCTGAAAACCGTATTTACTAAGTCAGAGGCTGAGGCAGTACAAATAATGCTAAGCGTACACAGGAATGGAATCGGGACCTGCGGTATTTATACCGCAGAGGTGGCTGAAACCAAGGTGGCCCGGGTCCATTATCTAGCCAAGAAGGAAGGATATCCATTAAAATGCACTATGGAAGAGGTATAAGTTATGTTAAGTAGAGATCTGGAAAAGGTTTTTGCGCTCGCAGTGCGCGAGGTCAGGGCCAGGCATCATGAGTTCTTGACCTTGGAGCACGTGCTTTATGCTTACCTTTTGGACAATAAAGGCAAAAACCTCCTGTATAACTGCGGTGTAAATGTGAATCGCCTGCGCAACCAGTTGGAGAGGTATTTCATAGAGCACCTGGAGGTCTATCCTGAAGGCCAGGCCAAAGAGGTCATTCAGACCTTGAGCGTACAAAGGGTGTTGCAGCGGGCTATCGTGCATGTTCAATCAGCGGAAAAGGGCAAAGTTGAGCTCGGCGACTTTTTGGCCTCGGTTATGGAGGAAGATGATTCCTATGCGGTCTACTACTTGAAGTCCCAAGGCGTAGAACGTCTGGATATCCTGGAACATATCGCCCATGGCCAGGCAGAGGAACAGCAACATCAGGAGAGCTGCAACTCTTGTCAGAAGGACAAGAATTCCTATCTGGCCAAGTATACCCAGAACCTTGTGGAGAGGGCCAAGAAAGGGGATATAGACCCTTTGATCGGTCGCAGGACAGAGGTGGAGCGGACTATTCAGGTCCTTTCCAGGCGGCGTAAGAACAATCCCTTGTATGTGGGTGATCCAGGGGTGGGCAAGACTGCCATGGCAGAGGGACTGGCCCTGCGTATTGCCCAGAAGGAGGTCCCGCAGCCCTATCTGGATACTGAGATCTATGCCCTGGACATGGGTGCGCTGCTGGCTGGAACCAAATTCAGGGGGGATTTTGAATCCAGGCTCAAGGGCTTGATCAATGAGCTGACCAAGATGGGCTCCAAGGCGATCCTGTTCATCGATGAGATCCATACCGTGATCGGCGCAGGAGCCACCAGCGGAGGCTCCCTGGATGCCTCCAACATCCTGAAGCCTGTTTTGGCTTCAGGCGAGCTGCGCTGCATCGGCTCCACTACCTATGAAGAATACAAGAACCTCTTTGAAAAGGACCGGGCTTTGTCCAGGAGGTTCCAGA
>JBKGXZ010000112.1:0-5409 GCA_046546355.1 Desulfohalobiaceae bacterium | reverse complement strand
TCAACAAGGCAAGGCTCAAACCCGGCCCCAGGGGCCTTGCCCGTCAGCCCCAATCCTGGCCAGACTGCTGCAGCAGGAGCCTGTTTTTCCTTCTGCGGCAAAATTCCAGCTCTGTCTCCAGGCTCAGCTTCTTGACCAGCAGGGCATGGATCTCCTGGGCATAAACCTGTCCTGAGGCAGGGTCTTCCTGGTCACGCAGCTGCCTAATGCTCTGCTGGCAGTCCTTTATTTCCTCCTGCAGTCTCCGGGCTTCCCCTTCCAGGGCCTCCAGGTCCTCAGCCCACGATTCTCCTGCGTGCCTTTCTGTCACTTTGGGATCCTTTGCTTGTTTGTTCTTCCCTAAAGCCCGAGGTGCAGCCCTTGTACCAGGCCCAGAACTGGGGCCAAAGCCGGGTCATTTCCCCGGGGTTCTGGATGGTTATCCTGCCTCCGCCCAGGGCTGCCAAGGCCAGGCCCATGCCCCAGACAGGGTCTGGACAGCTCGCTTGCAGCTCTAACGTGGTCTCAATCCCTTCAGCTTGCAGGCTCAGCATATTGCCCTGCAGTTTGTGCCCCACCCCCAGGCCCTCCAGAATATGCAGGCCATAGTCCAGGCCAGGACCTGGGCTGACCTGCAACTGCGCACCCTGAGCCTTAGCCAGGCCCAGGCCCAGCGCCAGGGGGAAAAGCTCAGGATGCAGGCTGCAGTCCAGCTCTAGCCTGCTGCTTGACGCAGCATATTGACTTCTGATGCCTGAGGGTGTCACCTCTACCTGGGCCCCGCTTTGGTGTAGCATCTCCAGCACAGCCTGTCCAAGGGGCTGCCATTTGGGATAACTGCCCCTTAGCAATGTCCTGCCCCCTAGAATCTGGGGCATGAGCAGCAAAGGAGCACAAAGCAGAGCATCCAGATAGACCTCTGCCTCCAGTCCGGGGCTGGGACTTCCCGGCTGCAGATAGACCTCCCCCTGCTGGGGACTCAAATGCAGCTTTTCGCCCAGCAGGTGCTCCAGGGCCAGTCTCTGCCTGCAGGGCCCAAAGAACTGCTCAGGACAGCTCAGCCGCAAACCCTGTTCCCAGCGGTCCGCACTTGCCAGGGCCAGTATCAGGGCCGCTGTCATCTCTGGGTCAGCTGCCTGGGGCAGGATCAGCTCAGTATCTATCTCTGCGCTGGATTCCAAGCGCAAGGGCAGACCTTCTCCTCCGGGCAGCAGAGGTACTGCGCGGGCACCCAGCAGGCGCAGCAGGCCATGCATCTGGCTCAAGCTCTCCTGCTTGAGCCTGCTGGCCCCGCTCAGCTTGCAGCTCCCTGCCCTGGCACAAGCCAAAAATACCAGCAAAAACAGATTTAGCCTGCTTTGGCCTACAAACAAGGACTTACGGTCAAAATCCAATCCTTGCCCCTGCAGATGCTGCACGGAATCCTTTTGCCAGGAGAAGCCTCCACCCGCCTGATTGCAGGCCTTGATAAGCTCAAAGAGTTCATCATTGAGCACTGCATGGGGCAGGTGCAGATCCTGCGCCCTGTCTGCAGCCAGGGCGCAGGCCAGCCTGGTCAGCAGCACATCCCTGGGGCCGGGATGATCTATGTGCACTTGCCCCCTGGGGGGCTGCAGCCTGAATTCCTTGTCCTGGCCGCGCTCCAGGGCCTCGTAACCCAGCCCATTCAAAAGATTGAAAATTTTGCGACCTGCTTGCTCCGACCAGGCCCTTTTTTGGAAAAAACCCTGCCATAGCTTCCAGATCTCTTTTTCCTGCCTGCTGTCCACCAGTCCCAGGCCCTGCTTCTGCCTATCCTGGCCCTTTTGCTGGAAGAGCCTGGATCTCTTCTGAATAAGCCCCAGGATCTCCAGATCCAGATCCTGCAGCTCCTGCTCCAAAGATTTTTTCATGTTGTCCTTATTTTTTTTGCGCTCATAATCTTTCCATGTTAGTCCTTAGCTCCCAAAATATCATGCTAGCCTAAAGGTCCTGTATTAGACAAGAGCTGCATGGCAAATCGATCCCTGCTTGCTTTTCGATCTCGGCTGTCTTTGCTAATCTGCTCCAGACTTGAAGCTCCTTGTTGCGATTTTCACAACTTAGCGCAACAAGGGATCATTACGTGCCCAACCCTCGACGAATGGCTCCTGAAAACCTTTGCGCCCTCTGCAGAGCCACACTTCGGGCCCGAGTACAGGATTTGCCGGACATATAAGTTATATCCGCCTGGGATTGCTGATATTTAATTTTTGCTGCAAGCTTGACAGGGCCAGGGGGACTTGTTAATTTTTGCACAAGCAAATTTTCCAGGGGTCAGTGTGGAAAATCATTTCAACTTAAAATCCAAGGAGTTAGTGATGACATTGAGAATGAACACGCCTCCCCCGCATGGAGGAAGAATCGAAGAAAGGGTCGTCAGGGATCCGCAGCTGGCCAAAAAGCTGGCCAAGGGATGTCCAGTTTACGACATCAAGCCCACCCTCAGCGACAAGGGCGTGCCGGTACGCAATGTCTACCGGGAGATCATGTCTGTCTGCTACGGCTTCTTCAGCCCGGTGGAAGGCTCCATGAAGAAGGCTGAGGTGGAGAGGGTGCTCAAAGAGAGAAGACTCCTGAACAATTGGATTTTTCCCTACCCCATCGTGTTTGACATCAGCGAGGAGGACTACAAGCAGCTGGGCGTTACAGCAGGGGATCGGGTAGTGCTCCGGCTCAAGGGCAAGCCCTTCGCCATCCTGGATGTGGAGGAAGTCTGGCGTATCGACAACCCGGAAGAGCTGGCCCACAAAGTCTTTGGCACCCCTGAGGACAACCCCGAGGTGGTCCAGGAGCCCTTCAACGAAAAGCACCCTGGCTGGGTCATCTACAAGAGCCTGAACCCTGTGGTCCTGGCAGGCAAGTACACCATAATCAACGAGCCCAAATTCAAGCCCCCGTTTGACCGCTTCTGGTATCCTCCGATCAAGTGCCGTGAAGAGTTCAAGAACAGGGGCTGGCGCACAGTGATCAACCACCAGACCAGGAATGTGCCTCACGTAGGCCATGAGCACCTTATGAAGAATGCTGCCTATACCGGGGACATTGAACCCTGTAACGGCATCTTGGTCAACGCCATCATCGGTGTCAAGCGTAAGGGCGACTACCCGGACGAAACCATCCTGGAAGGCCACGAGGCAGTGAATAAGGGCAACTACATCAAGCCTGAGCGGCACATGGTTTCCTATTGTCTCTGGGACATGCGCTACGGCAACCCCTTGGAGTCCATGCTGCACGGCATCATCCGCCAGAATATGGGCTGCACCCATCACATGTTCGGCCGTGACCATGCAGCAGTAGGCGACTTCTACGATGAATACGCCACCCAGACCCTCTGGGACAAGGGCATCCCCAGCTTCGGTTTTGATCAGTCCATCTGCGATGTAGACTATGGCCTGCACATCCGGCCCCAGAACATGAGAGAGTTCTGGTACTGCCCGGTCTGCCAGGAGATCGCCTACAGCGAGTCCTGCGGGCACACCAAGCAAAAGGAAAAGTTCAGCGGCAGTTTCATCCGGGGCATGGTCGGCGAGGGCATCTACCCCCCCAGGGTCATCTTCCGGCCGGAAGTCTACCAGGCAGTGGTCAAGTGGTGGAAGGAGTTCAACTTCCCCTTCTGCAACCAGAACTACGTAATCAAACAGGACCAGAACCTGGAAGTAGACCTTCCTGACCTGGATCTCTAATTGCGCCCAAACCTGACTTAGGAGGAAATAGTATATGTCCAAGACATTCGTGGTTCTCCTGGACGACAAACGCATGGATGCCCTGAAGGGCAGCGGCCTGGAGGACAAAGTGGAGTATATGTTTGGCGGCAACCTGAGGGCCTTCTCCATGGAGATCCCTGATGACAAGGCCCAGGAAATAATGAAAAACTTTGACAGCGCACGCACCGACTCCAGGGGAGCTATCACCGATACCCCCCTGGCCTTTAACAGGACCCTGTTCGAGGAGATCGCCAAGGCCAAGACCCTGGACCCCAAGGTGGTGGATAACACCCTGGCCCGGGTGGACGAGATCAAAGAACTGGCAGAGAAGGAGTCTGACTATCTGCCTCCTCCACAGATCTAAACCTGATTCCGGGGAGGGCTCTGGAGCTCAAGGCAAAAGCCAACAGCAGCCGGCTTAATTTTTCCTTGACAAATGCCGAACTCCTGAACGAAAAATCTAGAGTCAAACTCAGCAAAACCTTGCCCAGGAAACCCGGCTGACAGGCAATGGACCTGAGCGAGCAAGCCTTGCCCTAAAGGAAGTTACCAAGACTGCTGCAGATGCTCGACCTGCCTGCACAGTTCAGCCCAAGGCGGCATCTGCAGCAACTTCCTTTACTATATACAGGCGTTTGGAGTATACAAAAACAATCCAAGGAGGGAAAACATGCCAACCTACGTAAACCCTGAAAAATGCGACGGATGCAAAGGCGGGGAGAAGACAGCCTGTTTGTACATCTGCCCCAACGATCTCATGATTCTGGACGAAAAGGAAATGAAGGCCTATAACCAGGAGCCTGATCAGTGCTGGGAATGCTATTCCTGCATCAAGATCTGCCCTCAGGGCGCTATCACAGCCCGCCCCTACGCGGATTTCGCCCCCATGGGCGGGACCAGCATTCCTCTGCGCAGCGCCGAGGACATCATGTGGACCATTCAGTTCCGCAGCGGTGAGGTCAAGAGGTTCAAGTTCCCTATCCGCACCACCCCTGAAGGTTCCATCAAGCCTTACGAGGGCAAGCCTGAGCCCCAGGACCTGGAGAGTGCATATCTCTTCAACGAGACTGAGCTGCCCACTCCCCAGGAGGTCTTGAACAAAAAGTATGAAATCCAGGACGTGGATACCACTCAGTGCTGGCTGGACACTTCCTGCGAGGGCGGCAACAGATAATCTTTGCCAGCATGGGGATCTAAAGCAGCAAACACCATGCATCAGGAATCAATTTAAAGCTTAGACAAGGAGAAGCAGTATGCCTCAGATACCAAGCAAAGATGTAACCAAGGGACTGCCCATCTCGGAGCCCGAAGTGGTGGAACTGGAAACCGACGCCTTGATTGTCGGCGGCGGCATGGGAGCCTGCGGGGCTGCCTATGAAGCCGTAAACTGGGCTGACAAGTACGGAGTAAATCTCCTCTTGGTAGACAAGGCCTCCCTGGAGAGGTCCGGAGCAGTTGCCCCCGGCCTATCCGCGATCAACACATATCTGGGCGAAAACAATGCGGATGATTATGTGCGCATGGTCCGCAACGACCTGATGGGCATTGTCCGCGAGGACTTGATCTATGATCTGGGTCGGCACGTGGATGACTCTGTGCACCTGTTCGAGGAATGGGGCCTGCCCATCTGGGTCAAGAAGGAAGGCAAGAACCTGGACGGCGCCAAGGCCAAGTCCGAGGGCCTTTCCCTGCGCACCGGAGCCAC
>JBKGXZ010000111.1:0-5463 GCA_046546355.1 Desulfohalobiaceae bacterium | reverse complement strand
ATATCCTGCATCCTCTCCTGATGGGAGCCCTGCCAGTAGATGCGGCCGCAGCCAGGGCAGATGCAGAACTCATGGTAATATTTCCTGGTCTTGGGCAAGAGCAGGTGCTGGATGCTTTGCTTGTCCACCTCTTGCAGCTGGCTGTTGCAGCGCAGGCAGCGGCTGAAGGGTTTTAGCCGCTGCTCCAGGCCAAAGAAGTCCAGGACTTCCTGCAGCTGCTGCTTGGGGTGGTTGCTGCGCAGGAGCCTGCCGAACTCCACCTTTTTGCGCTTCAAGAGCCCCTTGTCCCTGCTGAGCACGATCCTGCCCTCCCTCCAGGCCAGCTCCGCGATATAGGCATCCTCCCAGCCTGGATCATAGGCAGTATCCAGGCCCAGCATACGCAGCAGCCTGGCCAGCTTGCCCACGTTGACGTCCACCACGAACCTGTAGTCCTGCAAGGGCCTGGGTCTGAGCAGAGTAGGCTTGGCTACCTGCAAAGGCGGCTGCTGGGGATGGATATGAATTATCTCGCCAGGCTCCGGGAGATGCCCGAATCCAAGCTGCTGGCCCAGATGGAGAATGCAGCCCACCTCTGTGTGGGGCACGCCCAGGCTCTCGATGATATCCTTGATGGAGGCCCTGCGCTCTGGATCTATTTCAGTCAGGCCCCTGGGCTTAACAGCCAAAGGCAGCAAATCCAGCAGCTCGCCGTGGAAGATAATTGCGACTTTATGCATTTGCTCCTCCAGGTATCCTGTACAGGCAATTAGCACGTCAGTGCTGTGCAGGGCAAGCAGGCTGGCATCCTGAAATTCTTTTCTTTATTTGGCAATCCAGGGTTTTTTTGTTTATTTTGATACGTGTCAAATACAGACCAGGGGCAGAAGCTTAGAATCCGCAGCAGCTAAATGGAATATCTCCCTGGCCTGCAAAGCCGCAGGCTGCCCAGGGATAAAAAAAGGAGCAAATCAGATGTCAGGCCTAAAGCCTAAGGCAATCCTGATCCTGGTGGCCATTGGCCTGGGTCTGGGGGGCTTTTTGCTGGTGCAGCAAAAAAGGCAGGAAATGAAAGAAGCCCCGGAATACGGGCAAAGGCCCAGGCCGGTGACAGTGAGCCAGGCTAGGCAAGGGGATCTCAAGCAAAAAAAGCATTACCTGGCAGTGGTCAGGCCCCAAGAGGAAGCAGGTATTTCGGCCCGGGTGCAGGCAGAGGTCCGGGAAGTCCTGGTGGATGAGGGAGACCGAGTGCAGGCAGGGCAGGTCCTGTTGCGTTTGGACCCGGAAGAGATAAAGCACAGGCTGCAGGAGGTAAAGGCCAGGATCAGCCAGGCAGAAGCGGAGCTGGAGGCCAAGCAGGCCACGATCCTGTATCTGGAGAGCTCTCAGGATTATTGGCAAAAAGAGGCCCAGCGCCTGCAGAAATTGGCACAGCAAAATGCAGCCACTGCTTCTGAAGCAGAGAAGACCGAGGACAGGGCAAAAGAAGTCCAGGGCAGGCTCCAGGCTTCCAGGGCAGAGGCCCGGGCCATCAGGAGCCGCATGGATTCCCTGCAGCAACAAATGCAGGAGATTAAGACCAGGCTTAGCTATTACACCTTGCGCAGCCCTGGCCCCGGGGTGATATCCAAGCGAAATGCCGATCCCGGGGACATGGCCTCCCCTGCCCAGGAACTGCTACAGCTGCAGCAGGTGGACTCCCTGAAGCTGGCCTTTGATCTGCCCCAGCAGGACTTGCCCCTGATAGAACAGGGCCAGGAGTGTATTTTCCAGGTTCAGGGCCAAGCCAGAAAGGCCAGGATCAGCCTGCTGCATCCCTCATTGGATAAGGCCAGAATGCTCAGGGCGGAAGCCAGATTGCAGGGGGAGCAAATAAAGGGCCTGAGTCCAGGGGAGTTCGTGCCTCTGTCTGTGGTAGTGGAAGAGCACAAGGCAGTGACCCTGGTACCGCGCAGCGCCTTGATTCAGGGGCCTGAAGGCAGGGAGCATGTGTTTGTGGTCCGCGAGGGAAAGCTTGAGTCCAAGGGGGTGCAAGTCCTGGGCTACAGCAGGGACCGGGCTGCAGTAAAAGGCCTGGAGCCTGGGGCGGATGTGGTGCGCAATACTTATTTGGGTTGGGCCAGGCTGTCTTCGGGGCAAAGGGTGGAGGCTGTGAGATGAATCCAGCCAGGGCAGCCTTGCAGTATCCCTATGTTATTTTGGCCCTGGCCCTTCTGGTGGCAGCCGTGGGCTTGATCGGATTCATGCGAACCCCTGTAGACCTGTTCCCTGAGACTTCCCCGCCCCAGGTCTTGGTCATCACTGAGCAGCCAGGCGCGAGCGCTAGGGACGTAGAGGACAAGATCACCCAGATCCTGGAAAAAGAGGTCAGTACAGTCAATGGCCTGGAGAACATCCGCAGCAGCAGTAGGGACCAGGTCTCCTCTGTGACTGTGGAGTTCAGATACGGCAAGGATCCAGGCCAGGCTGTCCTGGAAGTGCAAAACTCCATAGCCCGCATCCAGTCCAACCTCCCTGAAGGGGTCAGGGATCCCAGCATCTACAGCCTTAGCGAGTCCTCCTCCAGGCCCCTGCTGACCCTGGCCCTGACTGCCAAGGACCCAGAGGACAAGGACCTCAAGGAGATCCGTCTGTTGGCAGAGAACCAGATCCAGGATCAATTGCTCAGGCTGCAGGGCGTGGCTGATGTGGATGTATTTGGCGGGCACAGGCCAGAAGTTGAGGTCAGGATCGACCGGGATAAACTAGCTGCCCACAAGGTCAGCCTGGGAGAGGTCCTGGCTGCCTTGGAAAAACAAAATATTTCCACACCTGCCGGGAATATCTATACCCAGGACAGTGAGTACCTGGTCCGGGTGGCAGGTGAGTTCCAGGATCTACAACAGATCCGGGAGCTGCCTTTACGCAGGCCAGGGTTGGGGCTATTGCGCATCTCTGATCTGGGCAAAGTGGAGCTTGCTACTCAGGAAGCGCGCTCCCTGTATCACGGCAATACAAAAGAGGCCATTGCCCTGGGCGTGATCAGGGAGGAGCAAGGGGCCACAGTAGAGACCATAGAGAGGGTCAAAGGCTATCTGCCGGAGCTTGAGGCCAGGTTTCCGGATATCTCCTTTGAGATCACCCAGGATCAGCAGCCCTTAATTGACGTGAATATGCAGGGCATGCTCAGCTCTATAGCAATTGCTATCCTGCTGACCATGGGGGTGATATTTTTATTCCTGGCTGACACCAGGGCAGCCCTGGTGGTGGGCCTGAGCCTGCCCCTGTCCTTTTTGTTCTCCCTGGGTGTGATCTGGCTCTTGCCCTATACCTTGAACATGATCACCCTGACCGGCCTAATAGTAGCTACCGGTTTGGTGGTGGACTCCTCTGTGGTGGTTTTGGAGAATATCTACCGCAGGCACAGGAGCCAAGCAGGAGCAAATGCCAAAGATTCTGCAGAGCGCGGCACCAGCCAGATCGCTTTGGCCAATACCGCAGGCACCCTAACCACGGTGGCGGTACTGCTGCCGATTATCTTTATCGGTGGCTACGCCCAGCAGACCATGGGCAAGCTGAGCCTGACCATCTCCAGCACATTGGTGGCCTCTTTGCTGGTCTCCTTGTCCCTGGTGCCTTTGCTGTGCTCCCGTGTTTTGTCCAGGCAGGTCAAAAGGCCCAACTTTTTGGAGCGCTGGGCTGCTTATACGGACTTGGCCCTGGAGCAGGTGCGCAGATTCTATCTGTTCTTGCTGCGAAAGGCGCTTCGCTGGCGGGTAGCCACCCTGCTTCTGGCTCTAGGGTTTTTCTTGCTAAGCGCTCGCATTGTGCCGCCCCTGATAGGAGGGGAGCTCATGCCGCCCATGGATACTGGCATTGTCAACCTGGAGTTCGAGATCCCGGCAACTGACTCTTTGGACAGGATGCGCAGCACCCTGCAGCAGGTGGAGGGCATAGTCTCCGAGCAGCCTGGAGTGGAAACGATTTCCTCTGTGGTGGGCTCAGAGCCCGGAGCCATCAGCTTTGGCAGCGGCGGTTCCATTGCCCAGTCAGCACTTTTGACTGTGCATCTTGTGGATCGGACCCAGCGGGAGGAGACCATCTGGCAGATCCAGCAGAAATGGCGGGAGGAGCTGAGGCAAATCCCAGGTATCAAGGCCTTCAGGATCGGTGAATACGGGGCGGTGCCTGTATCCACCACCAAGGCCCCTTTGAATATCATTCTCAGCGGACCAGAGACCAAGGTGCTGGACAGGCTGGCAGAGACTTGTCTGCAAAGGCTGCAAGGGCTGCCTGGGTTAGTGGATGTGCGCAGGAGCTGGTATATGGACCAGGAAGAGCAGACCGTGCGTGTGGATCCAGCTCTGGCCAGGGAGTATGGAACTTCGCCCCAGCAAGTCTCCCAGGAGCTTCAGGCTGCTGTGCAGGGAGTGCCTGCCACCTGGATGCGCCTGGAGGGTTATTTGGATATCCCTATTCGAGTAAGTTATTCAGAGCAAGATCTAAAAGAGCCCCAAGACCTGGAAGAGATCTATGTGGGGTCCAAGTTTGGGCCTATCCCGCTGCGGACTCTGGCAGAGATCGAATCCCAGAGGATATCTCCTTTGCTGACCAGGGAGGATCTGCAGCGCACCATTGATATCAGCGGAGAAAACCGCGGATTGACCATTTCCCAGGTCACAGCCAAGGCCAAGGAGCGTCTGCAGGGGCTGCAGCTCCCTGGGGGATACCAGATGGAGTTCGCCGGGACAATGCAGGACATGCAGGAGACTAACCAGCAGCTGCGGCAGGCCCTGGTTATCGGCCTGATCCTGCTATATTTGCTGCTTTTTACCATGTTCCGCTCCTTTGCCCATCCGTTGACCATCCTGTCTGTGGTCCCCCTGGCAGTGGCCGGGGCCTTGTGGGGGTTGCTCCTGTTTGACAAGCCCATGTCCATGCCCGGGAATATGGGCATGATCTTTCTGGCAGGAGTGATCATTAACAATAGCGTACTTTTGCTGGACTTTATCAATCAGGCCAGAAGCGAGGGCTGGGACAGGGAACAGGCCATAGAAAGGGCAGTAGCCCTGCGCCTGAGGCCCATTTTCATGACCATGCTCTCCACTGTGGTGGGGCTCTCCCCACTGGCCTTGGAAATGGCAGTGGGTCTGGAGCGTTTGAGCCCGCTGGCGATTGTGGCTGGCACCGGGCTGCTGGTGGGCACATTCCTGACCATGATTGTGGTCCCGGTGGTTTATTCCAGCCTGGACGGCCTAGCCAGGAGGCTGAAAGGATGACGCGAATTCTGCTTGTCTTCCCGGTAATGAGCTTCCTGATCCTGGCTGCGCATGAGCTGCGGGTGGGCAATGATATCTATTTGGCGGGCTGGGTGGCTGTGGCCTTGGTTTGCATCTTGCTGCGCAGGCCTTGGGTACGGCATACAGCTATACTGGCCCTGGTGCTGGGGCTGCTTATCTGGATCCAGGCAGCAGTGGAGATCCTGCGCTTCAGGATCTTCATGCA
>JBKGXZ010000110.1:0-5471 GCA_046546355.1 Desulfohalobiaceae bacterium | reverse complement strand
TGACACCGTGGGATAAGGAAGAGGTCATCATTCAACCACCCCTTACCCCTCCTTGGCAAGGAGGGGCAGGGGTGGTTGGGATAATGTTTCTTAGACCTTATTTTTCAGTATGTTATAAACCCACGGTGTCAAGTATGTGCTATGCTCAACTGGCCAGGGAGGGGGCAGGGGAGGGTCGTCATGGGGCCCCTTTCCTGACCCTGGGTATCAAATGAATAACTGTCTAGCCCCAGGCAACGGCTAGTGCATGCTTTCTGGATCCTTATCAAAGTACCTGAAGAACTCTGACTCCGGGCTCAGCACCAGATTGGTATTTTTCCCAAAGCTTTTCTCGTAGGCATCCAGGCTGCGCAGGAAAGCGTAGAACTCCTCATCTTTGCTATGGGCTTCGGCGTAAATCTCGGTGGACTGGGCATCTCCCTCACCACGCAGGATCTCTGCCTCGCGCTCCGCATCAGCCAAAAGGATATCCCTGTCCCGCTCTGCCTCTGCCTTGATCTTGGTCATCTCCTCCTCACCTTCGGAGCGGTACTGCCTGGCCAGCCTCTCCCTGGCGGAGCGCATCCTGGAGAAAATAGCCTCCCTGTTCGCCTTGGGCAGATCAGTGCGCTTGATACGTACATCCACCAGCTCAATGCCGTAATCCTCCAACTCCTGCATTACTGTATCAGTGACCTTTTCCATGATTGCATCGCGCTCTGTAGAGACGATTTCCACCAATTCGTAGCGGCCCAGCTCCACCCTGAGCTCTGCATAGACCAGGTCGTCCAGCCTGGAGGCCCCTCCTTCATAGGTCCTGGCGGTGCGGTAGAACTTCAGGGGATCAGCTATACGCCAGCGGGCGTAATTGTCCACCAGCATGTTCTTTTTGTCCTTGGTGATAATCTCTGCAGGCTCAGCGTCATAGCCCAGCACCCGGTGATCGAACTTGACCACATTCTGGACAAGGGGCAACTTAAAATGCAGCCCGGGGCCCACTGTCTCGCCCAAAGGCTTACCCAGCTGCAACAGGACCCCTCTTTCCTTCTCGTCCACGGTGTAAAAGCTCTGGCTGATCCCCAGCAGCAACAGGGCCAGGACCACGATGACTGCTATAGGGGATTTATGCACTGCCATATTCAGGGCTTGCTCCTGTATTTTTAAGGACTGTCTATCAACTGTTCCTTAGCCTGGTCCTTGACTCTACCCGGCCTGCGCAGCTCCTCCAAGGGCAGGTAGGGCACCACCTGCTGGGCTGCATCCCTGGAGAAGAGGACCTTGGCCTCTGAGTCCTGCAGGACCTTTTCCATGGTTTCCAGGTAGAAGCGCTTCCTGGTCACATCCTCGGCTTGGGAGTACTCCTGCCACAGATCCTTAAACCTCTGGGCCTCGCCCTTGGCCTGCCTGATCTTGGATTCTTTGTAGGCCTCCGCCTCGTTGGTCATGCTGGCCGCCTTGCCCCTAGCCTGGGGCAAGATCTGGTTGCGGTGGGCCATGCCCTGGTTTATCTGCCTGCTGCGGTCCTCGCGGGCGCTGGCCACGTCCCTGAAGGCCTCTATTACATCCTGGGGAGGGTGCACGTCCTGGAGCTTGACCGCGTTGATCTGGATGCCGCTATTGTAGTCATTCATCATCTGCTGCAGCAGGGCCTGGCTTTCGTTCTGGATCTGCATCTTTGCAGTGGTCAGGATGGGATTGATCTCGTTTTTGCCGACCACATCCCGCATGGCAGCCTCTGCCGCATCCTTGACCGTCTTTTCCGGAGAGCTGATGTTGAACAGGTATTTCTGGGCGTCCCTGATCCTGTACTGGACTATGAAGCGCACATCTACAATATTCTCGTCCCCGGTGAGCATCAGGGCTTCCTTGGGCACGTGCCTGTATTCGATTTGGCCTATCTCATCTGGATCAGAGGTGGATCTAAAACCGATCTCCTGCCTCTTGATCTGGGTCACGCTGGGAGTGCTCACCTGTTCTATGGGATAGGGCAGATGGAAATGCGGCCCAGGCTGGGTGATGCGGGTAAAGGCCCCGAAGCGCTGCACCACACCTACCTGATCCGGATCCACGATATAAAAGCCAGAGGCCAGCCAGATCAAGACCACCAGCCCGAGAATCAGGCCCAGGCCGGAAAACCTGAAGCCAGGCAGATTCTGTAGTTTCCTTTTCCAGGCCTCCCAATCCGGCCCGGGAGGTCGTTTGCCGCTGCCTCCGCCTCCCTGACCTCGCCCTTGCCGCTTTTCCTGTAATTTTTCCCAGTCCCAGTTCATGCGCCCAGCAATACCCTAGACCCGGGGCTGGGTCAAGCAAAGTTTAAAACCCCGATACTGGCCACTGCCTCAAGCTTGCAGGAGCCTGGAAAAAGCAGTAAGAATTGTCCCCAGTCAAAACGCAGCTATCTAGCCCCCATGCTTTAAAACACTTCTGCCGGAGAAAGCCATTATGCCCCGGATCAACTCCAGCGTATTTCGGGCCTACGACATCAGAGGAATCGTGGATCAGGACTTCGACCCCCATTGGGTACATAGCCTGGGCCAGGCCTGTGGGACCTACTTCCTGCGCCAAGGCATTGGCAGCGCTGTGGTGGGTCGTGACTGCAGGCACAGCTCACCGGAATATCAGCAAAGGCTGGTGCAGGGCCTGGCCTCCTGCGGGCTGGAGGTCATCTTCCTGCCCATGGCCCCCACCCCGGTATTCTACTATGCCATCAAGAAGCTGGGCAAAAAGGCTGGGGTGATGATCACCGCCAGCCACAACCCGCCAGAATTCAATGGCTTTAAGATTTGGTGCGGGGAGAACACTATCCACAGTGACAGCATCCAGGATCTAAGACGAATCATGGAACAGGGAGAGTTTGCCCAGGGTCTGGGCACGGCCTGCGAGTGGGATCCCAGAGCAGACTATCTGCAGGAGCTCTCCCAGGGCATCAGGCTGCAGAATCCCTTCCGGGTAGTCGTGGACGGAGGCAACGGCAGCGCAGGCCTGCTCTGCGCCCAGCTCCTGCGCCGCATTGGCGCGGAGGTCATCGAGCTGTTCTGCGAGCCCAACCCGGATTTTCCCAATCACCATCCAGACCCCACCCTGGAGGAGAATCTGCAGGACATGCGGACAGAGGTCCACAGGCACGGAGCCCGTCTGGGCCTGGGCCTGGACGGTGACGGAGACCGGCTGGGGGTCCTGGACGAGCAGGGACAGGTTATCTATGGAGACAGGCTGCTGGCTATCTATGCCAGGGACCTCTTGAGCCGCAGGCCAGGGGCCCTGGTCCTGGGCGAGGTCAAGTGCAGCCATCTGCTATACCAGGACATCCAGGCCCATAGAGGCAGCTCCGAGATGTACAAGACCGGACACTCCCTGATCAAAGCCAGGATGCAGGAGACCGGAGCCCTGCTTGCAGGGGAGATGAGCGGGCACATGTTCTTTGCCGAGGGCTACTACGGGTATGACGACGCTATTTATGCAGCCCTCAGACTGCTGCTGATAATGGACAGCAGCCCCGAGAAGCCCCTTAGCTCCTATCTGCAGGACTGGCCCCAGGTGGTCAGCACCCCGGAGATCAGGATGGACTGCCCGGAAGAGCTCAAGTTCCTGGCGGTGGAAAAGCTGCGGGAGCACTTCCAAAACCAGGAAGACGGCTTCCAGCTGATAGATGTTGACGGAGTACGGCTCACCTTCCCTGACGGCTGGGGGCTGGTCAGGGCCTCTAACACCCAGCCCGTGCTGGTGCTGCGCTTCGAAGCAGAGACTGGGCAGCGTCTCCAGGAGATCAGGGACTTCATGCAACAGCCCCTGCAGGAAATTATAAGCAGCCTGGAAAAACATGGCTAAACAGGAGCATACCTCCCAGGTCCTGCGCATGGTCAAGCCGGCAGCCCTGGCCCTGGTTTTGGCCCTGGTGGTGCTGCTGTTTTGGCTCAACTTTGATTACAGTCTGCAAATGCTCGAGCCTGCAGGCAACATCAAAGACCGCACAGACAGCCTGACCCAGGAACAAACAGAGCACCTGCAGGATTTCTCCCAGGCCCTGCAGGAGCACTTCGACCTGGAATTCAAGCTGCTAGTGGGCCAAAACGCCCTGCAAGAGATGCAGCCTGAGCCTGGAGCCATATACCTGGCCCTGGAGCCGGAGGCCCAAAAATGGGCCCTGTCCCTGCCTCCATTGCTCAAGCAGGCCTTGCCCCAGGATTTCGTAGCTTATCTGCAGCAGGAGCATTTCCGGCCCTATCTGCAAAGCGGGGATTGGCCCCGCGGCCTGATGGACTTCGCGCACAGTCTCTGGCAACAGCTGCAAAAGATGCATAAACAGGAGGAGTATGCAGAATAAGCAGGACCTGCCCCGGGTAATCATTTACACAGACGGCTCCTGCCTGGGCAATCCTGGCCCGGGAGGCTGGGCAGCTGTGTTGGCCTGGGGCGAAACCCAAAGGGAGATCAGCGGCGGGTTGGCTGGGACCACCAACAACCGCATGGAGCTCATGGCAGCCATCCAGGGCCTGAAAAGCCTCAAGAAAAGCTGCCAGGTAGACCTCTATACGGATTCCAGATATTTGCACGATGCTCTGCACAAGGGCTGGCTCAGGCGCTGGCAGAGAAACGGCTGGCAGACCGCTGCCAAGAACCCGGTCAAGAACCAGGATCTCTGGCAAGAACTGCAGAGGCTTCTGGACAGGCACCAGGTCCGGCTGCACTGGCTGCGCGGACATCAGGGCCAGCAGGAAAACGAGCTCTGCGACCGCCTGGCCAAAGAACAGGCCGCCCGCAAGGATCTGCCCATGGATACAGGGAAGTAGTTATGAAGGACAAGCTGCACAAGCTGCAAATGGATATAGGCCACGAATTCCAGGAACAGGGCCTGTTGCTGCAGGCCCTGACCCACAGCTCCTATGCCAACGAGACTGACAGCCAGGCCAAGAACAACGAGCGCCTGGAGTTCCTGGGAGATGCAGTGCTGGAGCTTTGCATCTCTGCAGAGCTTTACCAGCGCTTTCCCCAGGCCAGGGAGGGGGATCTGACCAGGATCCGCTCCCGCCTGGTCAGCGAGCCCACATTGGCGGAGCTGGCCCGGGGCCTGGGCCTGCAGGAGCACCTCTTCCTGGGCCGGGGCGAGGAGAGCCAGGGCGGCAGGGAGCGGGATGCGGTGCTCTGCGACGCTTTGGAATCTGTATTCGGGGCGGTGTTCCTGGACTCAGGGTACCACAGTGCCCAGGGGGTCATCCTGGGACTGTTCCAGGATCTCTGGCCCTCCAGCCCTGAGCTGCCGGACAAAAAGGACTACAAGAGCAGTCTGCAGGAGCTGACCCAGAAGCTGTTTAAGGCTAGGCCAGTGTACACCCTGCAGGACAGCTTCGGGCCGGAGCACGCCAAGACCTACCAGGTGGAGCTGGCCCTGCCTGACGGCAGGACCTTCACCGCCAGGGAATCCAGCCTGAAGAAGGCGGAGCAGGCCGCGGCCCGCCAGGCCCTGCAGGAGTTGCAAGAGCAGGGCTGAGAAG
>JBKGXZ010000109.1:0-5486 GCA_046546355.1 Desulfohalobiaceae bacterium | reverse complement strand
AATATCTTAGGCACGATGAAAAACCTGCCATCCTGCTGCGGGGCATTGCCCAGCACTTGTTCGCGTTGGAACTCCTGGCTGGGCTGATCTTCGCGGTAGGGGGTCTCCTGGCTGAAAGGGGAATACAAAGGCTCCACCTGGCTGGTCTCTAGCTCGTTCAGGGTATCCATATACTCCAGAATGCTGCTCAGCTGCCCGGCAAACAGCTCCAGCTTGTCCCGGCCGGCCTCAAGCCTGGCCAACTCGGCTGTCCTGGCTACTTCATCTCTGCTGATCTTCATGGCTCCACCCCCTATTTGAGATTACTGCTGCAGGGCTTCCTGCTTGATGTATCTGGCCCGCCTTTGTATCTCCTGTCTCCTTTGCAGCTGCCATCTGGACCTGAAGTCTTCAGCCTGCAAGGGCTCAAGTCCTTGCTGGCCCACCTGCAGCACATACAGATCCTGGCTGGCCCTGCCCTCCTGGTCCCAGCTCAGCGGGGCCATGCTCCAGGCAAAATCCTTTTCCTTGGCCAGGTAGGCATTCAAGGCCCTGCGCTGATCAGGCTCCAGATCCAGGGGCATCTGATGCACAAAGCGCAGAAAATCATAGCCCAGGCCGGCCCAGAAATCCGGCTCTCCCTGCAGCAGCTCCTGCAGGGCGTCCTGCAGGGATTGTTGCGCAGAATTACTGCTTTCCGGGAGCCACGCACCAGGCATCAGGGCCAGGCTGAAAAAGTCCTTATCCAGTTGGGGTATGTCCTCCCAACCCTGACTCCAAAGCGCAGTACCCAGAAAGATCAGGCTGCGTGCATCGTAGTAGAAGAACTCCGGGATCATCATCCTGGCCTGCTCCAGGCTGTCCGGAAGGAACACCGCCCTGAACTCGGTCTCCGGGCTGAGCAGGCCCAGATCCTTTTGCTTCCTGTCTTTGGCCGGATCGCGCAGCTCCTCTGGAACTTCCAGGAAATCCGCCACTTCCTGCTTCCAGCTGGATTGTTTCCTAGAGGGATAGCTGGCCATGGCCCTGATCTCAGCCCCGCGTCCCTGAACCTGATCCCAGAAAGCACGGGACATGCGCCTGCCGTAATCCCCCTGGGGGTAGAACACCCCATAGTCCTGGACACCAATCTCCCGCTTAAGCACATTAAGCAGTGCCTGGACCTGGTCCTTGGGCCCAGGAAAGAAGCGATAAGCCAGGCTGCCTTCCTGGCCCTGACTCAATTTGGGCCTGAAGGCAAAGAATGCCCTTTTTTCAGGCTGCGTGCTGTCTGCCAGCTCCTGCCAGACACTGCCCCGCAAGGGGCCGCCGGCCAGCTGGAAATCATCCGGCAGGTCTTGGACTTCCTGCAGCCACTGGCTCCTGGAAGTGTTGATGACCCTGACCTCCAGCTCCGGGGCTTTGTCCTGCATCTGCCACAACGCAGCATCCACCCCGGCCAGGATGCTCCTGCTGATCTGCCTGTAATCCCCATCCAGGGGCAAAAGCAAGGCCACACCCAGCCTGGCAGGACCCAGATCCTGCCTGAGCTCCTGCAGCTCGCTGCGCAGCTCAGGAGAAATAAGCAGCCTGCTTTCGGCCAGCAGCTCCTGCAGGGCAGGACCAACTTGGAGCCAGCTCAGGCGCTCCTGCCGCAGCCCCTGCAGGTAGTACTCCCACTGCAGAAGGCCTCCAGGGAACCGGCTCTGGTCCATGCGCATTATCTCCCGGCCCAGCTCCGGCCAGAGCTCCGGATCAAGATCCTGCAGCAGCTTGCGGAGCTCCTGCTCCAGCTCGCGCCTGCCTTCCTCCTGCTCCTGCTGGGAGTAGACCTGCTCCCAGGCGGACCTCAGCTCTTGCAGCAGGCCCTTTTCCAGGTAGTAGCCGCTCAGCCTATCCAGGGCTGCCCGCTGCACCTTAGGCCCGAAGGACTCTTGGTCCAGGAGCTGTCTGAGTCTATCCTGCATCTCCTGGGACTGCCCAGTTAGCTCTAGATAGTCCACAAGCAGGCTGTTCCAGGCCCAGCCCTGCCTGGCCTGAGAGTCAAGATCCGCCCAACTGCGCAGGGCCTTGGCTGCCAGCTGCGGCTGTTCAGTCTGCAGAGCAGCCCTGGCCAGACGCTGCCAGGCCTCAAGTTTCTGCTCTTCTGTAATCTGCAGCTGCAAAAGTTCCTGGTACAAATCAATGGCCTTGTGCAGCCGATCCTCCTGCCAGGCTTGCTCTGCGCTTTGCTGTATCTGCTCTGCCTCAGACTCCTGCTCTGGGGCAGGCTGCATCCCGGCGCAGCCTGTCAGAAGAAGGACCAGGCCAAGGAGAATGCTGGAGAGCTTAATTCGGGTATTGGTATTCATTGTTAGAATAGAATAAAGGTACGTGTCATGCATATCGACAGCGATTAGGACCACAACCAGGATTACGATTTGCTCTGCTTTCCCCTGGCTGTCGTTGTCGTGGTCGTTGTCGGTACAACTGATCTCATTCTCATTATATTCCGCCGGTTGCCCCTACAGGCCTGTACCTTCACATAGGTCTGTATTGAAGTGACGTGCTGCAGCGATCCCAGGGGCGAGCGGCGCTCGCCCTTCTATTGCGAGCGGCGCTCGCCATTTGCGTTGCGGTTTGAAGTTTTCCATGCTTCGTTATTTCCGGACTTAAAAAGAAAAGGCCTGGTCCACCTCAGCGGTGGACCAAGCCTTGATATTGAAAGGCCCGGGGCCAAATGTCAACCTGCCCGGCAGGCCTTATTTCTGTTCTGTGTACTCCGCGTCCACTACATCCTCATCGTCCTGCTGCTGGGAGTCGCCCTGGGCCTGCTCTCCGCCTGCTGCTCCTGCAGCACCTTCGCCTGCCTGGGCTCCGCCAGCCTGGCTCTGCTGCTGGTAGAGCTGCTCAGCCAGCTTGTGGGAAGCCTGGGAGAGCTCGTCAGTGGCCTTCTGGATGGCCTCCAGATCGTCGCCCTCCATGACCTTCTTCAGCTCCTGGACCTTGTTCTCTATATCGCTCTTGAGAGCACTGTCCAGTTTGTCGCCCAGGTCGCGCATGGACTTCTCGGTGCTGTAGATCAGGGTGTCAGCCTGGTTCCTGGCCTCGATCAGCTTCTTCTTCTTCTCGTCCTCTTCAGAGTGGGCCTCTGCCTCCTTGACCATCTTCTCGATCTCTTCCTCGCTCAGGCCGCTGGAAGGCTGGATGCTGATGGACTGCTGTTTGCCGGTACCCAGGTCCTTGGCTGAGACATTGACCAGTCCGTTGGCGTCAATATCAAAGGTAACCTCGATCTGGGGTACACCCCTGGGTGCCGGTGGAATGCCTTCCAGGTCGAAGCGACCCAGACTCTTGTTGTCGTTAGCCATAGGCCTTTCACCCTGCAGGACATGTATGGACACAGAAGGCTGATTGTCAGCCGCAGTGGTGAAGACCTGGCTCTTGCGTGTAGGGATGGTGGTGTTCTTCTCGATCAGTTTGGTGAACACCCCGCCCATGGTTTCGATACCCAGAGACAAGGGAGTCACGTCCAGGAGCAAAACGTCCTTGACGTCTCCGCCCAGTATGCCGCCCTGGATGGCAGCGCCCATGGCCACCACTTCGTCAGGATTCACGCCCTTGTGCGGCTCGCGGCCGAAGAACTCCTGTACCTTTTGCTGTACCAGGGGCATCCTGGTCTGTCCGCCCACCAGGATCACCTCGTTGATCTCCGAGGTCTTCAGGCCGGCATCCTCCAGGGCCTGTTTGCAGGGGCCAATGGTGCGCTCCACCAGCTCGGAGGTCAGAGATTCCAGCCTGGCCCTAGTGAACTTGAGGTTCATGTGCTTAGGTCCGCTCTGGTCCGCAGTGATAAAGGGCAGATTGATCTCTGTCTCCATAGTGGAAGACAACTCCCGCTTGGCCTTTTCAGCTGCTTCTCTCAGGCGTTGCAAGGCCATGCGGTCCTGGCTGAGATCTATGCCGTTTTCCTTCTTGAACTGATCCACCAGGTCGTTGACCATCAACTGGTCGAAGTCCTCGCCGCCCAGGAAAGTGTCTCCGTGGGTGGCCTTGACTTCCACCACGTTGTCTCCGACCTCCAGAATGGAGATGTCGAAGGTTCCGCCGCCTAGATCGAAGACAGCAATCTTCTCGTTGCTCTTCTTGTCCAGGCCGTAGGCCAGGGATGCTGCAGTAGGCTCGTTGATGATCCGCTTGACATCCAGTCCTGCAATGCGACCAGCGTCTTTGGTGGCCTGCCTCTGGCTGTCGTTGAAGTAGGCAGGCACTGTGATCACTGCCTCGCTGACAGTCTCGCCCAGATACTCTTCAGCATCCTGCTTCAGCTTCTGCAGGATCATGGCAGATATCTCCGGGGGACTGTACTTCTTGCCTTCCACTTCCACAAAAGCGTCGTTGTTGGTACCGGCCACTATCTTGTAGGGGCTGCGCTCTATCCATTTCTTGAGCTCTGGCGCGCTATAATCCCGGCCCATGAGCCTCTTGATGGAATGTACAGTCCGCTCTGCATTGGTCACTGCCTGGCGCTTGGCCATCTCGCCCACCAGCCTTTCCTTGTCGGTAAAGGCCACGATTGATGGCGTGGTCCTGCCGCCTTCAGGGTTGGGTACACATTTGGGCTCCTTGCCCTCCATGACGTACACACAACTGTTAGTGGTTCCCAAGTCTATGCCGATGATCTTGCCCATAGCTATCTCCTCCTCGAAACAAAGAAATTTTTGGATTAAACGGGATTATGCCCATGCCGGAATAGCTGCCTCCTGAAATTTGCAATCAGGCAAGGGCTGCCCTGCTAGCTAGTGCTTTGGAAAGCTTCTCTATGCGGGCTTTTCCCGGCATGTTTCTAAATTAAGAATTTTTGCAGCCAAGTAAAGGGGCCAACTTAAGTTTCGCACTTTTTGCTGACCACCACCTTGGCTGGCCTCAGCAGCCGATCCTTGATCCGGTAGCCTTTCTGCATCACGTGGCAGACCTGATTCTGCTCCAGATCGGACCTTTCCTCCTGGGCCATGGCCTCGTGCCAGGCTGGATCAAAGTCATCCCCTTCCTGGACCTGAACCTGCTCCAGGCCGTGCTTGCCCAGGGTGTCCAGGAACATCTTGATGGTCATATCCACACCCTGCACCAGGTCCTGGCAGGCCTCCACGTCCCTGCCATGCTGCACAGCCAGCTCCAGGTTATCTATGATGGGTATGATGTCCTCCAGCATGCCCTCTGTGGCATACTTGCAGTACTGTTCCTTGTCCCTGGACATGCGCTTACGGAAGTTCTCCGCCTCGGCCCGCACCCGGAGCATCTCCTGATCCATCTCGGCTTTCTGGGGACATTCCGGGCATACATTCTGCTCGCAGAGCTGCCGCAGCTCCTCCTGGCTCAGCTCCAGCCCGGGCTGATCCTGCTCTTCCTGGAAATCCTCCTGCTGCTCCTGGACTTCCTGCTCCTGATTTTCCTTGTCCTTGCTCATATATCTGCTCCTCATTTCATTGCCGCAATATAAGAGAGCTTGGCACTCCTGATAAATAAGAGTTCCAAGCTCCTTGTCAAAC
>JBKGXZ010000108.1:0-5496 GCA_046546355.1 Desulfohalobiaceae bacterium | reverse complement strand
GTGCTCCAGGATACTGGCCCAAGAGTTAGTTTCCCAGCCCCAGGCCTTGCTTGATGCTTTCCCAGTCCAGCAGGGAATCCACCAGCTGGGCTCCGTGGTCCACCTTGACCTTGTCCCTGAGCTTCATGCTATCCAGGATGTTTTCCATCTTTTTGGCTACGGTATAGGTATCTTCTCGAACCACGATAATAGGTACTTCCAGGACTTCGGATCTGGTCAGGATTATATCGTTGGGATAGAGATTGCCGGTAAGGATCAGGCAAGGACATTTGCCCTCCAGGGCCACCAGCTGCAGGTCGGAACGGTCTCCGCCCACTATGACTGCGGAATTTTTTTTCTTCCTGAAGTGGGTCATGAAGTTTTCCACCTGCATGGTGCCAATCAGGAAGTCCTCCACGATGAGCTCTGATTTGCCGGGCACAGAGATTATCTTGCCCCCCAGGCGATTGGCAAGATCAGCAATGCGAATGGAGTTCAGCAGGGTATCCTTGGGCACGGTACCCAGGACCTGGATCCCTCTTTGCTGCAGCATGGGGGTGAGCAGATCCCGGACCATCTGCAGCCTGGATTCAGGCACGGAGTTGAAGACCACTCCCAGGAGGTCCTGACCCAGGCTCTCTTTGGCGCTGATAACATAGTCGTAGTAGAACTCCTTGAAGAAGCGATCCACAAGCAGGACCTTGGAGCCCAGCTCCTGGGAGACGTCTATGCCTGCCAGATTGCAGTACTTTCCGGTATGCAGGTAGCTGCCTGAGCCGCAAACGAGCATGATATCCTTGTCCTGGCTCAGGCTGTGGTAAGCTTCCTTTATCTTGTCCATCAGCTCCGGACAGCCCTCGGTCAGGAGCTGCATCTGCAAATCATGGGTCAAAAGCACTGGAGTGACCAGCTCCAGATCGTCCCTGAGGCCCAGCACTTCCTGCACGAACAGGGCATCTTCATCCCCCATGGTCTGGTCCTTATCGCTGGGCATAGCGCCCACAGGCTTCATGTAGCCCACCCGGTAGCCCTCTTTCTGGAAATTCAGGGCCATAGCCATAGCCAGCAGGTTTTTGCCCGCAAAACCAGAGGTGGAGCCTATGTAAAGTCCAGGCATACTTTCCTCCTTAACTGATTAAGAGCCTCAAAAGCTGGGATTGATCCAGGTCGGCCCATCCCAGCGGTCTATTTCTATAACTTCCAGGCCTTGTTTGAGCTATTGATTGTGATTTTCGTCCAGGAGCATGCGCACGTCCGCAACCAGGGCTCTTTGCTCGTTGACCAGGACTGGATTTAGCTCAGCCTCCAGCAGCTCAGGAAAATCCATGGCCAATCTGGACATCTTCAGAATGATGTCCTCTATGGCGCCCAAATCTACAGCAGTTTCCCCGCGTACTCCCTTAAGCAGCATATAGGATCTGATGCCCCGGATCATGTCCCGGGCATCGTTTCTGTCCACAGGTGCCAGCTTAAAGGAAATATCTTTTAAGACCTCCACATAGATACCACCAAGTCCAAACATTAGTAAAGGACCAAACTGATCGTCCCTCTTGAAGCCTACAATAATCTCCTTGGCACCTTTGGGGGCCATCTCCTGCAGCAGGCAGCCCTGGATATAGGCCTCCGGCATCAGACTCCTGGTTTTGGAAGTCAGCTCCGTGAATGCCTTGCGCAGCTCCTCCGGACCCTTGATGCCTACTAGTACGCCACCCACATCGCTTTTGTGGGAAATATCAGCTGAAGCTATCTTGAGCACCAGGGGGTAGCCCACTTTCTCAGCCTTCTCCACGGCCTGGCTGCTGGTGGTTGCCAGCTCTGTTCTGGGCACAGGAAGCTCATAGGCCTGGAGGATTTTCTGGGCTTGGAACTCCACCACTTCCAGGGGGCGTTTGCTGCTTTGAGACTTGATCCGTTGCAGCTCCTGCCCGGCACTGGCCTTGTCCACAACCAGCTCTTCAGTTTCCAGGCCTGTTTTTTGCTGCCACTGCCGGTACTTGAACATGTTGTCCAGGCCATGAATGGCAGGCTCCGGGTAATTGAAGCAGGGTATTTTGTGCTCCTGCAGCAGCTTTTGTCCCGAAGCCACGGATTGCTTGCCCATAAAGCAGGCGAAGATTGGTTTGGAGCAGCCCTGGGCCACGTCTATGATTCCCTGGGCCGCCTCCTGGATCTGGTCCTGGATGCTGGCGGTAGGGGTCAGCAGGACCAGGATGGCGTTCACGTTAGGGTCCTGGACCAGGACTTTGAGGGTCTTTTTATAGCGCTGGGCAGTGGCGTCACCAATGATATCCACTGGGTTATGCAAGGCGGCAAAAGAGGGCAAAAATTCCTGCATGGCCTGTACGGTTTCTGCATTAAGCTTAGCCATGTTCAGACTGGTGCACTCGCAGGCATCTGCAGCCATGATCCCGGGACCGCCGGAGTTGGTGAGCACCGCCAGATTCGGACCCTGGGGCAGGGGCTGGGAGGAGAAGGCCTGGGCCAGGGAAAACAGGGTCTGCACATCCCTGATCCTGATGATCCCGCTTTGCTCAAAGGCTGCTTGGTAGGCCTGGTCAGCCCCGGCTATGGCTCCTGTGTGGGAAGAGGCTGCCTTGGCACCGGCAGCAGAGGTGCCGGACTTGATCATCAGCACTGGTTTTTGTCTGGATATGGCCCGGGCTTGGCGCATGAATTCCTTTCCGTTGCTCACATTCTCGATATAGCCCAGGATAACATCTGTCTCCTGGTCCCGGCCCAGATAATCCAGCATGTGGGCCTCGTTCAGGACAGCCTTGTTGCCCAGGCTGACGAACTTGGAGAATCCGATGTTCTCGCCCAGGGACCAGTCCAAGATGGCCTGGCACAAGGCGCCGGACTGGGAGAAAAAGGCGATGTTGCCCTGGGCCGGGTTGCCAGCAGCAAAGGTGGTGTTCAGCTTTGCATGGGTGTTGATCATGCCCAGGCAGTTAGGACCCAGCAAGGCGATGTCTTGCTCCCGGGCCAGCTCCACGATCTCCTGTTCCAAATAGTACCCTGATTTGCCGGTTTCCTTGAATCCGGCACTGATCACGATAACAGACTTGACTCGGAGAGCTGCCAGCTCCCGCAGACTGGGCAGGACCGCATCCCTGGGGATGGTGATCACCGCCAGGTCCAGATCCTGGGGCAGGTCCTGGATTGCCCTGCATACAGGCAGGCCCATTATTTGTTCTGATTTGGGATTCACAGGGATTATGCGGCCCTGATAGCCGGACTGGATCAGGTTCTGCAGCACAGAGTGCCCGATCTTGCCTTCCTGGGCAGAGGCCCCGATGACAGCGATGCTCTGTGGATTGAAGAAACTGTGCAGCTTGTGCTTGTTCATTTCACGCCTTCAATGTTTTTGTTTGGCTTGCATTGGAGCTAGACCTTATCGTGATCGATACTGTCAGTTAGTTCAAAAACTCCCCGAAAAAAATTGGGAGAGTACCTGTTCAGGGGTACCCTCCCAAATAGCCGGATCCTGACCTGAGAGGGGGGGAGAACTCAGGGCAGGATCCAGGCCTGGGATGCTCTACAGAGCTATTTACCCGAGCGGCCGTCGTCGCAGGGCTCGCCCTGCTCCTGGTTTCTGGCCTGCTCTGCCACTCCTTGGGTCTGACAGTATTGCGCCCCCTCCTGGTCCTGGGCCTGTCCTGAATCTGCGCTGCCTGCCAAGGGTGTATAGTTGATAGGCTCGGCCTCAGCCATCCTGCGCAGGATTTCATAGCGCTCCCAGATTTCCTTTTCCATCTGGGCTCGCAGCTTTTTAGACTGTTCCGGGGCGGTCCGCTCCAGAAGGTTGTACCTGTTCTCCCCGGAGAGGAACTCCTGCAGTGAGCCGTCTGGGGCCTTGGAGTCCAGGCTCAGGGGGTTCTTGCCTTCCTGGGCCAGCAGGGGATTGTAACGGTATAAAGGCCAGTAGCCGCTTTGCACCGCCAGCTTGGATTCTTCCTGGCTCTTGCCCATGCCCTTCTTGATGCCCTGGTTAATGCAGGGGGCATAGGCAATAATGATCGAAGGCCCGGGGTAGCTCTCTGCCTCATTAAATGCCTTGAGCAGCTGCTGCTTGTTGGCGCCCATGGAAACAGAGGCGACATAGATATAGCCATAAGTCATGAGCATCCTGCCCAGGTCCTTTTTGCCGGTTTGTTTGCCTGCGGCTGCATACTTGGCAATGGAGCCCAAAGGCGTGGCCTTGGAGGATTGGCCTCCTGTATTGGAGTAGACCTCGGTGTCCATGACCAGGATATTGATATCCTCGTTGGCTGCCAGGACATGGTCCAGCCCGCCGTAGCCTATGTCGTAGGCCCAGCCGTCCCCGCCAAAGGCCCAGACTGATTTTTTGGTCAGCATATCGTCAAGGCCCCAGATCTGGTCCAGGATATTGTTGGGCTCTGTCTGCAGCAGCAGTTCCTTGATCTCCTGGCCATACTTCTTGGATTCCTCTGCGAGATGCATGGTCTGCAGCCAGTTCTGCATGGCTTGGCGCAGATCCTCAGGTATATCCGTCTGCAATGCTTCCTGGATGAGCTCCGCCAGCTTCTGCCTACGCTGTGTTATTGCTAGCAGCATGCCATAGCCGTACTCAGCACAGTCCTCAAACAAGGAGTTGCCCCATGTAGGACCATGGCCTTCCTGGTTTACAGTGTAAGGCACAGAAGGAGCAGTGCCGCCCCAGATGGAGCTGCAGCCTGTGGCATTGGCTATGTACATCCTGTCCCCGCAAAGCTGGGTCAGCAGCTTAACGTAAGGGGTTTCTCCACATCCTGCGCAGGCCCCGGAGAACTCCAGAAGCGGCTGCTGCAGCTGGGAGCCCTTGACAGTATCTTTGCGGAGCAGATCCTGCTTGAGGCTGATCTGGGTGGAGAAGTTATAGTTGGGAATCTGGACCTGGGTCTGAGTATGCAGGGGCTTCATGACCAGGGCCTTTTCCTTGGAAGGGCAGATGTCCACGCAATTGCCGCAGCCCTGACAATCCAGGGTGTTGACCTGGATCCGGAAATAGTAGCCCTTGAGCTCCTTACCCTTGGCCTCCATGCTAACAAAGCTCTCAGGGGCCGCATCCTTCTCTTCCTGGTTCAGAAGGTGAGGGATGATTGCCGCATGGGGGCAGACAAAGGAGCACTGGTTGCACTGGATGCAGTTCTCCGGGATCCATTCCGGGACATTGATGGCCACGCCCCGTTTCTCGTACTTGCTGGTGCCTGTGGGAATGGTTCCATCCGGCTCGAATGCGCTTACAGGCAGCTCGTCCCCTTTAAGCGACAGCATGGGCCGCATCACATTGCGCACGAACTCAGGCTCCTGTTCAGACTCCTGGGAACTATAATCAGCCTGGGCCTGGGTCCAGGTATCAGGGTACTGGATTTCTTGGATGTTCTCTATGCTCTTGTCCACGGCCTGGATGTTCATGTTGACCACTTTATCGCCCTTCTTGCCGTAGGTCTTCTTGATGGAGTCCTTGAGCAGGTCAATGGCCTCTTCAAAGGGCAGGACCTTGGAGAGGTAGAAAAA
>JBKGXZ010000107.1:0-5526 GCA_046546355.1 Desulfohalobiaceae bacterium | reverse complement strand
CGGACCGTGCCACTGCCCGCAGTATGAAAAGCGCTGCTCACTTGCAAGGGAGTATTTTCCATGAAATTGTATGTAGGCAACTTACCTTACAGTCACAATGATTTTGCGTTGCAGGATCTTTTCAGCCCTTTTGGAGATGTGGCCAGCGCCCAGGTGATCATAGATCATCACAGCGGGCGTTCCAGGGGCTTTGGCTTTGTGGAGATGACCAATAGCCAGGAGGCCCAGAAAGCCCAAGAGACTCTGCATGGCTCCTCTTTGGAGGGCAGGGATCTGGTAGTCAATGAGGCCCGCCAGGACAAAAAGCGCTCCAGGGACTAGCCGCATTGATTGTAAGTCTCGATTTGCAGGCCAGACTGAGCAAGCCCCTTGCCTGCTCTGTCTGGCTGTTGTTTGATATGCATTGTTTGGTAAGTCCCCTGCCTAGCAAGCTGAGCGTAGCACACACTTGACACTCTGGCCTTATGGAATGCCTTGCATCAAATCAAAGTCGTGGTCCTAATCGCTATCGATTCTTTCCACATATCGATTACGACCACGATTACGATAGCGATCGCGAGGGAAAAACCGTCCCTAGGCCCTTACCTTTTTTGAAACAAGAGTCCCAGCGCAATGCCTAAGCCAGGCTTTTCTGCCAGGACAGGAAAAGGCAATAGCCATATTGCGAGTCTTCTCGCTGGGCTGGTCTGGGCTAAAAGGCAATAATACTTTAATCTTATTATAAGGATAACTCATGCACTTTAATGAATTTCAACTCGATAGCAAAATACAGGCCGGAATCACTGCCTGCGGCTACAGCCAGCCCACCACCGTACAGGAGAAAACAATCCCTGCAGCCCTGCAGGGCCGGGACATTATGTCCCTTGCCCAGACCGGGACCGGCAAGTCAGCAGCCTTTGTGCTGCCTATTTTGCAGAGCCTGCTGCAAGGCAGACGGGGCAAGGTGCGCAGCCTGGTCCTGTCGCCCACCCGGGAATTGGCAGAGCAAACCCTGGAGTTTTTCCAAGCCCTGGGCAAGAACACTGGGCTGCGCGGGGTCTCTGTCTATGGCGGGGTCAGCAAGTTCCAGCAGGTAAAAAGGCTCCGCTCTGGAATGGATATTGTGGTAGCCTGCCCGGGTAGGCTGCTGGATATCCTGGGAGATCGGGCCTTGAACCTTTCCAGCATAGAAACCCTGGTTTTGGACGAAGCTGATCGCATGCTGGACATGGGCTTCATGCCGGATATCCGCAGCATTCTCAAGCTGCTTCCAAAGCAGCGCCAGAACATGCTCTTTTCAGCCACCATGCCCAGGGACATTCACTCCCTGGCAGCTGAGGTCCTGAATGATCCGCTGCAGATTGAGGTAGACCACGAGCAGCCCCTGCAGGCCATTGATCAGTGCCTCTATCCAGTGCAGGGCAAGTCCAAGACCAAGATGCTGATCTCGCTTTTGCAGGCCAAAAAAGAGGAGACCACCCTGGTGTTTACCAGGACCAAGCATATGGCCACCAAGCTGGCCAAGCTTCTCAGCGCCTCTGGGCTCAGCGCCAAAGATCTGCAGGGCAATATGTCCCAGAATAACCGCCGCCATGTGCTGCAAGGCTTCAAAAAGGGCAGCTTTAATGTCCTGGTAGCCACAGATGTGGCTTCCAGAGGGCTGGATGTAAGCCGCATCGGCCATGTCATAAATTTTGACATGCCTGATACCCCTGAGGCTTACACCCATCGTATCGGTCGCACTGGACGGGCTGCTAGCTCAGGCCTGGCTTCTACCTTTGTGGAGGCCAAGGATCAGGGAATGATTCGAGCCATTGAAAGGATGCAGGCTAAGCGTATTCAGAGAAGATCCATTCCCAGTCTGCAAACTGCATAAGGCTCCAAGGCTGGAGAGCGCTAGGGCATGAGGGTTATTTTTTAAGAAAAAGACAACTGTCCACAGATCACACCGATAAACACAGATGGAAGAGTTTTTTATGTGCATACCAGGAATGAAGAACCTGTTATGCACATGACTCCATCGCATTCGCGGTGCTATACAACTGGCAGGCTTTCCCCGCCCGAAGGGCTGATGCCTTAGGCTTGAATGCTCTTATTCATTCAAGCCTAAAAATATCCTTCTTCAATTTCTTATATCTTCTGTGCCTGCCCCGTGAAACAACTCTCTGGGAGTTCTCGAAGGGGTTTCACTGGGGTCAATCCATGTGATCTGTGGACAAAAAAATATTATGTATAAAAAATGTGCTAAGGATCTATTATAGCTGAAAAGCTTGTTTTTTATGCTACGTTGTGCCTGTCAACGTATAGAGATGACTGGCGTTCAGGTTAAGCCTTTGCCTTAACTGGACTTGTTCTGCAAAAAGATTGTGCTGAAGAAGAAGTCGGCCTTTTGGCCCCTAAGGCCGGGATCGCTTTGCCTGGCCTTGCGCAGGTAGTCCCGCACGTAATGGGGCATCTCGCCTGTAGACCAGCACGCCGCTGCTGTATTTTGGCATGACTCTGTGTGCTCCAGGATTCTAGATCTGCAGCAGGTTCTGCCAATTTGTTCCTTCCCAGACCTTGCCCCAGTCTTTGTGCATGATAAAGGCCAGCCAGGTTTGCTCCAACGTCTTGAACAGCTTGCGCGGGTCCTGGTTGTGTTTAGGGTAGGGCCTCTTGGTCCAATCGAAGAAGGCCTGGGTCATCTTCTCGTAGTGGATCCCTGGATGCTGGGCCAGCTCTATGAGCTGATCCAGCCTGGGCAGCCAGATATAGCGGGTGGCACTGGGCATGCCGTTGCAGAAGCTAAGATCCACGCTGCCCACGACATTGCGCTGAGCCTGCACCTGAGCCACCCAGACCTCCACCCTGCCCTCCCGGCCCACAAAGAAGTCTCCATGTACTGGAACCCAGTCCTGCTGAATCTCTAAGGCCAGGGTGCACATGTTGATATAGGTCTGGCTGCGGTCCATTGCAGGACTAATCCTGGCCTTTGAACATTTCCTCCAGGCGGCTGACCTCTGCGGGTTCCAGCTGGGTGGGATTCCCGGCCAGTATGCCACTGATATTCCTGAAGGGCTTGCCAATGTGCATCCCCTGTTCATCAATGCTGAACTCCCTGATATTCTTGTCGTGCTGGGAGCCGCGCATCTTGAGCAGTGTTATGGCCCGGCGCATCTCTCCGAATATCTCCACATAGCGCAGCAGAATTATGGAATCTGTCAAGGTGGAGATATGGGCCTCTGTCACGGACTGTCCCCCCAGAAGGGTAGGGGCGGTGGAAGTGAACAGCCCAGCAGTGGAAAGCTGCTTTAAATGGGAAGTAAGGCCCAGCACAAACTCCCGGAAGCTCTTCTGGGTGGAGACCCTCTCCAGGGCTGAAAGGCTGTCTATAGCCACCCGGTCCGGATTGAAGGCATCCATAGCCTGGCGCATACTGAGCAGCTTGTCCTCCAGGCTCGAAACCTCGGGGTACTCGCAGATCACCTTCAGGTATCCTGCCTCCTCCATGGGTCGCAGGTCTACACCCCACCCTGTGGCGTTGCGGAAGAACTGCTCCCGGCTCTCCTCGAATGCAAACAGCAGACAGCGTTCCTGATTGCGTACCCCCCCAGCTATGAATTCGGTGACCATCAGGGTTTTGCCTGTGCCTGTGGCTCCGGAGACCAGGACCACAGAGTCCCGATAGAATCCGCCCCCGCACATGGTGTCCAGCTCCGCGCTGCCTGAGGTGATTCTTAGCCCGGTGGACTCATATTCTAGATCTATCTCTGACAAGGGGATGACCACACAGCCCTGACCTTCCAGGATGGTATAGGGGAATTCTCCCTTTTGGTGTGTCGCTCCGCGAAACTTGAGGATCTCCATGGTCTTGCGCCGCTTCTCCTCCTCCAGGACATTGCGCAGGATGATCACATTGTCTGTGACAAACTCCTCCACACCCAGTCTGGAGATAGGTCCATACTCCTGGGTCCTCTCTGCGGTCATCAAGGCCGTAACTCCAATATCCCGGAGGATGGAGGTTATTCTGAACAGCTCGTTGCGCACTGTGCTGCTATCCCCGAACCTGGTGAAAACCGCGCCCAGCGAATCCAGGCAAACCCTGCTGGCCTGGGTATGGTTTACAGCCTTCTCTATCCTGGCCAGCAGGGCGGCCATATCAAAGTTGCCCACTATCAGGGTGGCCTCTTCGCCTACCTGGGCAGAGGCGTCCACAAACGCCAATTTGCCCTCCTGCTCCCATGTTTTCAGGTCCCAGCCCATGGAAGCCATGTTTTGCCGAATGGCCTCCGGGGGTTCTTCAAAGGTCACGAACACGCCGGGCTGGTCAAACTGGCGGATGCCCTCGGCCAGGAACTGGGCCGCGAGCATGGTCTTCCCGCTGCCTGCAGAACCTGCTACCAGGGTGGTCCTGTGCCGGGGTATTCCGCCCTTGCCGATAGCGTCCAAACCAGGTATGCCGGTGGGCAATTTTTGCAAGACCCTTCTCATATTCATAGTCCTCCCAAGCTCGATTCCTGTACTCGTACAACCTGATAATGCCTTAAAGCCTGCACCAAGCCCTAGGCCTTAAAGCTCCTCCTGTAGATCTTCCAGGCCCAGGGCCTGGAGCATGGCCTGGTGGTCAGAAATCACACCTATGATTCTGCGGCCCGAGATCGGAGCCCGCTGCACCAGGGTAGGAGTGGCAATGATCTTATCTTCCTCTGCCGCCTGGGGATTCTCCAGGACATCGATCAGATGCAGCTCGTAATCCCCGGGAAAAAATTGGTCGCAAAATTCCTGGATGTTTTGTGCAGCCAGCTTAGAGCGGTTAGTGTGTCCGGCTATATACAGATCAAATACGTATTCGCTCATGGCGAACCCCTTTCTCACGCGATAGGTTCCTGCAAATGCCCTGCGCGGACCAAATGCAGTATTGAACAAAAAATGTCCAGCAGGGCCAGCTATCCCCAGCGAAGCCTGCTGGCCCGGATTGGAGCTCTAGGTGCCGGGAAAGATGCCACTGCAGAGCCCTGCATGCAGCTCCCAGCAACAGGACCGTCTTAGTGGCTTTCTCCATGCAGCAGGCAATACTGGTAGTAATAAGAGGCCAGATAACCCATTATCTCCAAGAGCAGCAGTCTGCCCTCGTCTGAGTAAGCCCGGCTCATCTTGGGGTTTAAGCTCTTGGTCGTTTCCTGCAGGGCCTGGATATAAACCTGCACCAGGTCCTTAGGTCCGGCGTGCAGCCTGCCCAGGTGTTCTGCCAGCCCCCGAAGCTGGGCGGAGAGATCCTGCTTGATCTTGTAGATGTTCCTCTGCATGGCCTTTTGCAAAAGATCCTGCAGCATGTCTATACAGTTCTGGAACTCCTGGGGATGGCTTTCGCGCAGGGCTCTGAGATCCAGGGATGACGAGGTGAGCAGGGTGCCCTGGTTGCCGGAATACTCCTGCAGGCTGCTGATCTCCCTTTTTCTGGTCCTCTCCAGCAGGGCCTGTTCTGTGACATCCAAGCCGATGCTGACCACCAGGTCTACATTGTGCTCTGTATCCAAAAGGCAGGTATTGGACCAGGAGACTCGAATC
>JBKGXZ010000106.1:0-5548 GCA_046546355.1 Desulfohalobiaceae bacterium | reverse complement strand
TCCGCGCTCCAGCCGGCGTTGGCAAAAGCGAATCTCTCCTGGAAGTATTGATAGCCAATGGCAGCAGCTTTAGGCCCGGTACAGTGGGATACCCCCACCAACTCTAGGCCAAAGCCATCCAGGGCCTTGAGGATCCTGTCCAGCTTCTCTCCTGGCTCCAGCACCCCCAGATGGGTACCCCCGATTACCGCCTTAAAGCTCGTATGCCCGGTTCGGCTGGAGAAATGGCGCAGAATGTTAATAATTCCGGCATGGGCGCACCCCAAAAGCACCACTGGTCCGCTATCTGTCTCCAAGAGCAAACTGGCATCATCCCAGAGAGGGTCAGGCTGCAGGCCGTTTTCTCCCAGTACCTGGAGCCTGGGGTCCAGCACTTCGTATTCTTGTTCCCTGGGCACTTCACCGCTGAAAAAGATGCCAGGCCCTAGCTCGCAGAACTCCCTGCGTAAATCCCAGCTGCAGCCCAGACTGCCCTCCAGATACTCCCTGCTGTAGGGCAGACCTATGTACCTGCTCTGTTGCCCGGCAGAGGTCTGCAGCACTGCATACTTAGACTGAAACACATCCGGATGCGCAGTGATCCGCACTCCCCGGGGTGGATACAGGGCCTGACTCAATCCTCCAGTATGGTCGTAGTGGCCGTGACTGAGCACAATATGCCCCACCTCCTCCAGCCTTAGCCCTAGCATGCGCGCATTGTGCTGCAGACTAAAGCCCTGGCCTGTATCAAAGAGGATCTTCTGCTCTCCTTTCTCCACCAGGGCACTGAAGCCGTGCTCCCCAGTAATTCCGAACATGGAGCCTGCGGTATTCTCGCAGAGGATAGTGAGCTTGGTTCCCGGCATATTCGCCTCCTGATGCATTAATGATCACAGGCATTAGCGCCAGTGACCAGATTGCTGTTGAGATAGTCAACCACTATCTCTTCCGGGCTGCCGCCCTGAGCTCCAGCTAGGACCTGAACGCCATGTTCCTGGAAGATGCCTTGGGCCCTGGAGCCCATGCCTCCAACAATGACCAGATCGGCTTTTTGTTCAGCCAGCCACCTGGGCAGCACCCCTGGTTCATGGGGCGGAGGATTTAAATGCTCTATGGCCTGAATCTTTTTGGCCTCGGTATCCACGCTAACCAAAGCAAACTGCTCGCAATGCCCGAAATGCTGACACAGCCTGCCCTGAGCCACTGGAATAGCTATCTTCATTTCCTTTTTCCCTCCTTGCTGGGGCCCTTGGGCTGAGCCCGTCCTTTGCTGTTCCGGATTTTCCTGGGCTGCTGCTTGTCGCCGGCCTTGCTTCTCTAGATCCCTAATGGGCTCCAGGATCTTCTCCAGGGCCTGTGCAGCCGGATCGTCCACATGGCTCTGCAGATAAGGCAGGCCCTGGTCCGCGGCGTTGACCATGCCCGGATCCAGAGGGATACGTCCCAGGAAAGGCACGTTCATTTCCCTGGCCAGGGCTTCCCCGCCGCCTGAGTTGAAAATGTCCACCTCCTGCCTGCAGTAGGGACAGACAAAGCCGCTCATATTCTCCACTATACCCATGACCGGATTTCCGGTATGATGGCAAAACTGGATGGAGCGCCGCACATCATCTATTGCCAGAACCTGCGGGCTGGTAACCACAATGGCGCTGGCCTGCCCATCCAGCAACTGGAGCACTGAAATAGGCTCGTCCCCAGTGCCAGGAGGGCAATCTATCAGCAGATAGTCCAGGTCCCCCCAGTCCACATCCTGCAGGAACTGCCTGATCAGGCTCATCTTGATGGGGCCCCTCCAGATCACCGCATCTTCCTTGCTGGGCAGAAAAAAACCCAAGGAAATCACTGACAGGTTAGCATTCCACTGCACAGGCATCAGCTTTTGCTCTGCTGCCTGAATCTTGGCCTCGCCCAGGCTCAGCAGTCTGGGGATGCTGGGACCATGCACATCCACATCCATCAGCCCCACTTTATAGCCGGACAGAGCCAAACCAACTGCAAGGTTTGCTGCCACGCTGCTCTTGCCTACCCCACCCTTTCCGGACAGGATGACCAGCTTGTGCTTAATGCGGCCCATGCTCTGCTGCAGCTTGAGGTCCTGTTCCTTTTCCTGGGTATTGCAGCTGGAATGCTCGCCACAGCTGCCGCACGATTTCTGACTCATGTCTATTCCTCCTTGCATCTTTTATTTTGAATCCGCAGGGGCGTACAAACGATCCGCCATAGCCTCCCAGATACCGCGCACAATCCTGCCCAGCCCCCGGGGGTCCAACTCGGTCACGCTCTTGCCCTGGATCTGGGCCAATGTAAAGTTTTGATCATAGGGCAGCTTGGCAGCCATGTCCACGCCAGCTTCCCTGCAAAAATCCTCTATCTCTTGACTGAGCTCCGGATTGATATCCGCCTTGTTCACCACTGCCAGACCTGGAATCCCAAAGTAGACGATTAGATCCAGCACACGGCGCAGATCCCCAGCAGCTGTTAACGTAGGTTCTGCCACCAGCAGGGCAAGATCCGCGTTCGTCAGGGAAGCGATAACAGGACAGCCCACGCCTGGAGAGCCATCCACAAGTACCAGCTCCTTGCCTTGTGACTGACCCAACTTATTTGCCTCCTGACGTACATATGTCACCAGCTTGCCTGAATTTTCCTCGCCGATACCTAGTCTGGCATGCACCAAGGGGCCAAACCTGGTCTTGGATTTAAACCAATGTCCGCAGAGCCTGGGCTGCATGGATATCGCCCCTGCCGGGCAAACATGATAGCAAAGGGCGCAGCCTTCGCAGTGCTCTTGCAGCACCTGGTAATCCTCTGATATAGCATCGAATCGGCAGTGGTCACGACACAGGCCGCAAGCAGTGCACAGCCCCTGATCGATCCTGGCCAGCTCTCCACTGACAAACTCGTGACTCTCCTGGATCTGCGGATCCAGGACCAGATGCAGATCAGAGGCGTCCACATCACAGTCCGCCAGGATCTTTTCTGGCCCTAAAGCGGCCAACCCAGCCACTATGCTGGTCTTGCCCGTACCTCCTTTACCACTGATAACGACCACTTCCTTCATGAGCTTGGACCCTTTTTAGTTTTGAGACCTGCTGATCCGTTAAAGATCCTTGTAATGCAATGGTTAAATTGCATTAATGCCGAATTCCAGATAGGGGCAAAAAATCTTCTCTTCTCAATAACTCCTGGTAGAGCTGATTCTAAGAGAGATTCTTCACTCCAAGCATCGTTCAGAATGACAACAAAGACAACAGATTCTAATCTGTCCTTCCTTCGAAGACTCAGGACAGGCTCTGAGTGAGTCTGCGAACCTAGGATCTCTTTGCCAAGACTTGTTGATCAGTTACACAAATTCTTTTGCCCCTTGCAATCTCAGTTAGCCATGCGCACCTTGCTCCTGGACCTTAATTTTGTCTGCCGCCTGCTGCAGATTGGCCCAAAGCTGGCTGTAGATCTCCTGGAAGCCGTTCGCTCCCTCCAAAAGGAGCAGCCCTTTGGAATACGCCTGGGCAGCCTCCTTACTGTAAGGGAATCTGGCCAGGACTGGTATCTTTTCTTCCTGCACGCGCTGCTGCAGTTTTTCATCCCCCATGCCTTCCCGGTTGATGACCACGCCAAAGGGAAGACCTAGTTTGCGCATCAGCTGCACCGCCAAATCAAAATCATGCACCCCGAATGGAGTAGGCTCTGCCACCAAAAGCACAAAATCCGCATCCTTGATAGCCTCTATTACCGGGCAGGATGTCCCAGGCGGGGCGTCCACGATCTGGATCTCCTCCTGGGGAGCAGCATCCAGAACCCGCCTGATAAGCGGTGGAGCCATGGCCTCCCCAATGCGCAGCATTCCGCCGCTGACCTTCAGCCCCCGGGCCTGACCTTGGCGCAGGACCCCTATATCCCGAGTGGTGTAGGAGACAGCCTGCACAGGGCAGATGTATTCGCACAGACCGCAGCTGTGACATAGCTCAGGAAAAACCATAACTTCCCGCACCATCCAGATCAGGGCTTTGAACCTGCATTCCTGCACACACTTCTGGCATTCCTGGCCCAGGCACAGGCTGTGATCTATCTGGGGCACAGGCACAGTCTGGGTCTGGGAGAAATCCCAGGGCACATCCAGGAAATAGTGCGCATTTGGCTCCTCCACATCACAGTCCGCCAAGCTGACCTGCCTTCCCTGCTGGGCCAGCCAAACCGCCAGATTCACAGCTACCGTGGTTTTGCCAGTGCCGCCTTTGCCACTGGCTATAGCCAGACGCATCTTGTACTCCTTATAAGTCTGAAAATATTGTCGCGAGCTACTGCCAGTGTCCTGCTTTGTCCGCACCTTCTGCCTGCTGCAGCCTGCCTTGTTCATAAGCCTGCAGGGCTTCCTGCACGGTCCCGGACTGGCAGAGATAGACAGGGATACCCCCTGCCTGCAGCGCTGAAAAGGCTTTAGGCCCCACATGCCCGGTAATTACAGCCTGGACCCCTGTTTTGGCCACATTCTGGGCTGTTTGAATACCCGCCCCTTGGGAGGCGTACAAGTTTTGCTCATTGGAAATGAACTGGGACTCTTGGGTATCCAGGTCATAAATTATAAACCCAACTGCCCGTCCAAATCTGGGATCCAGACCAGAATCCAGATCCTTGCCTTGACTGCTCACCGCTACTTTCATGGAATTAACCTCCTTCATGAATGCATTTTGCCTGTTTCTGCCTGGACTTCTGGAGCCCTGCTTCCTGCTCCGGGATCTTACCTGGCAGTTTCCCGCCCTGCGGCCCTTTCGCCTGCAACCAGGCATAAGCAGAGCAGAAAGCTCCCCCTGCTGCCAGGCACCGAGTACTTCCTGGATCTCACCGCGCATCCAGTCCAGAACCTGGACCCCGGCACTTTGCAGCAGGCGTTTGGTGCATCCGCTCATAGCACCACAGATCAAGACCTGCACTCCGTGCTCCAGCAAGAGCCGGGCCCGCAGGAAGTCCCCGCTTTTTTCAGGCACCCGGATCTCCCCGATCTGTTCCCAGAAGCCAGGAGAGCTTTCCTGGAACAGCAGCAAGTTGGTGCAGTTGTCAAAGAGTGAAGCCAAACGGTTCTTGTAGGCTGCTAAACAAAGCTTCATATCCTGCACCCTTGGGCTTGAGAAACATGCATACGTCACAGGCAGGGCACGTCCAGGCCCCTGCTTGCATGAGCCAGATAGCACAAAACGTGCCAGACAAAAAAACATGGCATGGCAATGGCTTGGCTCATGGAAGGCTTCTACAGACTGGATTGATTGGCGTATTATTCGCCCACGAGGTTTCCTGCCGGGCTAATCATGCGCCAGATTTTGACAGCGCTGCAGCATTCTGCGCAGGGTGTCCTTGGAAATGTCCAGCTCCCTGCAGGTTTGCATCTTTCTGCCCTGATTGCGCTCCAGGGCCTGCAGCACGGCTTGGCATTTGATCTCCTCCAGGGTCCTGGGCTCCCTGGCCTCCCAAATGTCCTGGGAAGCTTGAGGCCGCAGGTAGTCCGGCAGATGCTCCACTTGGATAAAACCCTCGGAGCAGAGTATAAAGCAGTACTCAATCACGTTCTCCAGCT
>JBKGXZ010000105.1:0-5637 GCA_046546355.1 Desulfohalobiaceae bacterium | reverse complement strand
GGAGTGAGTTTTTACGTCCTGTTTATAAAGCCCCCGGACCCTGGTGAACAGTTACGAAAAACATTAAAAATATTTTGTCTCACTTGCGTTGCAGAGCTAGTGTGGTCTAGAAAACTTCCGCCTCAAAGCAAAACAGCTGCAGCTTCTTGCTCTGCCAGGAGTTGGGAGGCAGGCCGGCCTTGATGCAAGTCTGCTCCAGGAAGGTCTCCCGGTCCCAACCCTGCTCAGAAGCCACCTGGGGCAAAAGCAGGCCTGTGTGCATGCCCTTTTGGATCAGCAGACCGTGCCTGCCGGGCTGAACTTGCTCCGGATCAGTGCACTGCTGCATAGGGCTCAGGATGGAGATCTCTATCTCCAGCTGGTCCAGCTCCTCCTTGCTCAAAGGGGGAAAGCGGGGATCATGAAATGCAGCCTGCACAGCCATCTCCCTTACAGCCAGCCAAACTGGCTTATCTCCCAGGATATGCCCGATACAGCCTCGCAGCTGGCCCTGCTCCTTCAGGGTCACAAATGCGCCGTACTGCTCCTGCAGCCTGGCGCTGGGCGGCTCAGGCAGCTCCAGATCCGGCTGGAACTGCTTCTGGATGCTCAACCTGGCCAGCCGCTTCAAATAATCCTTTTCCTGATCGCTCAGGCTGAACTGAAAGTCCTTATGCATACCTCATAGCCTCCCGGAATTCTAGAATCCATCCTCCAGCCCGGGGTTTATAATACAGGGCCCCAGCTCCTGGATATCCGCCTTTGGCCTGGAGGCATTCTGAAGATAAACATGCCCGGCCTGAACATCAAGCCTGCCTTCTGCCAACCACTGCACAGCCTGGGGATAAATCCTGTGCTCCAAACGCAGAATCCTCTGGGCCAGGCTCTGGCTATCCTCTCCCTGCTGCACAGGCAGGCAGGCCTGGACAATCAAGGGGCCGTGATCCAGGTGCTCGTCAACAAAATGCACGCTGGCCCCGGCCAGCTTGACCCCGTACTCAGCTGCCTGCTTCTGGGCCTGCAGCCCCTTGAATGCGGGCAATATGCTAGGATGGATATTCAGCACCCCTTTAGGGAAGGCCTGCACAAATTCGCTGCTCACCAGGCGCATGTAGCCTGCCAGGAGCACTGCATCTGCACGGCTCTGCCTCAAGGCCTGGATCACTGCCCTGTCATGCTCCAGCCTGGTCTTGTAAGCCTTGGGGCCAACAACCTGGACAGGGACATTCTCTGCTGCTGCCCTCTGCAGGCCATAGGCCTGGTCATTGTCCGCCAGGACCAGGGCTATCTCTGCCTGCAAAGCACCCTGGGCTATCCTGTCCATCATAGCCTGCAGGTTGGACCCGCTGCCTGAAAGAAGCACCCCCAGCCTGAGTGTCATGCTTTATCCTTTTGCGTTCTGCTCCAGGGCCTGGACCAGGCCCGGGATAGTATATTCCTGGGGCATGACGTCAGCCTGGAGCCCGTATTCCTCGAGGCTCCGGGCGGTCACCGGGCCGATGCAGGCCAGGCGCAGCCCTGACTGTCTATGTCCCTCCAGCTCCCCGGCAGGGATGAGCTGAAAAAAATTGTGCACTGTTGAGGAGCTGGTAAAGGTAATGAACCGGATCTCTCCTCCCTGTAAGGCCTGCTGGATTTCCTCCCGGTTCTCCCCTGCCAGCACAGTACGGTACACTGGCAAGACCCTGACCTCTGCTCCGGCCTGTCTCAGCTCCCTGGGCAGGACTTCCCTGGCGGTCTCCGCCCTGGGGATCAGCACTTTGCGGCCCTTGATTCCCCTTTGCAGCAGACCCTGCAGCACATGCTCCGCCACATACTTGTCTGGAACAAAATCCGGCTCTATGCCTTCCTGCCTGAGCCTGTCAGCTGTGGCCGGGCCTATGGCCGCCACCCTGCAGCCGCTAAGCGCCCTGCTGTCCTTGCCTGCAGCCTTTAGCCTCTGCCAGAAATAATAAACCCCGTTGACCGAGGTAAATATCAGCCACTGGTATTCTCCCAGGCCCTGCAGCTCTTGATCCACCAGGGAATAGTCCTGCAGCTCCTGGATCCTGATAGTCGGAAACTGGAAGCAGCAGGCCCCTAGCTCCTCCAGCATGGACAACAGGGAGCTGGCCTGCTCCCTGGCCCGGGTAACGATTACACCCTGGCCCAGTAGGGGCCTTTTCTCGAACCAGCCCAGCCTGTCCCTGAGTCTTGCGACCTCACCCACCAGGAGCAAAGCTGGAGGCCTGAAGCCCTGCTCCCTGGCCTGCCCCGCAATATTTCTCAGACTGGAGCAAAGGGTCTGCTGCCTGCAAGTAGTTCCCCATCTAACCAGGGCCGCAGGCTTTTGCTCAGGCATTCCGGCCTGGAGCAGGCTGGAAGTTATATTTTCCAGGTTCTTGACCCCCATGAAGAAAACCAGGGTGCTGGCGCTCTGGGCCAGAGCGGGCCAGTTCATGGCGCTCTTTTCCTTGTCCGCACCCTCGTGCCCGGTGATCAGGCTCAATGAGGAAGCATACTCCCTGTGCGTCAGGGGAATTCCAGCATAGGCAAAGGCTGCCACTGCAGAGGTCACTCCAGGCACCACCTCGAACTCTATGCCGGCATCCACCAGCTGTTCAGCCTCCTCAGCGCCTCGGCCGAACACATAGGGATCCCCGCCCTTGAGCCGTACCACCTCCAGGCCCTGGGAAGCCTTATTTACCAGCAGGGAGTTGATGTCCGCCTGGGACAGGGTATGCTCCCCGCCCTTTTTGCCTGCATATATCATCTCCGCCTGCGGGGAGCAGAAATCCAGGAACTTCATATTGGCCAGAAAGTCATAGACCACTACCTGGGCCCTGGACAGAAGCTCCCTGCCCCTCAAGGTCAACAGCCCGGGATCCCCGGGACCAGCACCCACCAGATATACTTTGCCCATTATTGATGTTTCCCTTGCCTATGCCGCAGATACCTGAATCAGCACCCGCCAGCGCTATTTTCTATGCTACTGCTCCTGGGCCATGGCCTGCAGCTTATCCTGCAGCTGCTGCAGCCTGTCTTTCTTTTCAGTCACTTCCTGCAGCCTGGACTCTTCCTTCTGCACCACCTCCCTGGGGGCCTTCTGCACGAAGTCCTGGTTCTCCAGCTTCCTGGTCAGTCCGGCCTGCTCCTTGTCCAGCTTGGCCAGCTGCTTCTGCAGCCGGCTCAGCTCTGCATCCAGATCCAGGACCCCTTCCAGGGGCACGTACAGATCACAGCCCTGGACCACAGCACTGGCAGCTGCCCTGGGCGGCTCCAGGCCAGGATCAGCTTGAAGTTCCTCAAGGCCGGCCAGCTGCCGCAAGGTCTGTTGGTTGAGAAGCAGAAAGTTTGCTTGCTCTTTCCCATTGGTATGCACCAAAAGCCTCAACTTTTGGCCCGGGCTGATGTTCAGCTCGCTGCGGATGTTGCGCACGCTGATCACCACTTCCTGGTAAAAGGTCATGTCCCTGGCCAAATCATGGTTCTCCAGCTCAGGCCTTGCCTCAGGATAGGCCACCCTGCTCAGGTCAGTTTCCTGCAGCCCTGGCAGGTAACTCCAGATCTCCTGGGTCACAAATGGTATGAAGGGGTGCAGAAGGATCAGCAGCCTGGAAAAGGTGTCCTGTAGACTGGCCCGGGCTGGCTCGCGCAGATCCGGATTGTCCGAGTACAGCTCAGGCTTGATCATCTCCAAGTACCAGTCGCAGTAGGTATGCCACACAAACTGATACAGGCAATGCGCAGCCTCGTTGAACTGGTAGTCCTCCAGCTCCCGGGCCACCTTTTTCTGCACCTGCTCCAGCTCATGCAAAATAAATCTGTGGCCCAGGGAGCTGGCCTGGTTGATCCTGTCTTGCTCCGGCTCGGCTTCCATATGCATCAGCACGAACCTGGCAGCGTTCCAGATTTTGTTTATAAAGTGCTTGTAGCCCTGGATCCTGGCCTCGGAGAGCTTGATGTCCCTGCCCATGGCGGCAAATGCGCTCAAGGTGAAGCGCAGGGCGTCAGCCCCGTAGAGGTCGATCATCTGCACCGGATCGATGACATTGCCAGTGGACTTGCTCATCTTGCGGCCCTGCTCGTCCCTGACCAGGGCGTGGATGTACACGTGCCTGAAAGGCACTTCCCGCATGAAGTGCAGGCCCATCATCATCATCCTGGCCACCCAGAAGAAGATGATGTCAAAGCCGGTGACCAGTACTGATGTAGGATAGAAAACCTGCAAATCCCTGGTCTTATCCGGCCAGCCCAGGGTGCTGAAAGGCCACAGGGCTGAGGAGAACCAGGTGTCCAGGACATCGTGCTCCTGTTGCAGATCCAGGCTGCCGCATTCGGGGCACTGCTGGGGATCCTGCCTGGCAACTGTCAGCTCTCCACAGGCCTCGCAAGTCCAAGCAGGTATCCTGTGCCCCCACCAGATCTGCCTGGAGATACACCAGTCCCGGATATTGTCCAGCCATTCAAAGTAGAGCCTGATCCAGTTTCTGGGAAAGATCCTGGTTTGCTCCTGCTCCACCGCCTGCCTGGCTTCCCTGGCCAAGTCCTTGCATGCCACGAACCACTGCTTGGAGACCAGAGGCTCCACCTCAGTGGAGCAGCGGTAGCAGGTGCCCACGTTGTGCTGGTAATCCTGCTTTTGCCAGAGGTAGCCCTGCTGCTGCAGATCCTGGACCACCTTTTCCCTGCACTCCAGTCGATCCAGGCCCTGGTATTCTTGGCCCGCCTCCGGGCTCATGCGGCCGTGCTCATCAATCACCTGTATCCAGGCCAGATTGTGCCTTTGACCCAGCTCGAAGTCGTTGGGATCATGGGCAGGAGTCACCTTCAGGCAGCCGGTGCCAAACTCCCGGTCCACATAGGAATCCTCTATCACCGGGATCTTCCTGCCGGTCAAGGGCAGCTCCAGCTCCAGGCCCCTATAGGCCTTGTAGCGCTCATCTTCAGGGTGCACCGCCACTGCAGTATCGCCCAGCATAGTTTCCGGCCTGGTGGTGGCCACGATCAGGGCCTCCTCCTGGCCTGCAATCGGATAACGGATATGGTACAGCCCACCTGCGGCCTGGACATGCTCCACTTCCAGGTCAGCCAGCGCAGTCCTGCAGCGCGGGCACCAATTGATGATATAATCCCCCTGATAGATCAACCCCTGCTCATAAAGCTGCACAAAGACTTCGCGTACAGCCCTGGAAAGGCCCTCATCCATGGTGAACCTCTGTCTGCTCCAGTCCACAGAGGCACCCATGCGCTGGATCTGATTCAGGATCTTATCCCCGTATTCCTGCTTCCAGTCCCAGACCCGCTGCACGAACCTTTCCCTGCCTAGGCTCTCCCTGGACTGGCCCTCTGCAGCCAGGGCCTTCTCCACCACGTTCTGGGTGGCTATGCCGGCGTGGTCCGTACCAGGGACCCAGAGCACGTTATATCCCTGCTGGCGCTTGAACCTGCACAGCACATCCTGCAGGGTCAGATTCAGGGCATGGCCCATATGCAGGCTGCCGGTCACGTTAGGCGGAGGGATAACTATGGAATATGCGGGCTTGGGGCTTTCCGGATCCGGAGTAAAACTGCCCTGCTGCTCCCAGAATCCCAGCCATTTTTTCTCCACCCCCGCAGGCTCATAGCCCTTGGAAAGCGCGTTCTCTGCCATTTATCAACTCCGTTTCTGGTTATTTT
>JBKGXZ010000104.1:0-5663 GCA_046546355.1 Desulfohalobiaceae bacterium | reverse complement strand
TATCCTGCAAAGGGCTATAGCACCAGACCAGGTGCCCGCCTGGCCCGGCCTGTTGCTGTCCTGGGAAGTCCTGCCAGCATTCATCCAAGGCCTGGCTGCATCTGGAGGCAAAAGGGCAGCCTTCTGACTGCATCCCGGAGGTTTCCTGCTGGCCATAACCCAGATCCAGCACCCCCCTGGCCCCCTGCAGCAGGCTCCTGGTATAGGGATGGGCTGGTGCCTGCAGCACCTTGGCCGCAGGGCCCAGCTCCACCAGCCTGCCGGAGAGCATCACTGCGATCCGATCAGCAATCTTGCCCGCCAGACCCAGATCATGGGTCACAAAGAACAGGGTCAGCCCCTTTTCAATCTGCAGCCCCAGGATCATCTTCAGCACCTTGGCCTGCACACTGGGATCCAGGGAACTGGTGGGCTCGTCAGCCACCAGGAGATCAGGATCAGTGACCAGGGCCCTGGCCATGCAGACCCTCTGCAAGGCGCCCATATTCAGCTCATGCGGGTAGCGGCGGATAAAATCCGCATCTGTAGCCAGGTTCACGTCCTGGAGTGCCTGCAGGGCCTTTTGCCTGATCCAGGCCTTATCCCTGGAGATCTTCTGGATCCGCAGGGGCTCGGCCACAATATCCAAAACAGTGAACCTGTGGCTCACCGACTGGGCCGGGTCCTGCTGCACCAGGCCGATCCTCCTGGCCAGGGACAAATAGTCCTTTTGTATCCAGTCCTGCATGTCCCGGCCCTGGAACATGCGCTGTCCCTGGTCCTGGGCCAGTATCCCTGCCGCGGTCATGGCCAGGGTGCTCTTGCCTGAGCCTGACTCCCCCACCAGGCAGAAGGTCTGTCCTGCCTGCAGCTTCAGATCCACTTGCTCCACCGCCTGCACAGAGCCGAAAGCCTTGCTGATACCCTGCAGCTCCAGGGTGTTCACTATGCCCTGACGCAGGCAGCGCACTTTGCGGCCATTTATCTCAAGCAGGTCTACCTCCTGCCAGCTGCACTCCTCTACAGCCTGGGTGCATCTATTCTGGTATAAACAGCCCTGGGGCGGGAGGTGACCGTCCTCGTGCTCAGCCTCAGCCCCCACAATGTGCGAGTGGGGCCTGACCTGCCCGTTCTTCTCTTGGTGCCTGTGCAGCACCCTGTAAAAGGCGTCCCCTCGGATGCCTCCCAGCTCCCGTCTGGTGTCCAGGCTGGGATAGGAGCGGCTAAGGGCCATGGTGTAGGGATGCGCCGGGGAAAAGAACAGCTCCCTGCCAGGCAGGACCTCCAGCACCTGGCCCATGTACAGGATGAACACCTGATCCGCCAGGGACGCAGCCAGATCCAGATCATGGGTGATCAGCAGCATGCCCCTGCCCCTGAACCTGGCCTGGAGCATGCTTCCGGCGATCATTGACCTGATCCTGGCATCCAGGGCAGCAGTAGGCTCGTCCAGGATCAGCAGTTCCGGGTCCAGGATCAGGGCCATGGCCAGCAGACAGCGCTGCACTTCCCCGCCGCTGAGCTCATGCGGATACTTGCGGCCCAGATCTGGATCCAGGCCTTGCCTCTCTAAGCCTTCTGCCGCCAGCTCTCTGGCCTTATCCCGGGGCAGACCCTGCCTTTGCACCAGGGGCTCGGCCACCTGATCCAGGATCTGGTAGGCAGGGTTCAGGTTCTGGGCCCCGTTTTGAAAGAGCATGGCCAGCTCTGACCAGCGGATCTGGTTCAGCCGCTCCTGCCTGGCCCCAAGCAGCTCCTCCCCTTGCAGCTGAATGCTGCCTGTAACCCTGGCTTCCTGGGGCAAAAGGCCCATCAAGGCCTTGCCCAGGGTGGTCTTGCCCGAGCCTGACTCCCCCACCAGGGCCATGATCCTGCCCGGCAGAAGATCCAGGCTGACCTTGTCCAGGGCCAGGAGCTCATGTTCCTCTATTCTGTAGCTGACGCTGAGCTCTTGGATACTGAGTTTCACACCGCTTCCCTTAGTCTGGGATCAAATATTTTCTCCAGGCTGATAGCCAGAAAGGTCACGCCCATAATCAGCAGGCTCAGGCTCAGGATGGGCGGCAGCAGCCAGTTCAGCCAGATGTCCATGTAGTAGTAGTTCAACCCCTGGCTGATCATCATGCCCAGGGACTTGCGGCTGGGGTCGAAAAGGCCCAGAAAGCCCAGGGTGGCCTCCATAAAAATGGCCATCCTGGCCTTGGCCGCAAAGCCGATCAGATACAGGGGATACAGCTCAGGCAAAAGGTGCCTGCGGATCACGTACAGCCCCGAGGCCCCCATCTGCCTGGCTGCCTGGACATGCAGGCTGCCCTTCAAGCTCAGGGCCTGGGCCCGGATCACCTTGGCGATGCTGGGCCAGGACAGGCCTGCCAGCACCAGGGCCAGCAACCAGGGCTCCGGCCTGAAAAACGCGGCCAGCAGGATCAGGATCATGATCGCCGGGATCGCCATGAGCACCTCTGAGAGCCGCATCAGGATCAAGTCCAAGAATCCCCTGAACCAGGCAGAGACCAGGCCGATGAACACCCCCAGGCCCAAGCAGACCAGGCCTGAGAGCAGCCCGAAAGCAGCGGTGTTTTTAATGCCCTGCAAAAGCTCGGCAAACAGATCCATGCCCGCGTCGTTGACCCCCAGCCAGTGCTGGGCTGAAGGCGGGCTAAAGCTCTCAAAGCCCATGTCTCCGGGATCGTGCTCAGCCAGCCAGGGTGCGGCCAGAATCAAAAAGCTGAACATAAGCACCAGAAATGCCCCGGCCCAGAACCAGGGATCCCTGGCCAGCCTGCTGCGCACATCAATATGCATGTCTCACCCTGGGATCCAGACGTATATACGCTGCCTCCAGCAGCAGATTGACCAAAAGCACTACCAGAGCAGAGAAGATCACAATGCCCTGCACCAGGGGCAGATCCCTGTTGGAGATGGCCTCGAACAAGAGCGTGCCCAGGCCTGGATAGGAAAAGATGGTCTCCACCACCAGCACCCCGGTGACCATGAAGGCAATGCGCAGCCCCAGACGGGTCACCACTGGTATCAGGGCATTCCTGGCAGCGTGCACATAGCGCACCCTGAGCTGCGGCAGGCCCTTGGCCTGGGCTGTCTGCAGGTACTGCTGCCTGAGCACCAGGAGCATGCTGCCCCGGGCCAGCAGGAAGTTGCCCGGAAAGTAGGCCAGAAACAGGGTCGCCAGGGGCAAGGCCATGTATCGCATCCTGTCCAGCAGCAGACCGAAGCCGGACAACTCAGAATATGCGGTCTCCCCTCCTGCCGAAGGGAACCAGCCAAGATTGAGGGCAAAGAGCAAAAGTAGCACCACCCCGGATCCCAGTTCCGGGATGCCCTGCAGGATGGTACATAGCCCCACTCCCAGCTTCTCTACCTTGCCCCCCCGCCTCCAGGCAGCCTCCACCCCTGCTACGAACCCGGTCAGGATGGACAAAAGATGGGCGCTGCCCATGAGCGCCAGGGTCCAGGGCAGGGCCTGGAAGATGAGCGAGGTCACCTGGGCCTGGTGGGCATAAGAGTAGCCCCAATCCAGGGAAAAGAAGTCCAGCAGATACTGCCCGAAGCCCTCCTGCTGGATGAATTCATTCTTGAGCTCCTTTTCCTGCTCAGAGCTCAAGCTGACCTCAGAGCTGGAGTACATGGCGGTCACGAAGTCCCCGGGCAACAGACCCGGCAGCAGGTAGCTCAGGTACAACAGGGCCAGACCGGCCAGGACATAGGACAGGATGGAGTATTTACGCTCAGTTGCCTGCATGCTCTGGGATCAGGGACATTTTGTTCTGGGGGATGGGAATGCCCTTGCTGATCCCTCCCCGGGTGTAGAACCATGCAATGCCCTTGTCCGGATTGTAGGCAGCAGTAGTGTCCGGATAGTACAAGGGAATGGCAGGCAGCTCCCTGGCGTGGAGCTCTTGGATGCGCATCACCAGCTCCTGCCTTTTGTCTTTGTCCATCTCCCGCAGCTGCTCCTCCAGAAGCCTGTTCAATTCCTGGTTCTTATCGAATCTGGCGCTGTTTACAGAGCCGGCTCCGTACTTGGAGGAAATCATTTCGTTTAAGATCCTGGGGTCTCCGGAGACTCCCCCGTGCCCGGAGATGGCCAGGTCGAAGTCCCAGTTCTTGACCTTGTTGTCCGTGCTGGTCTGTTCCATGTTCACCAGGTCTATCTTGATGCCTGCTGCTTGCAGCTGCTTCTTGAGCACCTCCCCGTCCCTGCCCTGTTCCCGCTGTCCTCCCGTGCCGATGTCCGAGGTCAAAAGCTCCAGCTCCAGGACCTCTCCGTCTTTGGCCAAAAAGCCGGAATCTGTCATCTCATAGCCCAGCTCCTGGAGCAAAGAGCGGGCTTTGTCAGGGTCCGGCCCATATTTGGGCAGGTCCGGATTGTACATCCTGTGGTCCACTGAGAGCAGGCCAAAAGATGCCGGTCTGCCAAAGCCTTGTTGGGCCTTGTCCACCAGCTCCTGCCTGTCCATGGCGTAGGCCAGGGCCTGCCGGAAGCGCTTTTTGTCTGTCGGGGACTTCTTGTGATTGATCATCAGCTTCTTGTTCCAGCCCCGCTCGTCCCTGATGACCTCAAAGCCCTGCCTTTCCAGCTTGTCCGCCATCTGGGGCTGGATCCTGGCCTGATCCACCTGGCCTGTGGTCAGAGAAACCATAGGCTGTTCGGCACGCACATAGATCAGTCGCTTTGCCTTGGGCTGGCCCTGATAGTAGTCCTCAAAGGACTGAAACAGGTAGCTGCCCTTTTCCTTGCTGAAATCCGCGAACTTGTAAGGCCCGCTGCCTATAAAGGCCTGGGGCTGGACAAACTTCCTGGGATCCTCCACTGACTGCCAGATATGCTGGGGCAAAATGGGCATGGTGCTCCCAACGTCGGAGAGAAAGGCGGAGTAGGGTCGCTTCAAGTGTATGAGCACCTCCTGCTCTCCTTTGACCTCAACCTCCTTGATATCGTCAACGCTTATCCAGTAGTAGGGATGCTCCTGGAAGTACCGCACAGTAAAAGCCACATCCCGGGCTGTAACCGGCCGGCCATCGTGCCACTTGGCATCTGGCTGCAGCTGGAAGCTATAGGCCTGCTCGTCTTGATCATAGCTCCAGGACTTTGCCAGGGCGGGCACATAGCCCTCCTGGTCCTTCCAGACCAGGGTGTCAAAGACCCAGCTCATGCGCACATACCCCGGACCACGGGGGTAATGCTGATAAGGATTGGGATAGCCCCAGTCCCCTTTGCTGTCTGCAATGCGCACTTCCTTAACCTGCTCAGCACAGGCAGCAGGCCCGGCCAGTAAAAGCAGCAGCGCCGAAAGCACCAGCCCCAGAAGAAGCCTGGGGCCCAGGTCATACAATCCTTTGGCGTACATATTGATCTCCTTTTCTGCGAGGGCTAAGACCGCAGACCTTTCTAACCAGAATCAAACCTGATGTCAAAAAAAGCAAATTTCATGTGACTAAGTGATACAATGTCCAGAAAAATACTATGATTAAGGCCGCCCATTTTGCGAGCGGCAGCTCTTGGGAAAAGCTGTTTTCCCTGGCCCTGGGCCTGGCTTGACCCTGGCCTGCTGATCATCTATTGCTGGCATGTTCCCAGGCTCCTGCCTGAGGCCAAAAGCCTATGCGCCGAGAGCATGACCTCTGTGTTGCATCTGTTTTCAAATCTAGAGCAACTCCACTTT
>JBKGXZ010000103.1:0-5671 GCA_046546355.1 Desulfohalobiaceae bacterium | reverse complement strand
TCAGGAATCTGAATCTGTCTGCAGCATTTCTTGGATGGCATTTCTTTGGTACTTCCCGGCTTCGGAAACCGGGATCTTATCCACTACCTTGATCTTTCTGGGTACAGCAGAGCTTTGCAGTCTATGCTGCAGATGACGTCTGATGGCCTGGCTGGTGGTATTCGCGGCCACAAGGGCTTGAATCTCGTTGGAACGACCGCTTTGATCAGGGATGCAGAGCACAGCCGCGTCCTGGACCTGGGGCAGGGAAGTCAGGATTGATCTGATTTCATCCAGATCTACCCGCTTGCCCCCTACCTTGACGATGTGGTCAGCCCGGCCCAGCAGCTCGAATTCCTCAGGACTGACAGCGTTTATGCGGTCCTGGGTGATAAAGTAGCCCGCACAGTCCACAGGCAGCTCTGGAGACAGGAAATCAGAGCGGATAGCCAGCAGGTCCTCCACGATTTTCCATTGGATACAGTCAAACGGCCTGAAACCAGGCTGGATGTCCCTACAGGTGCGGGAGGCGATGCCGCCAGTTTCAGTGGAGCCGAATATTTCTGTAATCCCCAGGCCGGTTTGATGGTAAAAGGCTTTACTGTCTGCTGGGTCCAGCCGGGCGGCTGAGCAAAGAGCCCAGGCAAGGGGCTGGGCATTAAAGTCTATATTGGCCAGCATCCTGTAGTGCAATGGGGTGCTGACCAGGAGACTGGTCTGGTGTTGGCGGATCAAATCTTGGATCTCGTGGGGATAGGTCGGGGTGCCCGCAACAACAGAGGCAGAAGCTACAAAAGGGACGAGCACGGAGAACAAGAGTCCGTAGATGTGGTTTGCAGGGGCTGTGGAGACAACTCTGTCCCGGGGTGAAATGCCCAGGCTGGCTGCCTGATAGCTTGCCTCGGAGAAGAGGTTGCGTATAGTCTTGGACCAGATTCGAGGGGCCTGGCTGGAGCCGCCGGTGAAAAGCTTGACCAGCTCGCTGTCCAGGGAGCGGAGTGGGGCCTGATCCAGGCCGGGGGAGGAGCTCTCCTGTTTTTGGGCCAGGATGGGCTGCACGCCCGGGGGCAGCTTTGTGCCCTGCTGCACAATGGCCCTGGAAAAGGGCTGCAGCTCGTGCATGCCAGCCAGCACAGACGGGGAAAACGAGTGGGGAAGCAGCAAGGTGACCGGGCGGGTCAAGGCCGCAAGTATGGCTGCAGCCAGGACGGTCCGGTCCTGGCTGCAAATGCAGATGGACTCAGCAGTATCCTGGAAGAAATCCTGCTGTTGCAGTTTGGCGGCAATGGCGTAAACCTCAAGGTAGCTGGGTCCGGCCAGGATAAAGGGGCGATCAGGTTCTGCCGGGCCTGCAAGCAGGTCTTGCAATTGGCTGGCAAGGGGCGTTTTCTGAGTTTGCAACATGGGCTCCGGAATAGATTCAGCTTTTAAAGGCACAGCGCTTGTCCAGGGCAAAAGTGATATACTATATTGAATGCTGGGCTTCAAGGAACCATTAGCTTTCAAGCTTTAAGCAAGGCAACATGGCATTACATCCTTCCCGGTCCCTGGCCAGGCTCTTGATAAGGAGAGAATTCGTACGTTCCGCTGTCAAGGAAAAAGCAGATCTGAGCCTTTTCAAGCAAAAGCCTTCAAAAAAAATCCTTTTGGGCCTGATCTGTATTGCTGTCAGCTATATAATCTGCTGGCCGGTAATAAGCGCGTTAGGGGTGTTTGCGGTGTACATCGAGCAGCCGGAGCTGGTGCTGATTGGCGGCCCCTTGATCTGGACGGCAGCCCATTTTCTCTGTATGTTTGGTACCTATCTGGCTGGAGTAGAACATACCAAAGCGCTTACCAAATGGCTGGCACGAAAATTTGTAGAGAGCAAATTGCCTGAAGAGGTGCAAAGGCAAGTCAACTCTGTTGCAGATAAGACAGAAGATAGATCATAGCTGAAAACTTAATTAAAGACCAAGATAGACATATTATGGAGCGCCAGGAAATCCAGACCAAGATATATAAAGTATTCCGGGAACAATTCGAGATCAAGGATCCAGGTCTGCATGATGACTTAAGGACCATGCATGGCTTTGACAGCATTGATGCTATTGAGCTCCTGATTGAGCTGGAGAAGCTGTTTCATATCAGCCTGGATCAAGAGCTGAAGAAGGATGCAGTAGTAAAGATCAGGACTGTTAGCCAGATCTGTGACTATGTAGAGCAGCTTATGTCAGCTCAAGGAGCTGCCAAGCAGGGATAGCAAGGGAACCATGAATAGAAGAGTCGTGATAACCTCGGAAGCTTCCATTACACCCATAGGCAAGAGCAAAGAACAGATTGTGCGCAGCCTGCAGGAGGGTGTTTCAGGGGTGAAACAGTTGCGCACAGATGATCTGTTGAGCGAGTTTATCCATTCCAAGGCGTTTGGGACAGTAGACTATCAGATTGATTATGGCTTTCAGCGAAAACACCGCAAGACCATGGGGCCGGTGGCCTTTTATGCCTGTCAGGTGGTGCAGGAGCTTCTGGCCAAATCAGGGCTAGATCAGGATTTTATCTCCTCGGGCAGGCTGGGGGTGGCCTTTGGCTCCATCCATGGCAGTCCATTGATGCAGCGCAGGATTTACAAGAGCCTGTTCCAGGACCAGGCTCCTTCTGTCAATGCAGTGGACTATCTGCGCTCCATGGTGCACACCACTGCGGTGAATATCACCAAGATGTTTGGTATCACAGGCAGAGTGCTCTCTTCCTGCACTGCCTGCACTACCAGCAGCCAGTCCATTGGTTATGGCTATGAGATGGTCAAGTATGGAATGCAGGATGCAATGATCTGTGGGGCTGCGGACGAGTATGACACTACTACAGTGGCTGTTTTCGACAACCTCCTGGCCTGTTCTACAGCCTACAATGACCAGCCCCATTTGACTCCCAGACCTTTTGATGCGGCCCGCGACGGCCTGGTAGTGGCAGAGGGCGCTGGCGCGCTGCTTCTGGAAGAATACGAGTCTGCCAAGGCTCGGGGGGCAGAGATTATCGCCGAAGTGCTGGGCTTTTCCTGCAATAATAATGGCGGGGACTTGATCCTGCCCAGCATGCAGGGCATTACCCAGGTGCTTGTTCAGGGTCTGCAAGATGCAGGAATAGCTCCGGAGGCAGTGGATTTTGTGAGCGCGCATGCCACAGGCACCAAGATGGGTGATGCCCTGGAGGCAAAAGCGATCGAGAATATTTATGGCGATTTTCCTGCTGTCTCAGGCCTGAAGGGTTACACAGGGCACACCATGTCTGCGTGTGGGGTGATAGAAACCATCTTTACCCTGTACATGATGCAGGAGGGCTTCCTGGCTCCTACCCTGCATCTGGAGGAGGTAGATCCAGAATGTGCTGGAATAAACCATGTCCGGCAAGTGCAACAGGCCAGGATTAAGACCGCGGCAATCCAGAATTTTGCTTTCGGCGGCGTGAATACCAACCTGGTCATCAAGGCCTGGGGAGTCTAAATGTCTCAGGAACGGAGCTGGCTGCGGCTTGTTGCTGATGCCCTGCTCACCGCAGCGTTATGGACTTATTTCATCTGGGGATTTCTGCTTTTCTTTTCACCGCTGTACCTCTTGAGCTGGCTGCTGGCCAGGGATCGACAGATCGCGCTGCAAAGGCTGAACCACGTTTTTTTCAAGAGCTTCCTAAGCCTGCTGCAGATTCTGGTCCCAAGACTGCACATCGATATCGATGCACGGATCAAAAGATTCAGCTCCTGCGTGGTGGTCAGCAATCACAGGTCATTTCTGGACCCGGTGCTGCTGGTCGCGACCTTCAAGAAACAGACTACCATTGCAAAAAGCGACTTGTTCTATATCCCTGTCTTTGGCTGGATTATCAAGGCTTCCGGATATATCCCTTCAGAAAGGACAGAGAAGCTGGCTTCGCTGGTGGTAGAGCGCATCCAGGATATGCAGGGCTACCTGGCCAAGGGCGGGGTGCTTTTCGTCTTCCCGGAGGGTACGCGCAATACAGACCAGGAGCTGGCCAGCTTCTATAAAGGGGCTTTCAAGATAGCCAGGCAATGCAGGGCCCCAGTGGAAGTGGTCTGTATCAGCAATACAGATCAGGTATTTGCACCTGGAAGGATACTGTTCAACAGCCGCCCTGAAAAAAACATCCAGGTGCGCTGGGTAGGCAGTATCCACCAGGATGAGGGCGGGACCTCAGTAGAGGAGCTGGTGCGCCAGGCCAGGCAGATGATGCAAACTGGACTGCAAAGCAGGCCTGAAACTTAGCTCCAGGCTGTGCAGTTAAAAGATATGAATCTATTTAATAGCTTGCAAAAAGCGGTTCAGCATTTTCCCCAGCACACCGCAGTCGTGCAGGGGGAGCAGGCAGTATCCTATCAGGAGCTGGAGGCTATAGTCTGCGCTCTAGCTGCTGAGCTGAGGCAGCTGGGTGTGGCACCAGGCCAGATGATCGGCCTGTGCTTTGCCAACAGCATTGCCTCTATAGCCCTGACCTATGCCCTCTGGAAGCTGGAGGCCACAGTGGTGCCTGTTGATGTGGAATCCAAGCCCGAGGAAATAGGGCGGATTTGTGAACAGATGCAGCTGCAGGGCATGATCCGGCAGAATAAAACAGACCCAGGCTGGATCCCTGGTAAGTGCCCTGTGATTGGCACTGCTTATTATTTTCGGGTACTCAACAAAGGGGTCGGCTCCCCTCCAGGGATGCACATCGCCTTTGTGCGCTTTACCTCTGGGACCACAGGCCAGCGCAAGGGAGTCGTGCTGTCCCACGAGAGAATTCTGGAGAGGATCCAGGCCCTGAACAGGGTCTTGCAGATAGACTGCCAGGACAGCATCCTGTGGACCTTGCAGATGAGCCACCATTTCGTGTCCACTATTGTGCTCTATTTAAGCGTGGGGGCTACAATAGTTCTGGCCCCCAGCATCTGGAGCTCCACTTGGTTAAGGCTCATCCAGGACAGGCAGGTGAGTCTGATTTACGCCTCCCCGTTTCACTATTCCCTGCTCGCGGCAGATACCTCCGGTGTGATGATGCCCACGGTACGCCTGGCCATCTCCACTGCAGCAGGGCTGCCCAGACAGGTGCAGGACGATTTTGCCCGCCGCTATCAAATGCCCCTGGTCCAGGCTTACGGCATTATCGAGACTGGCCTGGTGTGTATCAACCTGGATGATCCCCAGGGTAGACCAGACTCTGTGGGGCGGGTGCTGCCAGACTACCAGCTGCACATGGCTCATCAGCAGGCCTATTCCAGGCCTGGAGGACTCATGGCAGGGGAGCTCTATTTTTCAGGTCCGGGCTTTTTTGAGGCTTATTTCCAGCCCTGGATAGAACATGGGCAAGCACTAAAGCAGGGCTGGTTTGAAACCGGGGATATCGGAGCTCTGGACCAGGAAGGGTTTTTGTATCTGCAAGGCAGGAAGGACCATGTGATCAATATGGCTGGCATCAAGATCTTTCCCGAGGAGATAGAAGCAGAACTGAATCGGCACCCGGCAGTGAAGGAGTCCTGTGTGTACGGCAAAGCACATGATCGCCTGGGTCAGGTGGTGGCTGCCAAGGTGGTCTTGCACCAGGAAGGAACATCATTGGAGCCAGGTGAGCTCAAGGGCTTTTGCCGCAGGAGCCTGGCAGCGTACAAGGTGCCTGAGTTGATAGACTTCACCAGCCGGATCCAGAAGACCAAAAGCACCGG
>JBKGXZ010000102.1:0-5988 GCA_046546355.1 Desulfohalobiaceae bacterium | reverse complement strand
AGTGTGCTTATGTTCTTCCATGTAGCATCTCTTTATTGCAAGTGCTGCAGATCCATACCCATGCCCGGGAGGGGTTGTCCGCAATGCACACAACATCCCTGCTCCAGATTAACTGCCTCAGCCAGCAAACTGGAGCGGTCCAGGAGCTTACTTCCGCATTGATGACACAGGGTATGCCTGTACTCTGTCTGGGGCACATTGCCCAGATATACATAGCGCAGTCCTGCTTGCAGACCGATCTCTCTGGCCATCTGCAGGGTCTGCAGGGGTGTGGCCTGCTGATCACTCCTGCGCTGCCCAGGCTGGAAAGCCAAGAGATGCCAGGGAGTTTCTGCCCCCAAAGAGACAATAAAAGCTGACAGATCCCTTAGTTCAGCTATGCTATCGTTCAAGCCAGGAATAATGAGCGTGCTCACTTCCAGCCAGATCCCGGCCTTCTTCAGAAAGCGCAGGGACTGCAGCACCGGCTTTAGCCTGGCGCAGCACTGCTGCACATAGAAGCCATCCCGAAAGGACTTGAGGTCCACATTTGCTGCGTCCAGGACCGGAGTCAGGTCCTCAAGTGCCCTGGGGGTCATGAACCCATTGCTCACAATGACCTGGGCCAGCTTGGAGTTTTGTCCCAGGCGAGCCACATCCTGAGCGTACTCCATGAATACCGTGGGCTCGGTATAGGTGGCAGCGATGCTGGAGCAGTCGGTTTGCATTGCCTCCCACACGATCCCTTCTGCAGAGATATCCTGCACCCGCATGGTACCCAGAATCTTTTTGGGTTGGGCTATGTCCGCATTCTGGCAAAAAGTACAGCGAAAATTGCAGCCCATTGTCCCATAGGAATAGCTCAGACTGCCTGGATAGAAATGATACAAGGGCTTTTTCTCTATGGGATCTACATGCCTGGCCACCGGCCTGCCGTAGACCAGGCTCCAAAGGATGCCCTTCCTGTTCTCGCGTACATTGCAAAGTCCTCGTTCACCTGGAGCAATGTGGCAGGCATGGGCACAGAGAAAGCACCTGAGCGCACCATCCCGCATCTGAAAATACCACGAAGCCTGGCGCATAGCATTCCCTTACCGGATTCGAGGGCAAATAGGAGTTGTCCGAGATGCTTAGTGTGCAATTCTTGCAATGAGCGTTCCTTTTTTTAGGTCTATACGCAAAAAAATAATATGTTCCAGGACCTGGCTCCTGTGATAAGGGACATAAGGGTGGGGCCAGGGAGGGAGGGGATGTATTGCTGGACCAGGCCCAGATTCAGCCAGAACTTGTGGCTTGGCTGCTAGTTAGGGCCACACCTGGCTGTGACAGGGCACAAAAAGATATTCTGGGGCTGTTGTGCTGGGCAGCCGAGATCTTCCAAAGGAATGCTATTTGGAGCAGGAACTACTCCAGGCAAGCGCTCAACAGGTCTGGTTGGTCATTTCAGGGGCAGGCCCAGCTTGTGGAGCTTGCGGTACAGGGTCTTGCGGTGAATTCCCAGCAGTTGAGCTGCTCTGAGCTTGTTGCCCTCGGCTTGGTCCAGGGCCTGCTCCAGATCCTGCCGGGTCACTTTCCTGGGCTGGTCCGAGCTCTGGTTCAGATTGCCCGCATTGCTGTATTCAATGAGCTCCCGGGGCAGATGCTCGACAAAGACCTCGCCGCCAGGGCTGAGAAGGCAGCCGTGCTCCATAGCGTGCTTCAGCTCACGTACATTGCCCGGCCAATCATAGCTAAACAGGATGTTCATCACCTGGCTGGAGACACCCTGGATTTCCTTCTGGAATTCCCGGCTGAAGTGGCGGCAAAAATGATCCACAAGCAGGGGGATATCCTCTTTGTGTTCTCGCAAGGGGGGCACAAAGATATTTAGGACCTTGAGGCGGTAATAAAGGTCCTCGCGGAACAAGCCCTGGGAAATTTTCCGGTCCAGATCTGCATTGGTGGCAGATATGATCCGTACATCCACAGAAATAGTCTTGCTGGATCCTACCCGTTCAAATGATTTTGTCTCCAGAATCCGCAGCAGCTTGAGCTGGATCCGATGGGAGCATTCTCCTATTTCGTCCAGGAAAATAGTCCCCTTATGCGCAGTTTCGAAACGCCCTGCCTTGTCCTTGTGCGCACCTGTAAAGGCCCCTTTCACGTGCCCAAATAGCTCACTATCCAGCAATTCCTCTGAAAGGGCAGAGCAGTTTACCCTGCACAAGGGACCATCTGAACGGTGTCCTGCATAATGCAGGGCCTCCATGACACCCTCCTTTCCAGTCCCGCTTTCTCCTGTAATGAGCACAGTGGAGTCCACATGGGCCAGCTTGCGGATCAGGGCATATACTTGCTGCATGGCTGGACTCTTGCCAATGATATTCCTGAATTGTCTGCGCTCCTGCAGCTCTTCCTCCAGCCTCTCCTGCCTGGAGATATCTCTGACTATCAGGGTCGCTCCGGTGATAGCCCCTTGTTCATCCCGGAGCGGGACCGTGGTAGCCAGGCTTACCCTTTGCGCATGCTGCAGACAGGGACACTCCACCCTGTGGTTTAGAACCTGCCGGTTCTCGCGCAGGGTGTACTCCAGCAGGCGCAGGCAACACTGCCCTTCCTTGTGCCGCCTCAGCTCATGCAGGGGTTGTCCTGGGACCAGGCCCGCATCAAAATGGCAATTGGAGTGTATGGAGTTGTTAAACCTCATGACATTGCCCTGGAGGTCCACAGTCAGAATGCCATCTGGCAAACTGTTAAAGATGGACTCCAGCTGGGTGCGATAGAAGTTATTTTCCTGCAGGGCCCTGGCCAACATGTCCTGGGTCTGCTGCTTTTCCCTGGCCAGCTCTAGATTGCGTATCGCCATGTCCAGGGCGTCATTGAGCACACTGAGATTGTCCAGGGACTTGATCACGTAGTTTGTGGCCCCAAAACGCATTGCTTTGATCACATCCTGCATATCCCCCACACCCGAGATGACTAAGACCGGGACCTCTTGATTCTCAGCCCTGATCCTCTCAGCTACTTGGAAACCGTCCATACCGGGCATGCGCAGATCCAAAAGCACCACATCCGGAACATGGCTGGCAAAGGAGGCCAGGCCTTCCGGCCCGTTTGCGGCCAGAACCACCTCATAGCCGCTTGTGCGCAGGAATGATCCAATGACTTCACGGCTCATGCCGTCATCATCTATGTAGAGGATACAATGTTTGGACATGCAAATATCTTGCTATAGGTTCTCCACGAACTGCCTGAGCTCTCTCAAGGCACTCCAAGCCTCACGTTCCAATGCCGGAAGCCAGGAGTCCAGGTAAGTCGCATCCCCCTGGACACTGGCCTGCTCCAGTGCCATCGCAAGGTTGACCACCCGGTTGGCCCCGATCAGGGCAGCATTGCCCTTGAGGGTATGGGCCATATGCTCCAAGGCACTCCAGTCCCTGCTGTCCAGGGCAGAGCGCATTTCCGGAAGCTTCTCTTGCACACTCCTGGAAAACTCCTGCAGCATCTTTTCCAAGAGGCTCTTTTTGCCCTGGAATTTGCTCTGCAAGGTGGCTTTGTCCAGCTGCCCATCCCGCAAGGCGCGCCCCCCCCATGTGTTCCTGACGCAGGATATCCACGACAAAGGTTGAGTTTCCGTGTTTTCAGAATATTACGCTTGGATTATTTTGTAAATCCTATCCTGACCAAGAAACTCACCCATCCCTGCCTGTTGGTTCGATAATTGCTAAAAATGACGTATGCTATCTTCTGAGAGACAGCGAGGCCAAGACTTCTTGCTGCTTGTTTGCCGAGCACTTGAAAAGCCTGCCCTGTTGCCTGTCACAGATGCGGTTATCTCCTTGTCTGCCCTGCCACAGGCAGGCTCGGTAAACCAAAATAATAGTCAAAAATTGGAGGTGAGCCCATGCCAGAAACAATGACCTGGATAACACAGCTGGATAATGCCCTGTCCAGGGCAAAACAGGAAAGCAAATCTGTCCTGCTGGACTTCTTCAATCCCGGCTGAATAGGTTGCCAGCAAATGGATGCGGTCACGTATCCAAATCTCAAGGTCAGCAAGTATGTTTCGGAGAACCTCATTCCTCTGCGTATTGGCCATGATGAACAGCCCTACGCAACTGATTTCAAGGTCAAATGGACCCCAAAAATGTTTATTCTGGATCCAGAGGGGAATTCTCACCATGAAGTCCTGGGATTTCTGCCCCCGGAGGAGATCCTGCCCTTTTGCCTGCTCGGCCAGGCCAAACAGGCCTTTAACAATAGTCATCTTGAGCAGACGATCCAAATGCTAGACAGCCTCCTGCAGGAATCCCGCTCCAGCGGCAGCGCCCCAGAAGCCACATTCCTGCGCGGAGTCTCGCATTTCAAGAAATCCCATGACCCGAACTTTCTTAAAGAGGTCTACCGCTCGCTCAAATTCGACTATCCACATAGCAGCTGGGCCCAACGCGGGTTCCCCTACTGGAATCTTTGAACCAACTGTGGCCTGCCTCAGTTTTTCTGTGACAGGCCACACATTAAATAAGGCATTGGAAGTAAACAGTCTTTACCAGAGCTCGAAATTTTTGCTGTCTGGGTTTAACGATGGACCATGCAAGGTGGAGGCATTTGAATAGCGCAGGAATAACTGCCAAGGATACAACAGCATCAAGGAGATGAGCAATGGCCAATTATCAAGGGGCCAGCCTGGTGGGCAGGGCTGCAGCAGGGGGTTTTAAGCAAGGCGCAGTGCTTTTTTGGGCCTGATGGCGCTGCTTTTCTGGGTCTGGCCGGCTTGGGCCCAGGGCGGCAACCAGGAGTATGCCTTTGTGGTCTTTGGAGACAGCCGGATCCCGGCCTATGTCCCCTATGACCAGAATCACCAGGAGCATTTGGAGCAGTTGGTAAGCAAGTCAATTAGGTTTTGGCCTGCAAATGGTGCTGCTCCAGATACCTCTTCTGGGTCCAGGCGCACAGCTCCTCAGCTATGTTGCCCTGGATCGTGGACCACTTCAGTTTTTTGCCGTTGTCCACCTTGCCGTAGTGGGTGAACTCCAGACCTATGTCCAGGGTGCCGCCAATAAAATCTTCAAGCCTGTACTTGACCTTGCACTTCAACCAGTGCTCCTCGCTTTCCTCGCCGGAGGGAGAGCGCAAAAGCAGCCTGAGAACAAGTAAGCTGCCCTTGTACCAGGCCAGGCCCAGGTCCCTGAAGGCCTTCAGCGACATGCGAAGCTTCATGCCTCCGGCGGAGATGTCTACGATTGTGAGGGTCCCGGAGCTTATATGCTCCAGATGCAAAAGGGGCTGGTACAGGCCTGGTTTCTGTCCATCCTTGCCTGTCCTGATGAAGCGGCTGCCCTCCCAGAGGTATAAGCCCAGGATCTGCTCCGGGGCAGGCTCGACTCGAGGGCTGAACCGCATACGGCCCATGTCCAGGCTGTCCGGCATGTCCAGGATCAGCTCCACAGAGCCCATGGGGTCTTTTTGCGCTTTGATAATAGAGGTGAAAAACTTGAAGGAAGCGCCTTCTTTGTCCACCCTGGAGAGCGAGAGGTCGAAGCAGCAGGAGACGGTATAGCCCGCCCACTCCGGGTTCGATTCCTTCAAAAAGGGGCCGGCCAGATGCAGGCGCCCCTGTTCGTAACTTTTCAGGGTGCAGCTCAGGCTGAAGTTTTCAGTGGCCTCAGCAGGCATGGCCACAATCAGCGGTCGGCCCTCTTTCTTCACGTCCCGAAATGCGGCCAGGATGCCTTCCTGATAGGAAATCTTCATGCAGGCCTCCAGCTATGTCTCAGGGCTCCTCCGGTGCTCCATAAGGGCCCTGGCTGTTTCCTGTGCCAGGGCTGCTGGCAGGCCGAAGAGCTGCGCCTAAACGTTGGTTTGTTCCCATGTCTATTTCAATATATCCAGATCTGGTTATGAACAGGCAGTCCATTCAGGGCCGAGCCAAGCCCCGGTAGCCACTAGCCTGGGCCTTGGTCTTTACTGCAGCTAGCCCTTGCGGATCCGGTTCTGGAGCAGGGCCTGGAAGTGGGGGCTTTGCTGCTG
>JBKGXZ010000101.1:0-6064 GCA_046546355.1 Desulfohalobiaceae bacterium | reverse complement strand
ACCCTGTAGAGTTTCTGGCCTCCAGGTTTGCAGCCAAGGAGGCCGGGGCCAAGGCCTTGGGTACTGGCTTCTCCTCAGGCGTAGCCCCCAGGCTGATAGAGATGCAGAAACAGGCAGCAGGCAAGCCGCAATTGCGATTTCTGGGTGCTGCAGACCAGGCAGCCCAGGCCCTGGGAGTGAGGCACATCCATGCCAGTCTGAGCCATACCAGGCAACAAGCTTGCTGTGTGGTGATTCTGGAAAAATAAACGAGGACTTTGATATGCGCATGCCCTTGCCCAGCCCTGAAGAAATGGCCACCTGGGACAGGATCAGTATCCAGGAATTTGGCATCTCCGGAAAGATCCTCATGGAGAACGCCAGCAGAGAGGCCCTGCATGTGCTCTTGCAGGAATATGGGCAAGTGAGTGGCAAGCAGGTCACCCTGTTCGCCGGTTCAGGCAATAACGGCGGGGATGCCTTTGCCCTGGCCAGACATCTGGCTGATCACGGGGCAAAATGCCTGGTGCTGCACTCCAGGCACCAGGACAAGTACCAGGGAGAAACCGCCTACCACCTGGAGCTGTGCAAGAAGAACCAGGTGCCCCTGGTGTATCTGCCAGAATATAACCTGGATTTCCTTCCCGAGCCGGATATACTGGTAGATGGCCTGCTGGGCACTGGCTTCCAGGGGGAATTGCGGGCTGATTACCTGGAAAGGATCAGACACATAAACCGGCTGGGCAAAAAAGCTTTTGTCCTGGCTTTGGATATCCCTTCCGGGCTGAACGGCAATACCGGCCAGCCCTCTCCAGAGGCGGTGCAGGCCCAGGTCACAGTGACCTTCGAGGCTGCCAAGCTGGGGCTTTTCCTGCCCCAGGCCAGAGACTACATAGGCAAGCTGGCTGTGCAGCAGATAGGTATTCCCTGGCATATAAAGCAGGACAATCCTCCAGCCAGTTTTGGGCTGCGCTCAGGGATACTGGAAATAATTCCTAACCCCGGAGCCAGCGCCCATAAAGGAACTTTCGGACATGTACTGGTCCTGGGCGGCTCATCCGGCCTAAGCGGAGCTCCGGTGCTGGCTGCCCTAGGGGCACTGCGCTCAGGCGCCGGCCTGGTCACAGTGGCCTGCCCCAAACACCTGGCCCCGGAGATCAAGCAGGGCTGGCCAGAGATCATGACCCTGCCCCTTGGGCCGGGCAAAAACTGGTCCTCTGGCTGTGCAGAGGAGCTGCAGCACAGGCTGGATATTTTCGACTCTGTAATCCTGGGACCGGGCCTGGGCCGGGATGAAGGGGCCAAGGAGTTTTTGCAGAGCTATATGGAGTCCAAGCATCCGCCAACAGTATATGACGCTGATGCCTTATACTGGATGGCCCAGGACCAGGTCTGCCGCTCTAACCTGGATCAGGACTCCATACTGACTCCGCATCCCGGAGAAATGGCCAGGCTCTGCAGCATGAGCACCCTGCAGATCCAGGAGGACAGAATCAGCATTTGCAGGAAGATGGCCCAGGAGCTTAATGCTGTGCTGCTGCTAAAGGGCGCTGGGTCTGTGGTCAGCGATCCTTCCGGCAATGCGCACATCTCCCCTATTGCCTGCCCCAGCCTGGCTGTAGGCGGATCTGGAGATGTGCTGTCCGGGATTTTGGGCAGTCTGCTGGCCAGGGGGCTGGGAGCATTGGACGCTGCCTGCTCCGGAGCCTATTGGCACGGCCTGGCTGGAGAAAGGCTGCAGCAGCAAATGCCGGGCAGGGGCAATCTGGCCCAGGAGATCGCCAATGAGCTACCCTTTTGTCTGCCCAGAGCTGCTGCTTGGCAGCAAGGCTGATCCCTGTCGTTTTTAAGAACCCGGAACTTCTGCAATAAAATGGAGAAATCAACATGACCCAGGTCTCAGAGATAATGAGCAGGGATGTAATCACGGTCAGCCCTGAGACCAAGATTACAGAAGCTGCGGCTCTTCTGCTGGAAAGGCATGTCAACGGCTTGCCTGTGGTGGATCAGGACAACAAGCTGGTAGGCATCATTTGCCAAAGCGATATTATTAGCCAGCAAAAGAAGCTGCCCCTGCCCACCATGTTCACCCTGCTGGACGGCATAATCCCCTTGTCCTCCTACAGCCTGCTGGAAAAGGAGGTCCAGAAAATGTCCGCCACTACAGTGCAGCAAGCCATGACCCCGGATCCGGTCAGCATATCCCAGGAGGCGGATCTGGAGGAGGTGGCTGAAACCATGGTCCGCAAGAATTACCACACCATACCTGTGGTGCAGGACGGCAAGCTGATAGGCGTAGTGGGCAAGGAGGACGTGCTGAAGACCCTTATCAAGTAGGCAGGTTGCAGGATAAATGCAGCAAGAGTCATGGCTTAGGCCGAGTTCCCCTCAGGATCACAATCCTGAGCTGCAGTTTTTGCTGCCCGAAGTTGAGGACACCCTGCGCTTGGGCCAGCTGCTGGCCAGAGCAGTTGCCCAGCATGGGGGGGCTCCGGGTATTATCATGCTGCAGGGGGAGCTGGGTGCAGGCAAGACCACTCTGGTCCGAGGATTGACCCGAGCACTGCCTGGAGGAGATTTGGCCCAGGTCAGCAGCCCCAGCTTCAACATCCTGAACATCTACCCTACTGACCCGGAGGTTCTGCACCTTGATCTGTACCGGATTTCCGGTCCGGAGGCAGCGGAAAGTCTGTGGGAGAACCTGGGCCAGGGGCATAAAAGCATAGTCCTGATAGAATGGAGTGAAAATCTAGCTGCAGAGGATTACCCAAAACATTACTACCTGCTTGCTCTGCGCAGCCAGATGCAGGGCAGGACAGCCATTGTAAGGGCCTTTGGCTGCAGTCTGCAGCCTCTATGGGAACAAGCAAGGCAATCAGGCTTAATCATGCAGGCAAAAGGAGAGTAGAGCCAGATGCGGATCGTGGTCCAGAAATTCGGCGGCACTTCAGTAGCCAATCTGGAATGTATGCAGCAGGTTCGAGACAGGGTCAAAAACAAGCTGGACCAGGGCGACAAGGTCATAGTGGTCCTGTCCGCCATGGCCGGGGAAACTGACAGACTCCTGTCTCTGGCCAGGGAGTACACCTCCAGGCCTGATCCTGCAGAGCTGGATGTGCTTTTGACCACTGGAGAGCAGACCTCAGTGGCCCTGTTCAGCCTCCTGCTGCTGCAAGAGGGCATCAGGGCCAGATCTGTGCTGGGCTTCCAGATCCCCATGCTCACGGATCGTTCTTTTGGCAAGGCCAGGATCCTGGAAATCGAGGAAGATTTTCTGTCAGACTTGCTGCAAAGACACGATGTCCTGGTGGTGGCTGGCTTCCAGGGCTGCGATCAGAGCCGCTGCCTGACGACCCTGGGGCGCGGAGGCTCTGATACCAGTGCTGTGGCCCTGGCGGCGGCAGTCCAGGCTGAAGTCTGCGAGATCTACACAGATGTGCCTGGCGTGTTCACCACAGACCCCAACGTCTGCCCCCAGGCCAGGAAGCTGGACAAAATCGCCTACGACGAGATGCTGGAGATGTCCAGCATGGGCGCCAAGGTCCTGCAGATCAGATCAGTGGAATTCGCCAAGAAATACAACGTCCCGGTGCATGTGCGCTCCACTTTCAGCCACGAGCCAGGGACAATGCTGGTGCAGGAGGACAAGGACATGGAACAAGTCTTGGTCTCAGGCATAGCCTATGACAAAGATCAGGCCAGGCTGACCCTGGTGGATGTCTATGACGAGCCCGGCATAGCAGCTTCGATCTTCGAGCCTCTGGCCTCAGCCGGCATCGTGGTGGATATGATCGTGCAAAATCCCAGCCGGGAGGGCAGAACAGACATCACCTTCACGGTCAGCAAAACCGATCTGGACAAGGCATTGAGGATTATCCAAGGCCACCAGGAGAATATAGGCTCCAAGGCTATCCTGCAGGATACCAAGGTCAGTAAGGTCTCCATAATTGGAGTGGGCATGCGCAACCATTCCGGAGTGGCGGCGATAGCCTTCAAGTCGCTGCAGACCGAAGGCATCAACATCATCCTGATCAGCACCTCGGAGATCAAGATCTCCTGTCTGATTGAAGAAAAGTATACAGAGCTAGCTGTCCGCACCCTGCACGAGGCCTTTGGCCTGGAGCAGGAACCCCGGCAGGAAACCTTGAAGTAGTTCAGAATATGACCCGGCAAATAAGTATCTACGACACAACCCTCAGGGACGGCACCCAGGCAGAGGATCTTCATCTATCCACAGAGGACAAGATCAGGATCTCTCAAAAGCTGGATGATCTGGGCCTGGACTATATAGAGGGCGGCTGGCCCGGATCCAATCCCACGGATGAGCTGTTTTTCCAGGAGATTCAGAATTATGCCCTGAAAACAGCCACTGTGGTTGCCTTTGGAGCCACTCACAATCCCAAGGGCTCCCCGGAGAAGGATGAAGGCTTCCAGAAGATGCTCCAGGCCGGGACCCAGGCAGTTACTCTGTTCGGCAAGTCCTGGGAGATCCATGTCAAGGAGGCCCTGCGCATCTCCATGGACAGGAATCTGGATCTTATCCAGAACTCTTTGCAGTATCTCAGACCCAAGGTCAAGGAGCTCTTCTTTGACGCAGAGCATTTCTTCGATGGGTTCAAGGAGAACAAGGATTACGCCCTGGCCTGTCTGCAAAGGGCCCTGCAGGCTGGCGCGGACGTACTGGTGCTCTGCGACACCAACGGAGGCACGCTGACCCAGGAAATTGTGGATATCCAGCGCCAGGTGAGCCAGGAGCTGCCCCAAGCTACTTTGGGCATCCATGCCCATAACGACTCTGAGTTGGCTGTAGCCAACTCACTGGCCTCTGTTCAAGCTGGTGCGGTACAGGTCCAGGGCACTATGAACGGCTTTGGGGAACGCTGCGGCAACGCCAACCTCTGCTCCGTCATCCCGGCCCTGGAGCTGAAAATGGGCTATCAATGCCTGCCTGAAGACAATCTGACCAAGCTGAGCAGCGTCTCCCACTATGTCTCCGAAGTTGCCAACCTGCGGCCCTTCCACCGTCAGCCCTATGTGGGCAGATCCGCGTTTGCGCATAAGGGCGGAGTGCATGTCAGCGCTATCAGGCGCAATCCCCGGACTTATGAGCATATCAGTCCGGAAAGCGTAGGCAACAAGCAAAGGGTGCTCCTCTCGGACCTGGCGGGCAAGAGCAACATCCTGTTCAAAGCCAGGCAATACGGGCTGTCCCTGGACAGGGACGATCCCTTCGTGCCTGAGCTCTTGAGCCAGGTCAAGGAAATGGAGAGCAAGGGCTATGAATTCTCCGTGGCCGAGGCCTCGTTCGAGCTTTTGCTCTACCGGGCACTGGGCAGGATGCGCAAGTATTACTCCCTGTTGGGCTTCAGGGTCATGGATGCCAAACAACAGGAGAATCAGGACCCTTTTTCCGAGGCTACGGTGATGATCCAGGTGGGAGGGGTGGTGGAACACACCGCAGCCACAGGCAAAGGCCCGGTTAACGCGCTGGATAATGCATTGCGCAAAGGCCTGGAGACTTTCTATCCCAATCTCAAGGATATGAACCTCCTGGACTTTAAGGTCCGGGTCCTGTCACCGAGCGTCAACAGCTCCAGCGGCACTGCCTCCAGGGTCAGAGTGCTTATTGAATCCGGGGACCAGAGATCCAAGTGGATCACCATGGGAGTGTCGTTCAACATTATTGAGGCCAGCTGGCAGGCCCTGGTGGACTCTGTGCACTACAAGCTTTTCAAAGACGATCAGCTGGAGGAGAAAAAGACTCCTTAGCTGAAATCTGCGGCAAAAGTCTCTGCTCCTGATTTTTATTCTTGACATGCAAAATCTTGTTAGAATAGAGTAACTATTATTAATCTTATTCAGGGCAGGTAAATTATGAGTTTTAGATTCACGACCCAACGCAGGGCCATTCTGGAGGAGCTCCAGAAAGTGCAGACCCATCCCACGGCTGACGAGGTTTATGAGATGGTACGCAACCGTCTGCCCAAGGTCAGTCTGGGAACCATCTACAGGAATCTGGATATGCTGGCTTCCCAGGGCATGATCCAGAAGCTGCATGTGGCAGATACCCAGATGCGCTTTGATG
>JBKGXZ010000100.1:0-6127 GCA_046546355.1 Desulfohalobiaceae bacterium | reverse complement strand
CCTGCATAATCTGGATGCCGTATTCTATGGATACTGCATAGGAGATGTTGGTCTGATAGGTGTCCTCCCTCTGGGCCCTGCTTTGCTTGTGCAGGATGACCTCCGGATCAAACCTGCCGGCTATAAGGCCTACTATCCTGCCATCCAGCACGTTGACCAGGGGGCCACCGATATCCCCGTGATGGATCATGGTGTTGAAGACCAGCAGGTTGGTCTCATTCAAAGACGTGATCTTGGAAGTCAAAACCGCGTCCATGACATGCAGGTTGTGCAGCCTGTAGTAGCCAAAGGAAAAGCCAAAGCTGGCCAGGCTGGTGCCGATGGCGATCTGCTCCGGATTGCCCACGATATGGTCCGGGGCCGTGATGTCCAGGTCAGGATCCAGCTGCAGCAGGGCCACATCGTTCTCCTGATTGGCCTGGACCAGGGAGACCGGCAAAGGAGAGACCTTATCCTGGGTCACAGGCAGAAAATCCTCATCTTGGGGATTGGGCACCACCATGAGCTCCTGCTCCGGGTCGCAGAGATGGGCTGCGGTCAGGAGGTATCCCTGGCCATGCACCAAAAAGCAGGTACCCAGGAAGTTCAGGGCTTGGCCCTGCTTGTGCATAAGCATCATGCAGCCGCCGGAATATTTTTGGGTCACATTTTGTAGCATGCAAATTGTCCTTTGTTTTGAGGCAGGTTATAGGAGCCAGGGTTTTATTCCTGCAGCCAGGAATCGACCTGCTTCTTGTTGTTCCTGATCCAGCGCAATGCGTTTTCGTAGGGATATAAGCCGTCGTCTTCCTGGTTCCAGAGCATGAGCTGGCCCATCTGCTCCGGCTTCCAATGGAAACGCTGCAAAAAGGCGTAGGCTTCGGGCCGGTCCTCTTCAAGTCCCTGCCTGGCAATAGTAGCGATATGCTCCTCGCCGCCGTAAACCCCTTCAGGGTCCTCCAGGAACTTCAGGTCCCAGCGGGCGAACATCCAATGGGGCACCCAGCCGGTGACGACTATCCATTCCTTTTTCAGGATGGCATTCTTGAGCTCTGCGGTCATGGAGACCTCGCTGCCCTTTGTCAGGCGAAAATTATCCAGATCGTAGGCCTGCATGGCCTCCTTGGTCCTGTGCATTACCCCGGATTCAGGGTCGATTCCGATGATCCTGTGTCTGAACTTCTCCGCGTGTTCCTTGATTTCCGAGATGGAGTCTATAGTGATGTAAGGCTGGTTGCGCAGGCCTGTGCCAGCGGTCTGTCTGCCCAGGGTGGTGTTGGGCACCACCAGACCGATTCTGGCCCCTTCCAGATTGGGGCCCAGGTTCTGTACCTGGTTCTCATACTGCTCATAATAATGCTTGTGCGTCTCAGGCAGCCAGGCCGAGACCATGGCATCCACCTCTCCTGCAGCTACTGCTTCCCACATCTGGTCTGCCTGCATCTCTATGATTTCGCAAGGGATATGCATCCTTTCCTGCAATACCGCCTGCACCAGATGAGTGCTGGCGATTTCAGAGGACCAGGCCACATAAGCCAGTTTTAAGGGCTCCTGTTGTTTTTGGGCCTGCAGCGGGCTGCAGGCCAATATTGCTGCCAGAATAGCCAACAAGGCGATACAGTGCTTAAACATGGCTTTATCCTCTTGGTTTGAGGTTTAAGCGGCCGAAACAAAGCCGAGCAGCTAGCCCTTTTTCTTCAGCCAGAGATGCCTGCGGCCAAAGGTGGCCCCAGCCGGGGCTACAGCCCGGGTCTTCAGGCGCAGGCCATGCTCGTAGGGGGGCAGCTGGAAACCCTGTTGGCCCTTGTAGTCCGCAAGCCCCCGACGTAGACTGAATCCCATGATCAGCAGCACCAGGGCAAAAGGCAATCCAGTGGTAATAGCCCCGGTCTGCAGGGCCGCCAGCCCTCCGCCTACCAGGAGCACCGCTGCCACCACTCCTTCCAGGAGCGCCCAGAACAGGCGCTGCAGCACCGGAGGATCAGGGTTACCTCCGGAAGTGATCATGTCTATGACCATGGAGCCGGAGTCAGAAGAGGTGACAAAGAAAAAGATGATCACTGCCATGGCCAGCAAGGAGGTAATCATATCCAGTGGAAAGCTCTCCAGGAGTACGAACAGGGAGACCGGGATGTTTTCCTGGACTGCCTTGGCGATGCCTCCTGCGCCGAACATCTCTATATTGATCGCTGTATTGCCGAAGACCGTGACCCAGAGAAAAGTGATCAAAGTGGGCACGAAGAGCACCCCCAGCACAAATTCCTTGATGGTCCTGCCATATGAAACGCGTGCGATGAACATGCCCACAAAAGGGGACCAAGCGATCCACCAGCCCCAGTAGAATACGGTCCAGCCCTGCTGCCAGTTGGTGGCCTCATAGGTCTCATTCCAGGTGCTCAGCTGAGGCAGGTTCTGCACATAGTAGCCGATATTCTCCACAAAGGCATTTAAAACGAACAAGGTGGGGCCCAGGATAAGCACAAACAGCAGCAGCAGGGCAGCCAAAAACAGGTTGATCTCGCTTAGTCTGCGGATTCCGGCATTCAAGCCCATAACCACGGACCAGGTGGCGATGGCCGTGATCCCGGCAATGAGCAGGACCTGCACCCAGACTGTCTGGGGGATGTCGAACAGATGGGCCAGGCCTGCGTTGACCTGCTGCACGCCCAGGCCCAGGGAGGTGGCCACACCGAAAAGGGTGGCCACTGTGGCCATGATGTCTACCACATTGCCTAGAGTGCCATAGATGCGGTCCCCGAAAAAGGGATAGAATACAGAGCGGATGGAGAGGGGCAGCCCCTTGTTGAAGCAGAAAAAGGCCAGGGACAGCCCCACCAGGGAATATACCGCCCAGGGATGCAGCCCCCAGTGCAGGAAGGTGATATCCATGGCTACCCGGGCGGCCTCTGCTGTCCCAGACTCCGCAAGAGGGGAGGAGGCATAATGGAACATGGGCTCAGCTACACCATAGAAAAGAAGACCTATGCCCATGCCTGCGCTAAAAAGCATGGCGAACCAGCCCAGGATGCTGAACTGGGGCTTGGCGTCATCACCGCCCAGGCGGATGTCGCCGTATTTGCTGAACAGGAAGGAAAAGACCATGATCAGGATCAGGTTCATGCTCAAAATGAAGAACCAGCCGGCGTAGACAGCTATATTGCTTTGGATGCCGTCGAAGATGGACTCCACATAATCCTGGAAGATGATGGTCAAAACCACAGCGCCTATGATGATAGCAGAGGAAACCCCGAATACCACCGGGTGGATGTCCAGCTCATACCAGTTTGAGGTTTCCTGCACTTCCTGCTCTTGGTTTTCCATGCGCTACTCCTTAAAGGTCTTTGAGGTGCAGTGGCAAAAAAAAAGGAATTCAGGCCCGGTGTTTGCTAGAGGCTGCTGTCAGCGGCCATTTCTGAGGTGTCCAAGCTATTTTGGGTAGCAGAAATGCCTTAATATTACAAGCCTGGCTGCTGGAGCTGGGAGCTTATTCTGCAGCTGCTTCATGACTAGTCCTGGTGCTGGGCAGCAGTCAGGAGATCAGTCAAGTTGAGGCCTGGACAGTGCTTGACACGGCTCTGTCTTGACGAACATGGTAAACTGTCAGATAACAACAAGCCCTGGTTTGTGCATGGTCCCAAACACATTGGGGGGTGAGATGCCGATTCGCTGTTTTGTGGGGCTAGAGCTGCCCCAGAGCTACCAGGAGGGCCTGCAGGAGATAGTAGACCACTGGCGGCATTGTCTGCGGTCCAGGGTCAGCTGGACCAGGAAGGGCAATTGGCATTTGACCCTTTGCTTCTTGGGTCAGATAAGCCAGGAGCAGCTGCAGGGGGTGAAAAGCTCTCTGCAACAGGTGCGGATGCCGGTCTTCGAGATGCAGGCCAAGGGCGGAGGTTTTTTCCCACCAGGGAAGAAGCCTCGGGTGATATGGGCCGGAGTGGAGTCTGGGGCCCAGGAATGCAGCAGATTGGCTTCCCTTATAGCCCAGGCAGTGCAGCCCCTGGGCCAGGATTCAGGCAAGCAGCCATTTAAGCCCCATTTGACCCTGGGCAGGGTGAAGCAAGCCAAAGAGGACGACTGGAAGGGCTTTCTGGAGTATCTGCAGAACTTGCATTGGCCCAGATTCAGCGTGGATTCCTTTTGCCTGTGGCAAAGCACCCTGAAGCCCACAGGCCCGGAGTACAGCCTGCTGCAGCGCTATCCCCTGCAGCAGGAACAGACTTGAATCCATACAGCCTGGGCTGGTTAGCGGAGCCTGCAGCCCTGTTTAGAGGTAGTCCCCACGGTTGAACTTGATCTCCTCTGCTGCTGCCATGATTTCCAGCTCGCTTAACAAGGAGGCCAGTTCAGGGTCTTGCTGCTCCGAATCCTGGCTCTGCTTGAGATCCTGGAGATCAGAGTTTATGTTCTGCAGGGTTTGATAGCTCTGCCGCAGCCCCTTGTTTTGTTGCAGCTGTTGGGAATAAATTTCCCATTGGCCCAAGAGGCTTTCTAGCTTGTGCATAGGGCCTGCCTCGGAGGTATTGCTGCTTTGTTCTGGCCCCTGGGTCTTGAGCTGTGTATGCAGGGTCTGCAGGCTGGTCTTGTCCATTTGGGGGGCATTGGTCTGCTCCAGGGCTTGCTTGTCAGGCTGCAACTGCTGCTCCAGGACCTTGGCAAAGCCTGAGTCCTGACCGGGTTGCCCGGACTGCTGCTTTTGGATCTGTTCCTGGATCTGCTTCATCTGATCCGGATCTATTTTCATGGCCTGCTCCTTCTGAATAGAAACGTCTCCGCTCAGGGCGGAAAAAATCTCCCTGGGGTGATCATTGATCAAAATTGTGCAATAAGTTTGCCATGAGGCATAAGTCATGTCCAGATCGGCACTCACTTTCGTAATGGCGGAATATAAAAGAAGAATTCCAATAAGAAAATCAAAATGAGCCCAGGCAGCGAGAACATGCAAGACATAGACAAGGCGGCTCAGGCAGTCCTGAAGGGCAAAGTTCTCATCTATCCCACAGAGACCTTTTATGCCTTGGGTTGCTCAGCCCTGGACAGCAGGGCCTGCGGCCTGGTGTTTCAGCATAAGTTCAGGGCTCAGGCCAAGCCCTTGCCGGTGCTGATAGGCGGGCTGGAGCAGCTGCAGCTGCTGAGCAGCTGCTCCAGCCAGGTCGACCTGCAGCAGCTGGCGGACAGTTTCTGGCCCGGTCCTCTTTCGGTTTTGCTGCCCGCAAAGCCCGGCCTGCCCAGCCAGATCCAGAATGAGCAGGGCTATGTGAGCCTGCGCTGGACCCCGCATCCCATAGCTCAAAGGCTCTGCCTTGAGGCAGGCAGGCCATTGGTAGCCACCAGCGCCAATATTTCCCTGCAGCCTCCTGCTGCCAGACCGGAAGATCTGGATCCGGATCTGCTGCAGAAGGTGGATTTTTTCCTGGATGGCCGGCCCTTGCCTGCAGGCGGTCTGCCTTCCACAGTGGTTCAGATTGCAGGGCAGAATCGACTGTGGGTATTAAGACTGGGAGCAGTGGGAGAGCAAGACCTGCTGCAGGCGGGCTATGAACTAGTACTCTGAGCCAAAAGTTCTGCAAAAAATGCCATAGGAGCTTTGACTGGGCAGTAACCAAGAAAGGAGCCAGGATATGGATTTCGAGATTCCCTTGCAGGATCAGCTTCCAGCCGGGCACCCAGCCCGGGTTTGCTTTGGCTGCGGCGCAGACAATCAGGAGGGCCTAAGGATCAAGAGCTATCTCCAGGGAGATACAGCAGTCTGCAGGTTCAGGCCCAGCCAGGAGCATACAGCATTCCCAGGGGTGCTGAATGGAGGCATCATAGCCACTCTCCTAGATTGTCATGGCATCTGGACTGCGGTGGGCCAGCACCACGCCAGGTACCAGGAGCCTGAAGCCGGCAGCCAGGAGACCATGTACATGACCAGGAAGATGACTGTGGAGTACCTGAGGCCCACGCCCATGGATACCGAGCTGCTATTGCAGGGCAGGGTTCTGGAGGCAAGGGAGCGCTCCATGCAGGTGGAAGTGGAGCTGTGGGCCAAGGGAGAGATGACAGCCAAGGCTGAATTGTTGGCGGTGAGGGCCAGATAGGTTTGATGGCAGGTATCATTTTTCAACCACCCCTGCCCCTCCTTGCCAAGGAGGGGAGCTAAGAG
>JBKGXZ010000099.1:0-6239 GCA_046546355.1 Desulfohalobiaceae bacterium | reverse complement strand
TGCTTACAGGCAAGCAGGGCCGAAAACGCTCTACGCTCCTGGCCATGAAGGCCTGAGCATAGCACATACTTGACATAGTGGGTTAATAATATACTGAAAAATAAGGTCTAAGAAACATTATCCCAACCACCCCTGCCCCTCCTTGCCAAGGAGGGGAGCTAAGAGGAGCAGGCTTCCATATTCGTCTTTTGGTTATCCTCCTCAGTTTATTGGGATCGACGACCTTAAATATTGAGCAAGATCAAGCGGTTCTGATTCCCCTCCCCGGCACTCACTTGGCGGGGCAATAATACTTGATACGTGCTTGAGCAAGTGAGTGCCGGGGGGTAAGGGGTGGTTGAAAAATGACCTCTTCCTTATCCCACGGTAACAAGTGGGGGTAAAGACCAGCCATGAAGGCGGAGGGAACCCAGGAGAGGCATTTTGAGAGCCGGGTTTCCCGGCAGGCATAAGCAAAGCCTAAAGCCTAGAAAAGTCTAAGCGACATAAACCCCAAATAGCTGTATCCAGAGCTATCAATCCAAATGAGAAAAATTATGCAGTATAAACAGGGAGGCCAGAGCATGACCCTGCCCCTGATGACCCTCAGGGATGTGGTCATGTTCCCCAAGGCCATTATTCCCCTTTATGTGGGCAGGCAGAGCTCCATTCAGGCTGTGGAGCAATCTTTGGTGGACTATAAGAAGAAGATTTTCCTGGTAACCCAGAAAAGCCCGGAGCTGGAGACTCCTTCCACCCAGGACCTGTACCAGGTGGGTGTGGTATGCAAGGTACTGCAGCTCTTGCGCCTGCCGGACGGCACTGTCAAGGTGCTCTTCGAGGGTCTGCAAAGGGCTACTTGGAGTGCAGAGGATCCTTTATTCTCCAGCAGCAGCGATTTCCCCCTGGTGGAAGTCAGCTATCTGCCGGAGAATGAAGTCTCCGGTGCCGAGGCAGAAGCCTTGATGCGCATGACCAGGGAGGGGGTGGAGAAGTTCGCCCAGGACAACAAACAGATCTCCCAGGAGACGGTCAAGGCGTTGAATGCGACACAGCATCCGGGTCAGATGGCGGATATGCTCGTGCCCCATCTCAAGCTGGAGTTCAGCAAGAAGCAGGAGGTCCTGGAGATAGAGGATCCGGTGACCAGGCTGGAGGAGGCCTACGGCCTGCTCATGGGCCAGCTGGAATTCTCAGAGGTAGAGCAGAAGATAAACGAGAGGGTCAAGGAGCAGATCGAAGGCAATCAGAAGAACTACTACCTCAATGAGCAGCTGAAGGCCATCCACAAGGAGATGGGCGTCGAGGACGATCCAGGCGCAGAGGTGGAAGAGCTCCTGGAGCGCCTGGAAGCCAAGGACATGCCTGAGGAGGCCAAGGAAAAGGGTCGCAAGGAGATCAAGAAGCTCAAGCAGATGCCCCCTTCCTCTGCCGAATATACAGTGGTGCGCAACTACGTGGACTGCATTCTGGACCTGCCCTGGAATTACCTCAAGGAAACCAGCCTGGATATAGAACAGGCCAGGAATATTCTGGATGAGGACCATTACGGCCTGGAGCGGCCCAAGGAAAGGATCCTGGAGTACCTGGCAGTGCAGAAACTGGTGGACAAGATGCGCGGTCCCATCCTCTGCTTTGTGGGGCCTCCGGGCGTGGGCAAGACTTCCCTGGCCCGGTCCATAGCCAGGGCCACGGATCGCAACTTCCAGCGCCTGTCCCTGGGAGGCGTCAGGGACGAAGCAGAGATCCGGGGGCATCGCCGTACCTATGTAGGTGCTATGCCGGGCAAGATTTTGCAGACCCTGAAGAGGCAGGAATACAACAACCCGGTGATTTGCCTGGACGAGGTGGACAAGATGAGCACCGATTTTCGAGGCGATCCTTCTGCCGCCCTGCTGGAGGTCCTGGATCCGGAGCAGAACTATGCCTTCAACGATCACTATCTGGACCTGGATTACGACCTCTCCAACGTGTTCTTCATCACCACCGCCAATGTGCTGCAGTCCATTCCGTGGGCCCTGCAGGACAGGATGGAGGTCATAACCCTGCCTGGATATCTGGAAACCGAGAAGCTGAAGATAGCCAAGCAGTTCCTGATACCCAAGCAGATGGAGAAGCACGGCCTGACAGAGGACAATATCCATATCTCGGATCAAGCTGTGCAGGAAACAACACGCAAGTATACCCGGGAGGCCGGAGTCAGGAATCTGGAGCGGGAGCTGGCCACAATCTGCCGCAAGGTAGCCAAGCGCCTGGTGGAAAATGGCCAGGGTAACAAGCCGGTGCAGGTCAACAAGAAGAGCATACCCAATTTGCTGGGTGTACCCAGGTACCGCTACGGCCAAAAGGAAGAGAAATCCCAGACCGGGCTTTCCACTGGACTGGCCTGGACAGAGATGGGCGGAGAGCTTTTGAATATAGAAGTGGCCCTGATGTCTGGAAGCGGCAAGATTGAGATCACCGGCAAGATAGGGGACGTGATGCAGGAGTCTGCTCGGGCTGCGCTTAGCTATGTGCGCTCCAGGTCAGAGCTCTTCGGGTTGCGCTCAGAGTTCTATAAAGAAGTGGATATCCACATCCATGTCCCGGAAGGCGCCACTCCCAAGGATGGGCCCTCTGCAGGGATCACCATTGCAACAGCCCTGGTTTCCGCTCTCCTGAATGTCCCGGTCAAGAATAACATGGCCATGACCGGGGAGATCACCCTGCGGGGCAGGGTGCTGCCAGTAGGAGGCCTGAGGGAGAAGCTGCTTGCGGCGCAACGGGGCTTGATAAGTACAGTGATCATACCGGCTGAGAACAAGAAGGATCTCAAGGAAGTGCCCAGGGAGATACTGAAAGGGCTGAATATCCTGGAGGCTGAGCACATGGACGAAGTCCTGCCCCAGGCCATGGAGGACGTGGGCTTGCAGGAAATATTCTGCGGCCAGGAAAACTCCATGCCCTTTGTATATCGCTTGTACAAGGAAGAAGCCAGGCCTTTGACCCACTAGCCGGCAGTCCCTTCCAGAAGGCAGCAGGTCAGCTTTGTCCCAGGCTGGGGGCGACTTGCTGCCTGCTGCCGCAAGCAATTCTTCGGGCTGTTTGTAGATAATTAACCTGCTTTCAGATACAAAATCAAGGTCTGAACACTTTTTCTGGGCACCCCAAAGCTTGACTTGAGCTTTGAAAGGCAGTAAGATTTCTTTTTATCTTTTTGGGGAGGACTCGAGATATGTATGCTATAGTGGACACCGGGGGTAAGCAGTATAAAGTCAGTCCAGGGGCAGTGTTCAATGTGGAAAAGATTGAAGCCGAGGCTGGATCCGAGGTAGTCCTGGACAAGGTCCTGCTGGCCAGGGACGGTCAGGAGGAGATAAAGGTGGGTACCCCATATTTGGATCAGTGTCGGGTCGTTTGCGAAGTCCTCAAGCAGGACAAGGACAAGAAGATCATGATCTTTAAGCATAAGCAACGCAAGGATTACCGCAAGCGGGCTGGACACAGGCAGGAGTTCACCCAATTGCAGGTCAAGGAGATCGAAGTCTAGCTCTACAGAGCAAGGAGGCTATATGGCACACAAGAAAGCAGGCGGAAGCTCCAAGAACGGCCGGGATAGCATAGGCCAGAGGCGTGGAGTGAAGCGCTTCGGAGGGCAGCAAGTCAAGGCTGGAAATATTCTGGTCAGGCAGTTGGGCACCAAGATCCATCCCGGGGACAATGTGGGGCTGGGCAAAGATTACACGCTTTTTGCCCTGACAGAAGGCAAAGTTCAGTTTGAGAAATATACCAGGAAGCGCAAGTCCAAGACCAGGGTGCATATAGTGCCTGTCCAGGCCTAGGGTCTGCAGCACATGTTTTTTGCCAGGGCAGAAGGCTTGCCTTCTGCCCTTTTTTAATCCTTTTGCCATGATCTTGTTCCAAGTCTCCCTGTCTGCTGCAAGTCTGTTCCAAATCAAGGCAACCTGGTCTTTGCTAGCTTGTTGCGCACAAAGTATACAGCTATGCATTTTGTGGATGAGGCCCAGATAAAGGTAGTTTCCGGCAAAGGAGGAGACGGTTGCGTATCCTTCCGCAGGGAGAAGTATGTCCCTAAGGGCGGTCCGGACGGGGGGCATGGAGGAAACGGCGGAGATGTGTACCTCCAGGCCAGCGAGGCCTTGCTCACCCTGTATGACTTTCGCTGGAAAAAGCTGTTCCAGGCCCAAAACGGCATGCCTGGGCAGGGCAAGGACAAGACAGGCCGAGATGGCCAGGACCTGTACATCCAGGTCCCCATGGGTACCCAGGCTTTCGAGCTGGATCAGGCTCAAGGGCTCAGGCTGGTTGCAGATCTGGTGAGCCCGGGCCAAACTACCCTTTTGGCCCGGGGCGGCAGAGGGGGTAAAGGCAATATCCACTTCAAGTCCTCCACCCAGAGGACTCCCAGATATGCCCAATCCGGTGAGCCTGCAGAAGAGAAAAGCATCAATCTGCAGCTCAAGTTGATGGCTGACGTGGGCCTGCTGGGCCTGCCCAATGCAGGCAAGTCTACTTTCATCTCCCGGGTTTCTGCAGCAAAGCCCAAGATTGCGGATTATCCTTTTACTACTTTAAGCCCTAATCTGGGGGTCATAAGGGATATCAAGGGCAGAAGCATGACTTTGGCCGATATCCCGGGTCTGATCCAGGATTCCCATCAGGGTCATGGCCTGGGGTGCAGGTTTCTGGGGCACGTTGCCAGAAGCAGGGTCCTGCTGCATATCTTAAGTATCCAGGATATAAATCTTGAGGATCCCTGGGCTGGATTCGAGCTGCTCAACAAGGAACTAGAAGCCTTTGATCCGGAGCTGGCGCAGAAGAGGCAAGTCCTGGCTATCAACAAGATTGATCTCTGGGCTGAGCAGGATTTGCGCAGGCTCAAGGAGATAGCTGGTAAACAGGCTAGAAAGATCCATTTCATCTCTGCTCTGCAGGGTACAGGGCTGCAGGAAGTCCTGGACACCCTGTGGGAAATAGTCCTGCAGTGAGGCAAGCTATGAGCAGCAGGCAACAGGAGGCCAAGCTCCAGGAATACAGGCAGCAGCGCAGGCAGGTTCTGGACAGCTCCAGGCTGGTCGTGCTCAAGGTAGGCAGCGCGGTGCTGACCTCCAAGCATGGTCTGGATCTGCGAGTGGTTAACAGGCTCGCGGATGAGATAGCAGCCCTGCACGATCAAGGCAGGGAGTTCATACTGGTCTCTTCGGGCGCAGTAGCTGCAGGCAAGAGTTTCCTGGGACTGGAGCACAGGGAGCTGAGCCTGCCAGAGAAACAGGCAGCCGCAGCTATCGGGCAGAGCAGGCTCATGCACAGCTACGATGAGGCATTTGAACGCTACGGCAAGACCACCGCCCAGGTCCTGCTTACCAGGGACGACCTGCGCAGCAGGCACAGGTTCCTGAATGCCAGGAATACTTTCTCCACTTTGCTGCAGAGCAATATCATCCCTATCGTCAACGAGAACGACACAGTGGTGGTCCAGGAGCTCAAGTTCGGGGATAATGATTTCCTGGCCACGTTGATTTTGAATTTGGTACAGGCAGAGCTGTTCATCAATCTGACCAGTGAACAAGGCGTGTTTACTGCCAACCCTGCACTGGATGAGCAGGCCAGGAGGCTGGACTATGTCCCGGATGTGCGGGGTCTGGATTTGCAGTCCACCTGTGAAGGCAAAAGCAGCAGCGGCTCAGGAGGGATGTACAGCAAGCTCATGGCAGCCAGCAGGGCTTATCAGCTGGGGGTACCCACACTGATAGTCTGCGGCAGGACACCGCACGTCCTAGAGAGGGTGTTCAATGCCGAAGAGCTGGGTACCTGGATAATGCCTGGCAGCAAGACCATTCCCCAAAAGAAGTTCTGGTTGGCCTACAATCTGGATCCATTGGGAGCTTTGTATCTGGACCAGGGGGCAGCGGATGCAGTGTTACTCAGGGGCAAGAGCCTGCTGCCTGCAGGAATCAAGCAGGTCAGCGGCGAGTTCAGCAGCGGGGACCTGGTACGGCTGCTGGGGCCGGACAACAGCCAGCTGGGCGTGGGACTCAGCAACTTCGATTCCCAAGAGCTAAGCAGGATTGCTGGCAAAAAGACCTCGGAGCTGGAATCAGTGCTGGGGCACGCTGTATACAGCCAGGCAGTGGTTCACCGGGACAATCTGCTTTTGGACGCAGTGCATTGATAACTCTTCGTTATTATTGCATATTGCTGATCGTAAATTTCCTGTAATTTTTTATTGACAAGTCCGGGTCAGTTTGTATAGAAATTAT
>JBKGXZ010000098.1:0-6279 GCA_046546355.1 Desulfohalobiaceae bacterium | reverse complement strand
CCGGATGAAAAGGGCCAGCCTGTATTCCTGGAAGGGGTGCTCCTGGACATCAGCAGGCAAAAGCAGGCGGAAGAGACCATAGCCAGACAGGCAGAACAGCTAAGCTCCCTGCTGGAGGCTATTCAGGAATCTGCTTTGCTGTTGGATCCCCAGGGCAGGATCCGGCAGGCCAATTCCACTGTGGCCAGGCGGCTGGGCACTCCTGTACAGAACCTCCCTGGCCGGAGGCTGACTGATCTGCTGCCTGAGCAGGCAGCAAAGGATTTTGGAGTCATGCTGCAGGTGATGCAAAGCAGCAAGCACCCCCTGCAGTACGAGACAGTCCACTGGGCCAGGACCATGCAGCATTACCTGTTTCCGGTGCTGGATCCGGAAACCGGGGAGCTGAGCGGAGTGGCCATGCTGGGCTTGGACATGACCCAGCGCAAGCAAAGGGAGCTGGAGCTGAACAAGCTCAGACTGGCAGTGGAGAACAGCCCCATGCCCATAGTGATCACGGATACCCAGGGCAGTATCGAATACGTGAATCAGGCCTTCAGCCAGATCACCGGCTACAGCTATCAGGAGGCAATGGGCCAGAATCCCAGGATCCTCAAGTCAGGGGAGCACAGCCAGGAATTTTACAGGGAGCTGTGGGAGACCATCAGCTCCGGCAAGACCTGGCGCGGGGAGTTCCATAACTTGAGAAAAAGCGGGGAGCTGTACTGGGAGCAGGCAGCCATTGCTCCGGTCAAGGACGAGGCAGGGCAGATCATCAACTATGTGGGGGTCAAGGAGGACATTACAGACCAGAAGAACCTGGAAAGGATCAAGGTGGACGTGGAGCGCATCATGCGCCACGACCTGAAGAGCCCTCTGAATGGGATTATTGGTCTGCCTCAAGCCATGCTGCAGGAGGAGAACCTGACCGATGAGCAAAGGGAGCTTTTGGGCTATATCGAGCAGACCGGCTGGAAGATGCTGAACATGGTCAATTTGTCCCTGGACATGTTCAAGATGGAGATGGGCAGTTATGCATATCAGCCCCAGGAGGTGGATCTATTGGCAGTGCTGCGGCAGCTGATAACCGATAACCAGTCCAGGCTGAAGGCTGCAGGTCTGCAGGCCAGGATCCAGCTGCATGGTGCTGCCCTGGAGCAAGAAGACTCCCTACTGGTTAAGGCTGAGGAGCGCCTTTTATACACTATGCTGGCCAATCTATTCGTGAATGCTGTAGAGGCTTCTGCCCAGGGTCAGGAGGTAGTCATGGATGTCTCTCAAAACCAGCAGCTCTGGCTGAGTATTGTCAACCAGGGAGCAGTGCCCCAGGCAGTGCGGGAGGACTTCTTTGCCAAGTACAGGACTTTCGGCAAAAAACACGGCACCGGCCTGGGCACATACTCCGCCTGGCTCACGGCGCAGACCATGGGCTATGAGATCCAGCTGGAAGTGGATGACAGCCAGGATCTGACCCGGGTCAAGATCGCAATGCCCTGTGCCTCCGCCTAGAAGTTGAAGACCCGGGCCTCTTCAGCCAGGTCAATGATCTTGGGCGCACCGCCCAGGTACATGTTGGTGTAGAACTTGCTCTCGTCCACCTGACGAGATTTGGCGCAGGGGATTCAGACCCCGCAGGGCACTTCCCTGTCCACCAAGGTGGGCAGATAGTCCCCTGGAGCGTCCCCGGTGGTAGTCTTCTGGGACAGGTCCCGGTCCTTGTTGGCCCACATCACTCCGCCATCCACCAGGAACATCTCCACCTCGTGCTCCTTGTCCTTGGCCACCTTGGCGAACTGGAAGCACCTGGTGGCAGCCTCGTTGTCGTCCTTGCTCAGGATAAAGAGGTATTTGGCCATAATCCCCTCCTTTGTATAAGATTATTGCCAGAAAGTTAGCACTAGACTTCAGGCTTGGACCTTTTCCAGGGCAAAGTCAAGGCTGGGTTTTCATTGAAACAATATTGTCTGCTCATCAGGATTGCTTTGGGCTGGCAGCCTGTGTTAAAGCAACATGCATATTCTCGGACTGTTTAGCTCCAGGCAGCTGTTGGGGCCTGCAACAGGCTGCGCCACAGCTTGTGCCATCTGTAAGCATGTACACTGTAGAGGTCATAGAGTGAAATGGGTATTTTTCGATTCAGACTGAGGACCAAATCCATGCTAGCCCTGGTCTTGGCCTGCCTGGTGGCCCTGGCCCCTGCCATCATTATAGGCTGGCATATCCTGGAACAGAGCAAAGAGCATCTCGGCCGGGCCTATGCAGAGAATTTTACACTGCTCAGGGCCCAGAAGATCAAGGAGCCTGTCAGCAGGGAGCTGGCTCTGGCCCAGCGCTTTGCTGATTCGGTCCTGCTGCGGCAGTGGCTGGAGGATCCAGATTCGGATAGCAAAAAGACCAGGTTTTTCCAGGAAGCTGACAGCTATCAGGAGGCCTTCCAGGGCGAGAATTATTTCCTGGTCAACCATGAGACCCTGGCCTACTTCTTCAACGGTCCGGACAAGGAATACAGCCAGGAGCCCCGCTACCATCTGGATGCTGATAATGCTGATGACGAGTGGTATTTCACCACCATAGAGGACTTTGATACATATACTATCAACGTCAATCCGGATGTGCATCTGGATAATGTCCAGGTCTGGATAAATGTCATGGTCTGGAATGATGGCCAGAAGATCGGCATGGCAGGCACGGGCCTGGAATTGACCGCTTTCCTGGAGGAGTTCATCGCAGCGGAGGAGCCCGGGGTGACCCCGATGATCCTGGACTCCGAAGGCCTTATCCAAGCCCATCCGGACCAGAGCCTGATTGCCTTCGGCTCAGGGGCAGAGGCTGAAAAGCAGGAAGCTGATGACCAGGAGCAGCCCTCCCTGCAGCAGCAGCTCTCCACCCCGCAGCAGGCTGAAAGGCTGGAGCAGGCCATGCAGGAGGCTGAAAATAACCCAGGGCAAGTGCAGACCTTCTGGGCCGGAGTGGAGGGCAAGAGACAGCTGCTGGCCCTGACCTGGCTCCCGGATCTCGGCTGGCACGTGGCAACTGCCGTGGACCTGCAGACAGCGCAAGTCCTGGAAGGTACCTGGATCAGCATGGCTGGGGCAGCCCTGGCTGTGATGCTGGTTCTTTTGCTGCTGTTGTTCGGCTACGGGGTGGACAGGATAGTGCTCAGGCCCTTGAATAAGCTGCACCAGTCAGCCACTGCCCTGGCCCAAGGGGAGTATGATGTCTCCCTGCCCTCTGCCGGGCCTGACGAAGTGGGAGACCTGACCAGGGCTTTCTCCAGCATGGTGAAAGAGATCAAGAGCCACACCAGGGAGCTGGAGGATAAGGTCAGGGAGCGGACCCGCGAGCTGGAAGAGAAATCCGGTCAGCTGGAGGAGGCCAAGGAGAGGGCTGAAGAGGCCAGTCAGGCCAAGACAGAGGTCCTGGACAAGGTCATGGAAAGCATCCATTATGCCCAGACCATCCAGCAGGCTATCCTGACCAGGCAGGAACAGCTCCAGGCTTTGATCCCGGAGAGCTTCTGCATCTGGAAGCCCAAGGATGTGATCAGCGGGGATATGGTTTGGAGCAGGCAGCATGGGGACGGCTTTGCCCTGGCTGTGCTGGACTGCACCGGACATGGGGTGCCAGGGGGGGTGATGACCATGGCTGCGGTCTCTGCCCTGGATCGGGTGGTCAGCTCCTTTGGAGTAGAGGATCCAGCCCGGGTGCAGCAGGAGGTCAGCCGGGTGGTACAGAGCATGCTCTCCAGACAGGATGCTTCCAGCTTTGCTGAGGACGGGCTGGATATGGGGCTTTGCGTGTATTTCCGCTCCAAGGGGGTCTTGTATTTCTCCAGCAGCAGACTAAGCCTGTTCCAGCTCAGGGCAGGCAGTATCTCTGAAATAAAGGGAGACAGGCAGAGCCTGGGATACCGCTCAGCAAACCCTGAATATCCATTCCAGACCCATACTATCCCCATTCAGGATACACAGAGCTTTTATCTGTGCACTGACGGGATCTATGACCAGGTAGGCCAGGCCACGGGCCTGCCCCTGGGCAGGAAGCGCCTGATGGCCTTCCTGGAGACTATCCAGGATAGGGATATGCCGGGGCAAAAACAGGCCCTGCTGCAGATGTTCGCTGAGCATCAGGGGCAGGAGGAGCAAAGGGATGATGTGACCCTGGTGGGCTTTAGCCTGGAGCCGTGATTGCGGCAGTGCAAAGCTCAGCTGCAGAAACGACTTTTTGCAGCAGGCTCTGGGCGGTGATGATAATCAGGAGGGGATGTTGACGGATCAGGATCTTTTCGCCCGGGAGTACAGGATAATTGAGGAGGCAGAACAGGTGCTGCAGTCCGGGGATTTCGCTGACAACCCCCTGTACAGCCATTACTGCGACCTCCTGGATGCCTACAAGAAGCTGTTCAAGCAGACCAGACGCCTGGTGAAGATGGGGGATCGGATGCAAAACGATCTGAGTGAGCTGAACACTGAGCTGCACAAGCATAAGGAGAAGCTGTCCCAGATGTCCTATGTGGACGGCTTGACCTCCATCTTCAACAGGAGGCGATTCAACGAATATTTGGAAGCAGAGTGGCAGCGGGCTGTACGCAGCGAGCAGCCCTTGAGCTTGATTATTCTGGATATTGATTTTTTCAAGCAGTTCAATGATCATTACGGGCACAGCGCAGGGGACGACTGCCTGGTGCTGGTAGCCCAGACCCTTAGCTCCTGTGTTAAAAGGAGCAGCGATCTGGTATCCAGATTCGGGGGCGAGGAATTTGCTGTGGTGCTGCCGGAGACAGACTTTTCCGCTGCCATGGGCCTGGCTGAAAATATTAGGGCCAGTATTTGTGAGCTGGGCATTGTGCATGGGTATTCCCAGGTCGCTTCCTATGTCACTGTGAGCACAGGCGTGGCCTGTGCTGTGCCTGCAGAAAAGGACAAATACATGGAACTGCTGGAGGCAGCTGACAGGCAACTCTACGCAGCCAAAGAGGCAGGCCGGAATCAGGTTCAGGGCCAGGAGGGCTTGGGCCAGGGCTAGGTGTGGCAGCAAAAATCAGATCTGCAGGTACAGTGGCCAATGAACCAAGACATCTGGCAGAAACATCAAAGAGCTAGGCTTGCAATTTGTTTGTATCTCCACGCAAAAAAGGGACCCAGACAGTAAACAATGGCTTCAGGACGGGAATTATGAAGGAAGAAGTGCACCAATTTTATCAGCAGTTGCAGGAAAAGGGCATAATATTCAGCTTTAGCGGGCCTATCTCGCAGAGTCTGCTTGAGGGGATCGGGCAGACTTTGAAGCAGAAGATGAGCCTGGAGGAGACCAGCACCAATATTATCCAAAAGGTGTTTTCCATCTTTGTGGAGCTGATGCAAAATATTATCAATTATTCAGCCCAGAGGGTGCCTACAGAAGAGGCAGAGCAGGAGATAAGCTATGGAGTGCTGCTGGTGGGCAAAGAAGGCGAGCACTTCTATATTATAAGCGGGAATTATATCGAGCAGGAGCAGGAGGCTGCCCTGAAGGACAAGCTGAGTAGTATCCAGTCCATGGACAAGGCGGAGCTCAAGCAGTTCTATAAGCAGCAAAGGCGCAGCCAAGTAGAGGATGCCAGCAAGGGTGCCGGACTGGGATTCATAGAAATGGCCAGGAAGGCATCTCAGCCCATCGAGTTTGAGATTGCAGACATGGAAGATGGCTACAGCTTCTTTGTCGTCAAGGCAGTTATTTAATAGGATCCGGTCTGGATTATAGCTGCGGCATAAGATTGGATTGATTGGAGAAATTATGGATGCATTCATTCGCGAGCAAAGCAAATCCACTCCGTGGATACATTTCGACCCCCAAGAGCATCATCTGCAGATAAAGGGCGAGTCCTATCCAGAGAATTCAGCCAAGTTTTACACCCCGATGCTGGACTGGCTGGAGTCCTACTTGAGCAGCCTGAGTCAGGACAAGGTGCAGGTGGATATTGAGCTGATCTACTTCAACAGCAGCAGCTCCAAAGTATTCATGAATTTTTTTGATCGGCTGGAAGAGGCGGCCCAGAAGGGAGTCCAGGTGGAGGTCAACTGGATGTATGCTGAGGATAACGACACTGCTTTGGAATGCGGAGAGGAGTTCCAGGAGGATATGGAGCTGGTCAGCTTCAATCTGCTGCCGATCAAAGAGTAGTGACTTGCCATATCTCGAGTGTCGTAATGAATTCCCCCCTGACCCTTCCTTGTTCAGCTGTGCATAACACGCACTTGACAGCCAGCTAAATACGGTTTTGCCGTGGACCTCTGGTTTATTTATCAGGTAAGCCGTGGG
>JBKGXZ010000097.1:0-6381 GCA_046546355.1 Desulfohalobiaceae bacterium | reverse complement strand
AAAGCTTTATGGAGGATGATTAAACCCCATGTCCGGGCATACAGCCTTGGAACAGGGGCAGGTGGTCAAGACCCTGCCTGGCAGCAAAATCCAGATAAAGGTCAAAAAGGGAGCCGCATGTAAATCCTGCGGGCACAGGAGCTTTTGCCACCCCTTTGGCCAGGATCACATGCTGATTGAGGCCCTGAATCCCGTGGGCGCAGGACCAGGCCAGCAGGTAGAGATCAGCATGGCCCTGGAAAACCCCAAGAAAGCAGTGGCTATCCTGTATCTGATCCCCCTTTTCTTTTTGATCCTGGGCGCTATCCTGGGCAACGCCCTGAATCCCCTTGGCCATCAGGACGCATCTGCAGTGGTGTTCAGCATGGGCTTTCTGGTGCTGGCCTACCTGGGCATCAGGGCCTACAGCCGCCGCAAGAGCGCCCAGGAGCCAGAAGCCCTGCCCACCGTAACCCGCATCATCTCCAGCTCTCCCGCACAGCCAGAAGATTAGATATCTGATGAAGTCTCAATCCGCATTCGCTGGCTTGTCTGCGCAAGACCCTTGCCTGATGCCCTGAGGGCAAAGTATTATCCCCTGAGTTTACTGTTGCCGTGTCGTCAATAAGCAACTGGTTACCCCGCAGCAATGCCTGCTTTTAGCTGTGCCATGACCCTTAAGAACATCATTGCAAGACTCAAAATTTTTTTTGCGAACTCAGACCAGGGCCCTGTCAAGTTGCTGTCCTTCAGGGTCCTTTATCTGTGCATTTTCCTGCCTCCTGTTTTGTATATCTTCAGCCTGCAGGGTCTGGAGGCTTACCTCCAGCAGGCCTGGGAGCAGGAGCTGAGCCAGAGCCTGATCCAGCACAGGCAGGACTTGCTGCAGGGCACAATCAGACTGGACCATGAGGTTCAAAGCAACATCCAGGATTTTAGGCAGAGCCGCAGGGCAACCAGGCTGGGAGTGGAATTTCAGGTCCTGGTGCGAACCAGGGACGGTCAAATGCTCTATCCTGTTTATGAGCTCCGGGATAGCTCTGTGCATTCCTCCTTGGCACTGGAACAAATGCTGTACAAGCAGCTGCAGAACAATCTGGTAGCCCTGGAGAATCAACGCCTGCTGCAGCAGGGCCTGAATCTGAGCCTGGCTGTCCAGATCCCTCGCAATACCTGGCTGGCCAACCTGGTGCTGCTGTTCTACATCTTTGCTTTCAGCCTGGTGCTTTATTTCTCCTACCAGTCCAGGGTTAATGCCTCGCAGAAAGCCGCCCAGAAGCAAAGTCAGGAGCTGCTGGCAGCCAGGCAGCACCTGGCAGAGGAGAGACAGAGCCTGGAACAGGCGGAAAAACGTCATAAGGCCTTCCAGCAGCAGATCGCTGAGCTGCAGAACAGGCTCAAGGCTGCTGACTCCCGGCTGCGCAGCACTGAGGAAGAGGCTATTGCAGAGCTTGAGGCCCTGGAAGAGCAGCTACAGTCTGCTGACGCCAAGCGTCGCTCCAAGGAACAGGAGGTCCAAGAACTGGCCCGGAAACTGCAGGAGATGGAGACAGCAAGCCAGACCACGGACAAGAAGCTGCAAAAACAGAAAAATGTTTACAGCAAGCGCTTTCAGACCCTGTACAAGAACCTGGTGTTCCAGGATCGGGCCCTGGAGGGCTTTTCCCAGCTGCCTGAAGAATTTAGGCTCAAGGCTGAGGAGATTATTCATATCTTGAACTCTGATCCCTCCCTGATCAGCGTAAAAAGGAAGGTCTTCTCCAGGAGCAGCCTAACTGCCTGGGAGAGCGGCTTCGCGCACAAGGGCCGCCTGTATTGGCGCAAGAGCAGCTCCGGCAGGGTAGAGGTACTGGCTATAGGCACCAAGAACACCCAAGCCAAGGATTTGAACTACCTGGAAGGGCTAGGGGAATAGTTAAGTGCAGGCCAAGACCATACCTATCCGTTCAGAAGGTGTTGCCAGCTCAGACACATCCTATCATTGCCGGCCCAGTAATAAAGCTCAATGACGTGGAAATGAGATCGAGCCCTGACTACTTACATTATACGCTTTACACTTGGTGTGCAGCTTAATAATATATACTGAGAGGCATTCAATTGAAGGAACAAAAACGCAAGCAGAATGAGAAAAAATTTCATGCTTGGGAAGAGCTCTCGGAGGGAGGAAGATGTTACTGGCTTGAAGTAATAGGCAAATTTAATTGGAAAGCCAAATACATAAAAAAGGTTGATTCAGAAGAGAGGACATTGAGCTTCCATCAAGAGATATACAATAATCTTGGAATATTAGTAGAAATCCATGAAAAATATCCTAGGGATAAAGGCCATAAAATAATTAAGGAGTAGCCAAATGATCACTAGGAAACAAACTGCAGCTAAAATAGCTGATTATCTCCAACGCCGTATCAACCTTGAAGAGCTGGCTGAATGGGCAGAAAACGCTATAATGGAAGAAGAGCTCGAAGAAGAGTATTTCCATGAGCTCAGAGATATAATCAGTCGTCTAGGCTTAGCTGATGTACGAGAATTTGGGTTAACATGGGAGGATTGCGAAGACTATCTTCGGCGCTTGGGGTATAATATAACAGTAGAAATTTCTGAAGCTGTTTAAATCCTCTCATTCATGCTGTCTGAAGCCTGCGCCGCCGCTGCTCACAGACGTTTAGTTTGATCCAGGAAGGAACGCGTAATTTTTGCATGTTGGGGCGAATGATTATTCGCCCTCTTATGGTATAGCTGGAGCCTGGCGATCCAGGCCGTGAAAGCCAGTGTCGCATAACCTCAATCCTGGTGTGATCATGAGCTTGACTTATCAAACCTTACAGGATATCTTGCACAGTTGATATGAACATTACTGCACTGAATAAGTGCTGTATGTCTTGGTCCAGATGCGCCAAAGCGCTTAATAGGGAACCCTGTGCAAGTCAGGGACGAACCCGTCGCTGTAACCGGGGACGAAAGCCGCAACCAGGCCACTTTCCCCCCTCACTCACTTTTTGTTGTGCGAAGCTCCCAGCTGGATGCAAAGGAATCGAAACCCAAAAAGTGAGTGAGGGGGAGGGGAAGGCGCGGTAGGTAGGAAGATCCGGGAGTCAGAAGACCTGTCTGGACCCTAGGCGTCCCTGGGAAAAGGGCGGGACAACCGGAGATGAAAATGGGACATCCCGGGTCGATCATTCGGCCCGGGATTTTTTTGCTGCTTTTAAGGCCTTTTTATCGCTTGTACTTTTTTCCTTGCAAATCGTGGGCAAGACTCCTTACATGAGAATCCGCACTACCAACTTGATCCTGGTCCTGGCCCTCTGCCTGCTGGCCCTGATCCTGACCTCGGTCAGCATGGGCTACATCCAGATTCCCCTGGCCACCACCTCCAAGGCCATCTTTTTCAAGCTCAGCGGCCAGAGCCAAGACCTGCAGCAGATAGAGGAGCTGCTGCGCACAGTGATCTTCGAGGTCCGTTTGCCCCGGGTGCTCACTGCTGCCGTGGTGGGCGCGGGCCTGGCCCTGTCCGGAGTCATCTTCCAGGGACTCTTGCTCAATCCCCTGGCGGATCCCTATACCCTGGGCGTATCCTCTGGGGCTGCCTTTGGGGCCTCCTTGGTGCTCTTGTTCAATCTGCAGTTTCTAGGGCTGTACACCTTGCCCTTGTTCGCCTTTATCTGCGGCAGCCTGACCCTGCTCCTGGTGGTCTATCTCTCCTCCAGCGCAGGCGGTCTGTCCTCGAACAACCTGATCCTGTCCGGGGTCATAGTAGGCGCGATCCTGTCAGCAGGCATCAGCATGTTCAAGTACCTGGCCCAGGAGCGGGTTTCAGTGATCATCTTCTGGCTCATGGGCAGCTTTGCCTCCAGCACCTGGCCGGAGCTGCTTTTGACCCTGGTTTTGATATTGTTTGGCTTTTGCGTGTTCATGGTCTATGCCCGGGATCTGAACCTGATCTGTCTGGGCAGCAGGGCTGCAGCCTCCCTGGGCGTGGACACCAGCAGGCTGCGCATCATCCTGCTGGTTACCGCCTCCCTGGTGGCTGCCATTTGTGTCTCTGTTTCCGGTATAATTGGCTTCGTGGGCCTGCTTATCCCGCACATGATGCGCTCCATCACCGGCCCGGAGCACAGGAGGCTTTTGCCTGCCAGCCTGCTGGCCGGAGCCATATTGCTTCTGGCTGCTGACACCACCACCAGGACCCTTCTCCCTTCAGAAGTGCCTATTGGTGTGCTCACAGCCCTGATCGGCGGGCCTTTCTTCTGCTATATCTTCCGCAGAAAGCAGATGCAGTATGCAGCTGGATAAACTTGATTATGCCTTTTAGCTTACAGGATATATGTTTCAACTACCAGGACGCCGAAATCCTGCGGGACATCAATATTACCCTGCCTCCAGGCAGGATATGCGGCATCCTGGGTCCCAATGGCAGCGGCAAGACCACCTGGCTGGATCTGTTGATCCGGCACAAGATACCCAGCAGCGGGAAGATCAATTACCAGGGTAGGCCGTTGGCAGATTGGGGCCGCAAGGAGCTGGCCAGGGAGCTGGCCCTGGTGCCCCAGGATTTTCAGCTGAACTTTCCTTTCCGGGTCCTGGAGGTCCTGCTTATGGGCCGCTATCCGTACTTGTCCAGATTCTCTCCGCCTGGAGCCAGGGATAGAGACAAGGTGGAAGAGGTCCTGGAACAAACCGGCCTGACCCAGCTGCGAGACAGATATGTGACCGAGCTAAGCGGGGGCGAACGACAGCGGGTGGTATTTGCCCGGGCCCTGGCCCAGGACACGCCGGTGCTCATCCTGGACGAGGCCACCTCCAGCCTGGATATCAAGCACGGCCTGCATCTGCTCTCCCTGCTGCAGCAAAAAAACCACGCACAGGGGACCACTATCCTGGCTGTATTCCAGGATATCAATCTGGCTGCAGCCTTCTGCCAGGAGCTGATATTCTTCAAGCAGGGCAGGCTGCTCCTGCACGGCCCCACCCTGGAGGTGCTAAACGAGGAAAACCTGCAGTGGATATTCGAGATCCCGGCCAAGGTATACTACGATGACTACGCCAAGAGCGCCCAGGTGGTGTACAGCATTGGAGAAGAAGCGGGGTGAAAACTTAAGAGATATCTCTGGTCGTGTAAATGTATGCTTGATTCGAGTCCAGAGCATTTTGGTTCTGCTTTCCATTTTCAACAATTTGCTTTGAGGTTGAATAGTATCTGTTTGAACTCAATATTATGAACAGAAATGCAGAATAATTATGCCTCGCTTTGCTCGGCCTTGTGGGCGAAGACAAGCTTCGCCCCTACGAGTTGAACCACAATTGGGATAGCAGCCGTAGGGGCGGACCTTGCTTGCCTTGTTAAATCGGGACCCTTAGGGATATTTAACTGGGTGTCCGCTCACATTTTTTCATGCTACGTTGTGCCTGCGGCTTTGCAGACATGGTACTTATTTTGAACTTGAAATATATTCATTGAGGTTAAAAAATGCTTAGTCCCTTACAGCACAACAACAGTATTCCCTTCCTCCTGCTGACAGCCCTGCTCTTGCTGCTTCCTGCTGCAGCCAGGGCCCAGGACCAGGAGATGCAGGTCCTGGACGAGGATAAAATTATGGATTCCGGGGGCAGGGAGATCCATGTCCAAGAGCCCTTCCAGCGTATTGTCTCCTTGTACGGCGCGCACACTGAGAACCTGTTCAGCCTGGGTCTGGATGAGGAGATAAAAGGAGTGGGCCAAAACGAGGACTACCCTCCCCAGGCCAGGGAAAAGCAGTCCCTCTCCTATCAGCAGGGCCCGGAAAAAATTCTTGCAGTAAAGCCGGATCTGGTCTTGGTCAGACCCATGATTGACGAGGGCTATACCAGACTGATCCAGACCCTGGAACGCTCCGGGGTCACTGTGGTTTCCCTGCAGCCTGGAAACGTCCAGGAGATGTTCACCTACTGGCAGATCCTGGGTGTTTTGACTGGCAAACAGGAACAGGCCCAGGCGATGCAGGAGAACTTCCAGACAGCTGTGGACCATGCCCGGGAGCTCAGCCAGAGCGTGCAGGATGAAAAACAGGTCTTTTTCGAGGCTATGCACGGGCAGCTCAAGACCTTTGCCCCGGGTTCCATGCCCATATTCGCCCTGCAGGCTGCAGGAGGTAAGAACATTGCCCAGGATGCCAAACAGGTCCGAGGCACGAATATAGCTGAATACGGCAAGGAGCGCCTGATGTCCAAAGCTGAAGACATCCAGGTCTACCTTTCCCAAAAAGGGCCTATGAATCAGCCCAGCAAGCGCGAAATCCGAAATGAGCCAGGCCTGCACATGCTAGAGGCCATCAAAAAGGATGAGATCTACATCATAGAGGAGGAGCTGGTTTCCAGGCCCACCCTGCGCCTGGCTAAGGGCATTTCCAGCATCGGCGGGCATCTGTA
>JBKGXZ010000096.1:0-6402 GCA_046546355.1 Desulfohalobiaceae bacterium | reverse complement strand
ACCAGGAAACCAATGCCGTGAGTTATGTGCGCTGCATTGAGGAAGGCAGTGCCTCGAGCTTGCCGGTGAGCATCGGACCGGTCTTCCTAGGCACCCTCTGGGAAAAGCAGGACCAGGAACAGATCAGGGTGGGTTTTCGGATTATACTGCTAACTCCTGGACAAGAACGCCAAACCGTACTGCAAACCAAGCCCTTGGTCTTGGATCGGCTCAGGCATAGGCTCAATTTCAGAGTGAACTCCCTTCATCTTCAGGAGTTCGGCACCTATCACCTGAGCCTGGAGTGCCTGGCAGGCCGCAAATGGGTTGAGGCTGCCAGGCTGCCAGTGCTTATCCGTCAGATTGACAGGCCAGCCGCCCAGGAGTAGGGGAGTTTGGGTGTGGAAGAGGAGAAGAATGTCACAACAAGTCAATCCGATACTCCCAAACACCCATACTTCCATGTGGGTGCTTGGATATAAAGTAGATGTAAGAGAATAAGAGATGGAAAAAGAACTGAGAAAAGTACTTATCCTGGCTATATGCTTAAGCGTGTTCGTGGTCCTGCTGACCTTGTCTTTGCCTTTCAACATGATCATGCTCATCAGGTTCGTGGTGCCCAGCGAGAGCATATCCAGCATTGTGGCCATTGCCTCAGCAGCCCTGGCCGGCCTGGTTTTCATGACCATCTTCGATGTGCTGCGCTTTGCCCTGTTGCGCCGCTTTTCCGTGTACCTGAACCAGCAGCTGGGAGAAAAGATCCTGTTGGGTATGTTCCGGGACCGGGCCTTGGGGCAGAAGAGCGAGTTTTCCTCAGCCATGAACGATCTCTCCAAGGTCAGGGGCTTTCTGAACTCCCCTACTTCTACGGCCTTTCTGGACGCCATGATCGCTCCGCTGCAGCTGGCACTCGTATTTTTCATCAGTAAGCTAATGGGTATCCTGGCCTTAGTTTGTATTCTGATCATTCTGGGCACTAAGCTGGCCACCCGCAAGTCCACCCGGGAGCTTCTGCGCAGCTCCAACCAGCGCTTTGCCCGAGCTAACGCCTTTGCCCAGGAATGCGTGCACAACGCCCAGGCCGTCAGGGCCATGGGCATGCAGCCCCAGCTAACAAACAGATGGCGGGCCATGCAGGATGAAATGGTCCAGGATCAAACCGAGGCCAGCGAAAAGGCAGGGGTGCATTCAGCAATCACCAAGTCCATGGGCTGGATCATGCAGGTCCTGCTCATGGGGGTGGGCTTTGGCATGATCCTAAGCGGCGGCATGGACAGCGGGTTTGTGATTATAGCAGTGATCATCGCAGGCAGGGTGATCATGCCCATGCAGATGGTGGTCAACGGCTGGGAGGAGTACCAGAACGCCAGGGATGCATTCCTGCGCCTCAGGGAGTTCCTGGCTGGCCTCAAAGAAAAGGAAAAAGAGGAACATCTGGAGCTGCCACCGCCCCAGGGCAGGCTCAAGGCTGAGTCCCTGGTCTTTGGCCAAGGGGGCAAGCCCATTATCAAGGGTATTTCCTTTGATCTGCAGCCAGGCCAAACCCTGGGCCTGATCGGCCCCAGTGGAGCTGGCAAGACCACCCTGGCCAGGATACTTACCGGAACCTTGAAGCCCCAAAACGGGATCCTGCGCCTGGACGGCGCTGACATGCACCAGTGGGACCAGGAACAGTTGGGCCGCTACCTGGGATACCTGCCCCAGGATGTGGAGCTGTTCGCTGGGACAATTGGACAAAATATTGCCAGATTCCAGGAGACCAATCTGGAGGCTATACAGAATGCAGCTCGCAAGGCTGGAGTGGACGAGGTAATCAGCCAGCTACCCCAAGGCTACGACACCGAGCTGGAGGAAAGGGGTTTGAATCTTCCAGGAGGCCTGCGGCAACGCATTGGCTTGGCCAGGGCCCTGTTCGGGGAACCCAGGATACTTATTCTGGATGAGCCTGACTCCAACCTGGACCAAGAAGGCCTCAAGGCCCTGCTGCAAATAATGAAGCAGGCCAAACAGGAAAAGATGACCCTGGTTTTGGTCACGCACAGACCGCAGCTTTTGCAGTTTACCCAGCAGCTTTTAATGCTCAAAAACGGTCAGGTGGCTATGTACGGGCCCAGCAAACAAGTGCTGCAAAAGCTGCTGCCAGCAGGGAAGAAGTAGTGACGTAGGGGAGTATGGGCGTAGGGGAGTGTGGAAGTATGGGCGTTTCGGAGTTTACGTTTCCCATTCCCTCTCATACTCCCACACACCCATACACCCATACATGCATACCTTCATACGCAATCACGGAGAGCATAGATGCGTAAATATTTAATAAGATTTCTGCCGCACATAGGCTGCGCCTTTTTCTTCAGCATGTTCATTAACGTGCTGGCCCTGGCCTATATCCTTTATCTGCGGCTTTTGTTCGACAATGTCCTCAGGGGCAGCGGGGGCGGAGAGACCCTGTTCTTCCTGACAGCTGCCGTGATCGGGCTCTATATAGTCTCCGGATTCCTGGAGGTGCTGCGCTCCAAGCTCTTGGTGCGCATGGGAGTCCAGTTTGACCAGGTTGTGGCCAGCAGGGTCTTTTCCAGCATGCTGGACAAATCGGCTGCTGCAGGCTCGGCCAAGCACACCCAGGGCCTGAAGGATTTAAACAGCATCCGCAACTTCCTCTGCGGTACAGGTATCTTTGCTATCTTCGACTCCCCCTGGGTCCCAGCCTATTTGGCGATCATCTTTTTGTTCCACCCTTTATTGGGCACTCTGGCCTGCGCAGGGGCCATTATGCTTTTTTTGCTGGTGGTGGCCCAGGAGATTTCCACTTCCCGCATGCAGGCCAAGCATTCCCAGTCCTCCCTGGCCACGGACCAGTTCTTGAACTCCTCCATGCGCAACTCCCAGACTGTCTACGCCATGGGCATGCTCCCGGCCATGAGCAGGCAATGGAAGGGCCTCAACAGCCAGGATGTTTTTTACGAAGACACTTTGGCAGCCAGGAACGGTTTCTTCCAGAGCATGGCCAAGCTGTTCATGATGGGTACTGTGGTCTCGGTCATGGCTACTGGGGCTTATCTGATAATTATCTACGAGATCACCCTGGGCACCATGGTTGCTGCCTCCATGTTCATGAGCCGGGGTATGCAGCCTATCATGATGCTGGGCAATGCCTGGCGCAGCCTGGTGGACGCCAGGATTGCCTATTTCAGGCTCAATGAGCTGCTTGCTGAGAGCCCAGAACAGCAAGCAGCCCTGGAGGCTCCGGAAGAACCAGACACCTACCAGGCCCGGGAGCTTAGCCTCAGCATGCAGGGCTCCCCTGTGCTGCAGGATGTCTCCTTCACCCTGCATCCTGGCCAAATGCTAGCTGTAACCGGACCCAGCGGCGCTGGCAAGTCCACCCTGGCCAGGATTCTCCTGGGCCTCTGGAAACCTGACCAGGGCCGGATCTACCTGGGAGACACCCCCCTGGATCAGGTGGATCAGGCCCAGTTGGGGCAAAGGCTGGGCTACCTGCCCCAGGAGATAGAGCTTTTCTCCGGCACAATTGCGGAGAACATAGCCAGGCTGGGGCCTGTAAACTCCCCGCAGGTGGTGCAGGCAGCTACCCAGGCTGGGGCGCACGATATGATTCTGGGCCTGCCCCAGGGCTACGATACAAATATTGGTGCAGGCGGTATCAGTCTCTCGGGCGGGCAAAAACAGCGCGTAGCCCTGGCCAGGGCCTTGTATGGAGACCCCTGGCTGCTGCTCTTGGACGAGCCTGATTCCCATTTAGACCAGGCAGGCCGGGAGGCTTTGAAACAGGTCATTTCTGAGTTCAGGACCAAAGGCAGATTCCTGGTGGTCATCTCCCACAACCAGGAGCTTTTCAAGCAGGCAGACAGGGTGCTGACTATGGAGCAAGGCAAGCTCAAAGAAATAAGGGAACAGACGCTAAATAATGAGAAAGAGACTAAGAGACTCAGTGAGTAAGCTCGAAAGGTGGAAGTGCGATGTCCGAGATCTGAAGTCGGAAATCAGAGGGTTGAAGGCAAATGTCTGGAGCCGGTGGAGCGATAGATCAGTAAGCAAAAAATCCAGGACAAGAATATGAACGAGAATTCCTTGCAGAGCGATCAGGACAAAAAAGCCATAGAAGGCGGACAGCCAGCAGAATCCAGGAGCAAGCTGCCCAGCTCGCCCAAAAGGGTGATTATCGTGGGCCTGATCTTCATAGGCCTGTTCTTTGGCGGTCTGGGCTACTGGGCTGCAACAACTACTCTGGAAGGAGCTGTGATTGCCCCAGGCGACGTGATCGTGGAGAAATATCGCCAACAGGTGCAACACAGGGATGGAGGCATTGTGCAGGAAATCATGGTCCGAGAGGGGGACCTGGTGCAAGAGGATCAGGTCCTGATCCGTCTGGACGGGGAGGAGATCCGGGCCCAAAGGGATATGTACCGGGCCAGAATGGATAGCCTCTTGGCCAGGCAGGCCAGGCTCAAGGCAGAAATCAACAATGCCAGCTCCATTATCTGGCCGCCACAGCTGCAAAAGCGCGCTCAACTGGCTGATGCTGCGGAAAGCATGGCCAGCGAAAAGATGATCTTCGAGTCCAGGACGGCTGCCAAAGAGAGCAAGGTCGAGCTTCTGCAGGCCCAGATCCTGACCCAAAGAGCAATGATAGAGGGCCGCGAGAGGCAGCTGGAGTCTATCCAGGACACTATCGAATCCCTGCAGAAGGAAATCGAATCCAAGGAGCCCCTGCTGGAAGAAGGCTTCCTGGAAGTGACCCAGCTTCTGGAGCTGCGGCGCAGCCTTAACTCCAACCGGGCCAGACTGGAAGAGCTCAAAGCAGAGATCGAGCACTCCAGGCAAAGGATCCAGGAGCTGGAGCTGGAAATTGAGGACACGCAGAAGAGATATGCAGAGGAAGCCGCCTCGCAGCTGGGAGAGGTACGTCAATCCATTGTGGACCTGCGGGAGCAGCTGAGGCCTGCAGAAGATGCTGCCCAAAGGCTGGACATCAAGGCCCCGGCCACAGGCACTGTGGTCAACCTGGAAGTGCGCACCGAGGGCGGTGTGATCCAGGGCGGTAAACCTCTGATGGAGATTGTGCCCAGGGAGAGCGAGCTGATCATTTCCGCAAAGGTGCCTCCTGATCAGATCGATGATGTACGCCAGGGACAGGACTCCAACGTCAGGCTGCAGGCCTTCTCCAGAAGGTACACCAAGAAGGTAAAGGGGGAAGTAACATACATCTCTGCAGACCGAATAGAACCGGAGCAAAAAAACGAGTCCCCCCACTACCTGGCCTATGTGGATCTGGACCCGGAATCCCTCAAGGAAGCTATCGAAGATCCAGAGAAGCTGACCCCGGGGATGCCTGCTGAAGTCTACATCCAGACAGAGGGCAAGACAGTGCTCCGCTATATACTCTCCCCTATCCTGGACAGTATGGACCGGGCCTTTCGGGAATAGGCTTCTGTTAATAAGGCTTTGGACCAGTATCTTACACAAACAAGCCAAACACCAAGAAGGTAATACCATGCACAAAAACATCTGCATTCTTCTGGCGGGCCTTTTCTTTGTTGTTCCGAGCCAGCTCCTGGCAGAAAAAGCTGAGCAGGTCCAAAAAAAAAGCATTCCCTTGAACCTGGAGCAGACAGTGGAGACCGGGCTAGAGCGGAGTCCCCGCATCCAGGGTGCGGAGTTCGGGATCAAGGGCAGCCAGGCAGAAGTCAGGTCCGCCAGGGGCAAGTTCCTGCCCCGGGCTACCGCAAGCTACAGAAGGAACTACTTGGAAAGCATCCGTGCAATAGGCCCCTCTGACGAGGACTACATGAACCAGACCCAGGACACCTGGACCCTAAGCGTGGTGCAGACCCTGTTCGCAGGCAAGACCAATCTCAACTCCTACCAGATCGCCAAGATCGAGGAGGAATCCAGCCGGGTAGAAAAGGAGGCTGCGGAGAGGGAATTGATCCAGGAAATTCAAGAACAATTCCTGCAGTTACTGAAGATGAGGGAAGACAGACGCAGCCTGGAGGACACCATAGAACGCCTAAAGGTCAGTAGGGATGCGGCCCAGGCCTTTTATGAGCGGCAAATGGCCCCGTTTGTGGAGGTCCTGCAGGCAGAGGTGGATTTGGAGGATGCCAGGCAAGAGCTAAGCCAGGTAAAAAACGAGGAGACCATCCACAAGACCAAGCTGAACCGGCTCCTGGACTACGAGGCCCAGCGTGGCATAGAGTATCAAGGCAATTTGGAAGATATTGATCTTGAGCAGGAATTCCAGCTGGAAAACTGCTTGCAGAAAGCCAAAAAGCAAAGGACAGAGCTGGAATTTGTGGAGAACAATATCAAAATTGCTGCCAAAGAAAAGGACATAGCTCTGGGCAGACTGTTGCCCAGGGTGGAGCTGGAGGCCAGCTATGTGGACCGAACCCGGGACTATGATGA
>JBKGXZ010000095.1:0-6444 GCA_046546355.1 Desulfohalobiaceae bacterium | reverse complement strand
CCCACGGTGTCAAGTATGTGCTCTGCTCAACCAATTACCCGCCGCCCTCTTCTAGCCCTGCTCATGGCCCAAAAAGGGACAAAATTGCCTGGCCTGCCTGGTCAGCCTGTTCCTGCTCCTGTCCAGGGTGTACAAAAAAAGCGGTGGCTGCACCTCAAGCCCTGGGCCGCCGTTCTTGCGAGCCATCACCAGGGCCAGGCCTGCAGGGGAATCTACCCTGCCGTGCACCAGACGCAGGCTCTTGGCAGCGAGTCTGTACCTGGGCAAAAGCTGCAGCAGGTGATCCAGCCTTGAGGCTGTATACAAAAGCCCCAGCTGGCCCTTGTTCTTCAGGGCAAAACAGCCCTGATGCAGGAACTCCTCCAGCCCGGCTTGCGCCTCCTGCCTGGCCCTGGTCTTCTTCTGGCTGGGACTGCTCCTGCCCCTGCCCTGCTGTCTGAAGGGAGGATTTGCCAGGACCAGATCAAAGGACTCCGGGCCCAACTGCCTCTGTTCCCGGAGCTGGCGGATATCCTGGACTCTGAATTCGCAGCTTGCTTCCAGACCCAGGAGCCCGGCATTCTCCCTGGCGCAGGCGGTCAGTTCCCTGTCCAGGTCCAGGCCCAGCACCTGCAAGTCCAGGCCGGGATTGGCCAGAACCAGCCCCAGGGAGACCACCCCGCAGCCTGAGCCCAGCTCCAAAACCCTGGAGCCTGGTCCTGGCTCTGGCAGGCAGGCCAGCAACAGGGAGTCCACAGCAAAGCGGTGGCCTTTTTCCGGCTGCTTCAAGCCCCTGGGGAAATAGCTTCGGTTCTGGCTGCACATGGCTGTCTGACTTTAGTAAGAACTATATCCGGTTCAAATCAATCCCTGCGCAACAGGCTCCTCTTCAGGAGCCTTGCCTCAGGCATACCCAGGGCCAGGGCCAACAGCAAATAGGCCCCGGCCCAGACTGGGATCAGCACCAGGCTGGGCCAGCCCCAGCTGCTGGTCCCAAAAGTGCCCAGGCCCAAAGCCAGGCTCAGGCCGGCCATGCCCCAGAACTTGCCCTCCAAGAGGAACCAGGTTCCTTTTTTACGACCCAGGAAGTAGCCCAGCAGCAGAATATTGGCCCAGGAAGACAGGGCCACTGCCAGGGCCAGCCCGGTATGGGCTATAAACTGCATCAGGAGCAGCCCCAGGCAGATATTCAGCACCAGGCACAGGCTGGCCACCAGCACCGGGGTCTTGGTGTCCTGCAGGGCATAGAAAGCAGACACCAGGGAGCGCACGCAGCAAAAAGCAGGCAGCCCCAGGCTGTAGCCCACCAGGGCCCATGCGGTGGCTGCCACAGCAGGCTCGCCGAACTCACCCCTGGCGAACAGGGTCTGGATCAGGGGTTCTGCCAGGCCTATCAGCCCTGCTGCAGCCGGCAGGCTGATAAACAGGTTCAGGCCCAGGGTCATATTCAGGGTCTGGGTGAACTCCTGCTCTCTGCCTGCAGAAACCAGGCTGGACAGGCTGGGCAGGGCTGCAGTGGAAAGGGCCACGCCGAATACCCCCAGGGGAAACTGCACCAGCCTATCCGCGTAATACAGATAGGAAATGCTGCCCTGGACCAAAAGGGAGGCCAGCATGGTGTTCACCAGGATGTTTATCTGGTATACTGCCGCGCCCAGCACCGTGGGCAGCATGAGCAGGCCTATCCTGCGCACCCCTGGATGCCTCCAGGACCAAGCTCCGCGCCAGACAAAGCCCTGCCTGGCCATAAACGGCAGCTGGAACAAAAGCTGGGCCAATCCTGCTGCTAGCACACCCCAGGCCAGGACATAAGGCAGGGACCAGCCCCAGGCCAGGCCCAGCAGCGCACCCAGGATCAACACCACATTCAATAGTGCCGGGGCCAGAGCCGGGGCCAGGAAGTGCTGCAGGGAATTGAGCACGCCCATGCATAGCGCCATGCCTGAGATAAATATAATATAAGGAAAGCAGATGCGCACCAGGTCAGTGGTCAGCTGGAATAATTCCTGGTCCTGGATAAAACCAGGAGCCACCAGCATGGTCAAAGGCTTTGCCCCAGCCAGGGCCAGCAGGCTCAGCCCACCCAGGACAAGCAGCAGCCAGGCCAGGGTGGAGCGGGCCAGGGCAAAGGCTTCCTGCAGGCCCTGATGCTGCCTGGTATCTGTGAATACCGGGACAAAGGCCATGGTTAGGGATCCCTCTGCAAACAGCCTGCGCAGCAGGTTAGGTATCCGAAAAGCCACGAAAAAGGCGTCTGCCAAAGGTCCAGCCCCCAAGGCGAAAGCCAGGACCACATCCCGCACAAATCCCAGAACCCTGCTTATGAAGGTGGCTCCGGAGATCACGGCCGCGCCCCTGGCTATCTGACTGAGTTTTTTTTGCATCTTGCCTGTGCTGATGTTGTGGGCCTGTCTATAGATAACAGACTGGAACAATTGACTAGTTTAAACAAATCCAGCCCCTGGACTGGATTTGACTGCTGCAAAGCAACTGTTTTAATCTAAGTTGTTTTTGCATACAATCGGCAAATGGATGCCAATTTTATTTTCCAACCAGCTAGAGGACAAGATATATGCCAAGCCAAGTTCAGAACTTCAAACAAAGGCTGAATGAGGTCCATTCCTGGCCCTGCAACTATATGTTCAAGTTCATCGTGCCTGAGCACAACTCCGAGCAGATCATGGACCTTTTCGAGTCCAGGGACCAGATCTATACCCGGCATTCCAAAAACGGCAAGTATGTCTGCATTACAGCCAAGTGCAGGGTACATTCCAGCGAGGAAGTGGTGGCTGTGTATGAGGCAGCTGCCCAGGTCAAGGGAGTCCTGTCTTTGTAGCTTTAACCCCCCGGGCGAGAGTCCGGCCTTCAGGGCGTCTGCCGGGCCTTGAAGGCTTTCGAGGTGCATATGCTCCTAAAACTGTTTCTGGCCTTCACCCTGATACCGATAGCTGAAATCTATGTCCTGATCAAACTGGGCGGGGTATTCGGCGCTCTGAACACTATCCTGCTGGTGCTCCTGACTGCCCTGGCCGGGGCCTACCTGGCCAAGCTGCAGGGCCTGAAGACCATGCTCCAGATCAGGCACAACCTGGATCAAGGCATCATGCCCGCGGAAGAGATGCTGGACGCCCTGCTCATCTTTGCCGCCGGGGTGGTCCTGCTCACCCCGGGCCTGATCACTGATCTGGCCGGGCTTTTGGTGCTGTTCCCCCCCAGCAGGCAGTATATCAAGATCTGGCTCAAAAGGCTGCTCAAGGATAAGGTGGGTCGGCACCGGATCCATATCGACCATCACTTTTAACTTTCCAGTACCTAGATGGGCTACAAGAATCTACGCCACTGCCTGCAAGACCTGGAGCGCACCGGCAGACTGATCCGCATCGAACAGCAAGTTGACCCCTATCTGCAGGCCGGGGCCATCCAGCGTCGGGTCTTCCAGGCTGGAGGGCCAGCCCTGCTCATGACCAGGGTCAAGGGCTGCAGATTCCCCATGGCCGGGAACATCTTCGGCCACAGGGAGCGCATCAGGTATATCTTTCGGGATACTTTGGACCTGGTGCACAAGCTGATCCGGGTCAAGGCCGAGCCTTGGAGCCTACTAGGGGATCCCGGCCTCTGGCCCAGGCTGCCCAAAGCTGCTCTTAGCTCCAGGCCCAGGCTCTCTGGAAAAGGCCCGCTGCTGCAAGCCAGCTGCAGCCTCTCGGAGCTGCCCCAGCTGGTGTCCTGGCCCGGGGACGGCGGAGCCTTTATCACCCTGCCCCAGGTCTACAGTCAGGCCCCGGAGCAGCCTGGATTCAGGAGCTCCAATCTGGGCATGTACCGGGTACAGATCAGCGGCGGCCAGTATGCCCAGGACCAGGAAGCAGGCCTGCACTACCAGATCCACCGGGGCATCGGACCGCATCATGCCCAGGCCCTGCAGCAGGGCAAAGAGCTGCCGGTGAACATCTCTGTGGGCGGCCCCCCGGCCTTATGCCTGGCAGCTGTCATGCCTTTGCCTGAAGGTATCCCGGAGACGATGTTTGCAGGGATCCTGGCTGGCAGGGCCATCCCATATGTCCAGGCCCAAAACAGCCTGCCCATGCCGGCCCAGGCAGATTTCTGCCTCAGCGGCCATATTAAGCCAGGGCACACCCTGCCTGAAGGGCCCTTCGGGGATCACCTGGGCTACTACAGCCTGGAGCACGACTTCCCGGTGCTCAGCCTGGACCGGGTCTGGCACAGGCCCGACGCCATTTGGCCCTTTACTACAGTAGGCAGGCCTCCCCAGGAAGACTCTGTTTTCGGGGAATTTATCCAGGAGCTGACCCAGCCCCTCCTGCCCCAGGTCTTCAGCGGCGTACGCGAGGTGAACGCAGTGGATCAGGCCGGGGTCCATCCCCTGCTCCTGGCCCTGGGCAGCGAGAGATACGTGCCTTTTGCCGGGGAGAGGAGCCCCCAGGAGCTTTTGACCAATGCTATGGCCCTGTTGGGCAACACCCAGACCTCTTTGTCCAAGTATCTGCTTGTTGCCGCCCATGAAGACGCCCCTGGCTTGAGCACCAAGGACATACCAGGCTTTTTGCAGCACATGCTGCGCAAGGTGGACCTGGCTCGGGATCTGCACTTTATAACCAGGACTACCATGGACACCCTGGACTATTCCGGCATCAGCCTGAACCAGGGCTCCAAGCTAATCCTGGCTGCTGCAGGCCCGGACAAGCGCAGCCTGGATCAGGAAATGCCCGACATTCACTGGCCTCAGGGCTTTGCCCAGGCCAGGATCTTCTGCCCCGGGATCCTGCTCTTTTCCGGTCCTGGCCACGATCTGGCCAGGGACCAGCAGGATCCCCAGGTGCAAAGGCTTTGCCAGATTCTGGAGGAGCAGGCAGATAAGCTGCAAGGCCTGCCTTTGCTCGTGCTGGTGGATGATCCGGATTTCTCTTTACGCAGCTGGGACAACTTCCTCTGGGTGGCCTTCACCAGGTCGGATCCTGCCACAGATATATACGGCTTGCACAGCTTTGTGCACTGCAAGCACTGGGGCTGCGATACTGCACTGATCCTGGACGCCAGGCTCAAGAAGCACCACCCCAGCCCCCTGGAACCTGACCCGGAAGTGGAAAGGAGCGTGGACGCCCTGGGCGCCCCTGGCGGTCCACTGCACGGAATCATATAGCACCAGCAGAACAGTTATAAACCCTTAGCACAAGGCCTGGCATGAATATCGTCCGCGAATGGGTGCAGAGACAGGTCGCCAATCCCCAGGTGGTCATCCTGGTGATCATTATTACGGTCATCTTGTTCACTTTGATGACCATGGGCCACATCCTGACCCCGGTCATTGCCAGCCTGGTCCTGGCCTACCTCCTGGAGGGTTTTATCAAGCCCTTGAACCGGATAGGGATGCCCAGACTGGCTGCAGTCTGCATAGTGTTCTTTTTTTTCCTCTTGGCACTGTTCTTCCTGGTCCTGGGCCTGTTGCCCATGCTGGCCAAGCAGGTCGGACAGTTCATCCAGGAGCTGCCCAGGATGGTCAATACCTGGCAGCAGGAGTTGCAGCACCTGCCTGAGCGCTACCCCCAATTGGTTTCCGAGAGCCAGATCAACCACATCCTGCAGACCATAGGCTCCCAGCTGAGTAGATTAGGTGAGAACCTGCTCTCCATTTCCCTGGCCTCGGTGCGGGGGCTGATCAACATCCTGGTCTATATGATCCTGGTGCCCATCATGGTCTTCTTCCTGCTCAAGGATAAATTCAGAATCCTGGAATTCGTGCAAGGCTATCTGCCCAGCAACCTGGACCTGGCCAGTCAGGTCTGGCAGGAGGTCAACCACAAGATAGCCAGATTCATCCAGGGCAAGATCTGGGAAATACTGATTGTCTGGACCGGGAGCTATCTGACCTTCTTCTGGCTGGGGCTGGAGTTCAACGTCCTGCTCAGCTTCCTGGTAGGCATCTCAGTGATCGTGCCCTATGTGGGCGCGACCGTGATGACTATACCCGTAGCCCTGGTAGCTTACTTCCAATGGGGCTGGGACCCGCAGTTCATGTACGCCATGATCGCCTACCTGATCATCCAGCTTTTGGACGGCAATGTCCTGGTGCCTCTGCTCTTATCCGGCATCGTCAACCTACACCCTTTGGCCGTTATTATCGGCATCCTGGTATTTGGCGGCATCTGGGGCTTTTGGGGGGTTTTCTTTGCCATCCCTCTGGCAACTTTGGTCCACGCCATTATCAAGGCCTGGCCCAAACAGAGCCGGAAAGAGCAGGAATTAAGCACAAATTCAGAATGAAGCCAATCTAACCTTAACCAGTGAAGGATTCGATAATGAAGGACAGCTTCGGCCATTACTACTACCCCGTCCCTGCCAACAAGAAGATTCGCATGTATGTGCGGGCCAACCAAGGGGTAATTGAATTCAGGCTGCACAACCAGGATGATCCCCAGCTCTTTGAGCAGCACGGCTGGATCACCCACG
>JBKGXZ010000094.1:0-6555 GCA_046546355.1 Desulfohalobiaceae bacterium | reverse complement strand
GATTACTGATTCAGCCACAGTACTGCCGGCCCAGATCTATACCTGGTCTGCGGCAGCCATGCGGCCCTACGAAGAGCGCACTGCGGCAGCCATCCTGGTTTTGCTGGCTGTACTCATTCTTTTGAATGCCACAGCCATCTTCTTGCGCAAACGCTATGAACGTAGATGGTAAGCAGTAATTGAGATGTCCCTGCAAACTATCCTTTTGGCGGTATGAGAAATGAGTTTTAGGCTTAGGATATTCTGGTGGTTTGCCCTGTTGATAGTGCTGGCCCTGGCTGTTTTGTACCTTGTGTTCAGCTCAGTGCTCAAGCAGGAGATCACCAGTCAGACCAGGGACAGTGCCATGCGATATCTGCGGCACATTAATTGGCTGCTGCAGCAGGAGATTGAGGTCCAAGACCAAAATGAGCTGCAGCGGCTGCTGCGGGAAATAGGCCAGGGTCTGAATCTGCGGGTCACGTATATAGATGACCAGGGCTGGGTGTTGGCTGACTCAGGATTGCTGAAGCATGCCCTGGCAGGGGTGGAGAATCATGCAAAGCGGCCTGAGATCCAGCAGGCTATGCAGGAAGGAACAGGACAGAGTCAACGCTACAGCGACACCCTGCAGACCCCCTTTTTGTATGTGGCTATGCGTATCCCAGGCATGCAGCAAGAATCTCCTGCGGTGCTGCGGGTGGCCATGCCCACGGCCCAGATTGAATCCACCTTACATCAGCTCCAGCGCCAGTTTGCCCTTTTGGTTTTGGGGCTGCTCGTGCTTTGCGCAGGGCTGAGCTGGCTCATAAGTCGCAGAATGGGCCATGAGATTCGGAGCCTAGGGCAGCAGGCCGAGGCCATTGGCTACGGCGACCTGCAGCAGAGGATGGAAAGCGTGCCTGGAAAGGATTTCCAGCCCCTGGTGCAGAGCATCAATCGTATGGCCAAGCGAGTGCAGTCCGCTCTGCAAGAGGTCTCTGAGAGGCGGGACGAATTGGAAACCCTGCTCAATGGATTGCAGGATGCTGTTTTTGTGCTGGACTTCCAGGGCAAGGCGGTGATGTACAACCAGGCCCTGCAGGATCTGGCAGGGAAATCCGCAGCGATCCGCAACAGGGAGCCCATTGAATTCCTGCGATCTCCAGATCTCCAGGAAGCTTGCACCCAGGCCCTGCAGCAGCCTGGCAAAGGTACAAGGCGCTTGTTTCTGCAGCTGCAGCAAAGGTTGCTTGTGGATGCCTCAATTATACCAGTCAGACTGCAGGACAAAGATGAGCGCAGGGTGATAGTGGTTTTGCACGATGTCACGGAGCTCAAGAAGATGGAGCAGGTACGCAGGGATTTCGTGGCCAACGTCTCCCATGAGCTAAGGACCCCTTTGACTGCGCTCAAAGGGTATGCAGAGTCGCTGATTGCCCTGTCTGAAGAAGACCAGCAGCGAAAACAGGCCTTCTTGCAAGTAATCCTCAAGAATGCTGATCAGATGAACCGTCTTTTGGACAATCTTCTGCAGCTGGCCAGGCTGGAGGCTGGCTCTATAGATATGAGCTCGGTGCCTGTGGATGTGGGGGCTGTGCTGGAAAAGGCCTGGGAAGATTGTTTCCCCTTGGCAGAGGAAAAGGACATTTGTCTGGAGTCCAATATTGTGCCCGGGGAGGTCTGGGTTCTGGCCCAAGAGGAGCACTTGAGACAGGTCTGGGTCAATCTGGTGCACAACGCCTTGAAGTATAGCCCTGCAGGGAGCTGTATCCAGGCCTGGGCCCAAGAGCAGGACAAGGAGTGGCTCCTGGCCCTGCAGGATCAAGGGCCGGGCATCCCTGCAGCACATCAGGAGAGGATTTTCGAGCGCTTTTATCGGGGAGACCCTGAGGACAGTGGCCGGGAAAGGCAGCCCGGATCCGGTCTGGGCCTGGCCATCTGCAGGCACATCCTGGCCAGTCATAAAGGCCGGATCTGGGTGCAGAGCCCAGCCAGGGATACCCTGCAGGGTACAGTGTTTTTCTTCAGCCTGCCCCGGGGCAGCAAGCCAACAGATGCCCTAACCAGTATAAACCAGGGCCAAAGCGGCAACAATAAAGGGAGCAGCTCATGAGCAGCTTGGCCAAGATGGAAACCAGGAATCTGGACTTTTATTACCAGGATTTTCAAGCCCTGAAAGACATCAGCATAGTCTTTCAGGAACATCAGGTTACGGCCCTGATTGGGCCTTCTGGTTGCGGGAAAAGCACATATCTGCGCTGTCTGAATCGCATGAACGATCTCATTGCAAGTATTCAGGTCAAAGGCAGCATCCTCCTGGACGAGGAGGATATCTATGCCTCACACCTGGATGTGGTGGAGCTGCGGCGCAGGGTGGGCATGGTCTTTCAAAAGCCCAACCCCTTTCCCAAAAGTGTTTATGAGAACGTGGCCTTTGCCCCGCGAATTCACGGCCTGGCCAAGAAGGGATCTGAGCTGGATGATTTGGTGGAGAGCTCCTTGCGCAAGGCAGGGCTCTGGGAAGAGGTGGGGGACAGGATGAGTCTGTCTGCTACCTCCCTGTCAGGTGGCCAGCAGCAGAGGTTGTGCATTGCCCGGGCCCTGGCCATGGATCCAGAGGTGCTGCTCATGGATGAGCCGGCTTCCGCCCTGGATCCTCTGGCCACCCAAAAGATCGAGGAGCTTATCTATGAGCTCAAATCCAGGTTGACCATTATTATTGTCACTCATAATATGCAGCAGGCTGCCCGGGTTTCGGATCGAACCGCCTTTTTTTACATGGGGGAGCTGATTGAAATAGATGATACCCAGACCATGTTTACCAGGCCCAGGGAAAAGCAGACCGAGGAGTATATTACAGGCAGGTTCGGTTAAGCATGGGCCGCGGGAGGCCTTAGGTAGGGAACACATAGAAACAGGAAAGGCAAGAGAGTAGAAAATGGAAACCTACTTGCATAAGCAGCTGGAAGGGCTGGAAGTCAAGATCATGAAGATGTTTGCCTTGACTGAAAGGGCGTTGGACAATGCTGTTCAATCCTTGATGGAACGCGATGACGCCTTGGCTGAAGAGGTCATCCAAGGCGATGAAATGATCAATGCCCTGGAAGTGGATATTGAAGAGAGCATCATGCACGTTCTGGCCCTTTGGCAGCCTGTGGCTAGGGATTTGCGCTTTGTGATGGGCTGCTCCAAGATCGCCAATGATTTGGAAAGGCTGGGAGATCAGGCCACCAATATTGCGGAAAGGGCCATGATGCTCAACCAGAAACCCAGGCTCTCAGTGATGAATGCTATGCAATCCCTGGCTGATGTGGCTTTGGATATGTACCGCAAGGTTATCACTTCCTTTTCCAATTTGGATTGCGAGCAGGCAGTCCAGGTTTGCGGCCAGGACAGCACTGCTGATGAGCTGAATGTGAAGATTATCCGTCAGCTTATCCATTACATGACCCATGAGAGCGTGGTTGTGGAAAGAGCGGTGCATACCATAATTGTGGCCAACTCTCTGGAGCGGGTAGGTGATCTGTCCACTAATATAGCAGAGAATGTGTATTTTATTGTGCAAGGGATCAATGTCAAGCATTCGGATCACTTTGATGCCAGATGCGGCCCTTTGGACCCAGAGGCCTGAGGCCTGGCTGAATATGCAGCATATTCCTTTGCTTGCAAGAAATGAGGGTTGAGCGATTGCCAATCTGAACCTGGATCAACATTGAAACCACTCCAAGAGGTCGCCATGAACAAGAAACGACACTACAGGTTTGAGATGAACAGGGAGGAAGCTGTGCAGGCCCTGCGCTCCCTGGCCCAGGGTCTGGAAGATAGAGTTTCTGAGGTATCTGATCTGGAAATAGATCTATCGCAGATGCGCAAGATGAAGCTTAGCCTGAAGGCTAAAACAGAAGATCAGTTCCAGCTCAAGGTCAAGGTCAACCCTTGGCAGCAGGAGGAGTTGGAAGCAGAGGAGGACGGGGAGGAAGCAGCCTTTGCCAGGCTTAAAAAACGCATGCAGACCTATTTTGAGGAGCTGCAGCAAAATCTGCAGTCTGGTCTGTATCCTTCCAGGGAGATCGTTTCAGTATTCTTGCAGGACTGCAGACAGCTGACAGATTATCCAGGCATAGAAGAGCAGGATAATCAGGAATTTCAACAGGCCTGCCTGGAGTTTCAGAAGTCCTTTGATATGGAGGATATGGCTGCTATGCAGCAGGCCCTGGTCAGCATCAGCAGCCAAATGCGAAATTGTCACCAGAAAAATGGCTAGGATCTGCAGCAAGCTTTTCAAGCAATGAGTCCAGGCTTTGCTGACTCCGTCCAGATGCGAATGCAAAAACTGTTTTTGCGCTCGCTAGAGGTCAGAGACCAGCCTCCGGCCTATACGGGCCTACGCCCCGGTGGGGAGTCAGCGCCGCCTCTGGCCGTAGACATCCAGCTTGATCGAGAAAGAAACGCTATAGTCCATTCATGGAGATTGCTTCGAGGTCCTTCGCGTCACTCTGGATAAACTTGCCAATGACGGGCTAAAGATAGAGCTGGTAGCTTGGAGCACACACGTCATTGCGAGGAGTCTTCGATGAAGCAATCTCTACGGGTTATGATATTGTTTCAAGCTCGAACTCACCAGTTGAACCGCCTTTTGTTAGAGCGCCCCAACATATATTCCTTTCTGGAAATATTGACTGGATCCAAGCTCAGCTTATCTTGTACACAGCAAACATGAGTCTCTGGGCCGCTTGAAGGAGGTGCAGCTATGCTCACTGAGCAATTAAAGGCTGAGCTCTATAATAAGCTGTTTTCCAGGCGCTTGGAGATCCTGGAAAGGACGCATAGCCTCAAGGATCAGTGGCAGGATGTGAATGTCATTCCAGGGGATCTTCTGGACAGGGCCCAACAGGAATATGTATATCTAAAGTTGAGCAGGTTGGACGAACAGGCCAGACAAGAGGTGCGCATAATAGATCAGGCCTTGGAGAGGATGCGTTCTGGGGAATATGGTATCTGCGAGTCTTGCGGGCAGGAGATTTCAGCCCAGAGGCTGCAGGCCCTGCCTTGGGCCACGCTGTGCAGGGCGTGCGTGCAGAGCATGGAATCAGAGAGCCAGGCCATACCTTTTGAAGCGACAGATGACAAGGAGCAGAAGCTAATGACTTTTTGGGAACCCGAATCAAAGTCTGATATGGAGAACATGAGTGACGAGGAGCTATTGGAGCTGGTACATGAGCGAATTAATGCAGATGGCAGGGTAGAAACTGACGAACTGGAGATATCCTGTGAAGACGGAATGCTTTATCTGGAAGGTACCTTGACTGATGAACTGCAGTACAATCTCCTGCTGGGCATTTTGCAAGAGATTTTGCCCATGGAAAACATAGAAGAGAGCTTGCGTATCGAGACCCTTGTACGCATGGGGTCTGATGAGGACGAGGAGCTGGAGCAGCAAGATGAGACAGACGAGGAGCTGCTGTGGAGGGAGGAATAGATTTGGACGAGCGGTGCTCCCTTTTTGCTGAGGACGAGATCAGATGTATCGATTACGACCACGACACCGATAGCCAGGGCATGGCAAGTCGTAGTCGCAGTCGTAATCGCTGTCGATCCTGATGACTTCTTCCACCAGGGCAGGTGAGTTAGTCAAAGGCCATATCTGTAGTCCATTCCTTCCAGACATTGCCTACCAGGTCAGGACCCGGCTTGAGGGTTTTCTTGCCTGGTCTCCATCCAGAAGGAGTGGCCTCTGCGCCCTGAGTGTCCCTGATGAGCTGGAAGGCCTGTAGCTGGCGCAGAGTCTCGGGCACGTTGCGGCCCACAGGCGGGGGCAGGACCTCGTAGCCCTGGATAACCCCGTCCGGGTCTATAATGAATCTGCCCCGGGTCTCCACCCCTGCGTCCTGGTCGTATACACCAAAAACACTGCCTACTCTGCCCCCGGCATCAGAGAGCATAGGGAAGGGTATGTCCTTGTTGATCATTTTGGACAGCTCGTGGTCGTTCCACATCTTGTGCACGAACATGCTGTCGATGCTCATGGACAGGACTTCCACGCCCAGTTTCTGGAATTCGTCGTATTTTTCAGCAACTGCTGAAATCTCTGTGGCTCAGACAAACGTAAAATCCCCAGGGTAGAAGCAAAGCAGCACCCACTTGCCCAGATAGTCCGAAAGCTTCACATTCACGAACTTGCCGTTTTGAAAGCCTGGTGCGGTAAAGTCAGGCGCTTTCTTGCCTACTTGGATCATACTCGGTGTCTCCTTGGTTGCAGGTTCAGACGGGGATTCCTCCTGGGAGGGCTCCTCGCCCACAGGGCCGCCGGTGGGCCTTGCGCATCCGACTTCGGCTTCTTCTGCCATAATTCCTCCTTGTGGTTGCTGTAAGGAAAACCAGGATCCAGAGAGCTTCAGTGAAGCATATCTCTGGCCATATCAGGCAGCCAGGCTGGCGTGCAGGATTTGCTGCAGCCAGCAAGGCTCATGTAGCAGTATGTATCTTAAGAACAAGGACTTGTAAATTGCTTCCAGGCAGCTAGCCAGATGCCTGTGTCTTGTTTTGCTGCATCTCTTCAATAACCTGGTTCAGATCCTGGGCCAGCTGGCTCAG
>JBKGXZ010000093.1:0-6615 GCA_046546355.1 Desulfohalobiaceae bacterium | reverse complement strand
GCCAAGCTGGAGCTTGGCGTTCCCAATTGTTGGAGGTGGGCTCGCTTTTGTGGTAAATACTGCTGTCTTAGTTTTAAATTTATTTCTGATCAGAGCTGAATTAAAATTGAAAGTGTCGATGTGTTATTTATCTGTGGAAAATCCCATGCAACAAATACAGCAACCGCAAGGCTGCAAGAAGCCAGGGCTGCCCCAGGAGAGACGTTTTTCCCTGTCCGGGATGCAAGCCAGACTCTGGAAAAAGGGGCTGCTACGCAGGCAGAAACTGAGCTTTCCCCAACATTATGGTTTATACCATGAGCTGGAGACAGAGGATCATATCTTTAAGTACAATTTGCGGGGCCAGATCAGCTATATCCAGGGCAAGGCCAGGGATTGGCCCCATCCCGGGGAATGGCTGAAGCGCACCCAGGGCGGGGACTGGATCTATTACTATTCCGGCGGCTATACTGACCTGCGGGATTATGTGGGCGAGTTCTACCTGCCCTGTCCTGACTATCCCAGCAATACCCTGTATAATGTGCAGCCACTGCAGGAAGCAGCAGTCAAGCAGGCCCTGCAGGAATGGCAGCATATTCCAGCTAGGCTGGGCAGGGAGCTGTACAGTACTAGTGATCCGGAATTGCTGGACTTCTACAAGCTGCTGCAGCAAAATTCTCCTGCTGAGCTTTGGCAGGCCTCGCTGGGGCTGTTTTCCTTACTGGGAGACAGGATCAAGGTCCTGCCCCCGGATGCCAGGCACACAGACTACGATCTGCTGCCTTTGATCCTGGCGGATGGCTGCCTGTACAACTGCAGCTTCTGCAGCTTCAAGACCGGAAAGTACTTCCAGCCCAGATCCCGGGAGGATCTCCATGCTCAAATCAATAGCCTGCGCAGTCTGTTGGGGCCGGATCTTGTAAACCACAATGCGCTATTTTTGGGTCAGCATGACGCTTTGAACTGTCAGCCCAAGCAGATCCTGCAAGCTTTGGATCTAGCCCAGAATGAGCTGGGGCTGCAGGAGTCAGTCCTGGAAGGCAGCTTCCTGTACCTGTTCGGCAGCGTGGACTCCCTGCTGGAGGCAAAAGAGGATCTGTTCCAGGAGCTGCAGGCTAGGCCCTGGACCACCTATATCAACATCGGCCTGGAGTCAGCTGAGCAAAGCACCCTGGATCTATTGGGCAAGCCCTTGCGGGCAGAGCAGGTCAGAGAGGCTTTTTCACGCATGCAGGAGCTAAACCGGAAATATTCCGGCCTGGAATTGACCGGGAACTTTATTCTGGATAAGCAGCTGCCTGAAAAGCACTGGACGGCGCTTACTGATCTGCTCCAGGATCAGGCCCGGCCCCTGGGGGACAAGGGCTGCATCTACCTGTCTCCATTGGGAAGGCAGGACATTCGCTGGCAACGGGATACCTTCAGAAGCATCAAGTTCAAAAGCAAACTGCCGGTGTACCTGTATGTGATCCTGAGACTGTAAGAGCCTGGGGCTCTTCCAGATGCGGCTTTAAGACAGCAGCTCCCCTAAGAGCTTGCTGTTTTGATATTCCCGGATCTCTGCAGATTTGAGAATGTCTGCCAGCTCGCTCTCATCCTGGGGCAGGCCGGGGCAGGAGATATAGTTGGCTATGCTGCCCACTGCCTGTTTTAAGTGGGCATCAGTGTTGTAAATCGGCAACAGGTCGTACTTGCTGCGCAGGGCCTGGTATGCTGATAGCAGCTTGGGCTTGAATTTGCCTTGAACTTGCTGATACTGTCCATTCAGTATATTCACTGAGCTCATCTCCAGGCCGTGGATATAGGGCAGGATTTCCTCAGCTTCCGGGGTTAGCTGGTCTGTCCAGCGCAAGGCGTGGGCCAGGAATACAAAGGAACCTTCCCAGACATCCTGCAGTCTGCTGTACAGGCTGGAGAAGCTGAGACCGAAAGGGATCTGCAGGCCTTGATTGGGGATTATGAGCACCAGATCCACATCCTCAGCCAAAGTGACCTCCAGTCCACTGAAGACCGCTATATCCGGAAACTGGCTTTGCAGCTCCCGGACTTCCTGGATTGACCACTGGACTTGGTGCTCGGTAATCACCAAGCCCTGCAGCCCGGCTTCCCTGGCCTGAAGCAGGGCCTGATAAGGCTCAAGTATAGAGCAGGGGGAATACCTGCTGGTATGCAGATGACAATCTATGAACATGTTGGTTTTCCGATGAGCTTTATATATACTAAAAGTGAATACTATTAGCTCAAGGGGGCAGGAATGTCAATTGACGCCTTAGCAGGACAGCAGGTTCCACCGCAGATGCTGATCAATATCCCCAGACTGATCAGCGCCTATTATACCCTGAGCCCGGATCCAGGCCACAGGGAGCAGCAAGTAGCATTTGGCACCTCAGGACACCGGGGCACTGCCTGGAGCAGGAGCTTCAATCAGGAGCATATCCTGGCCCTGGCCCAGGCTATCTGCGAATTCAAACAGGACCAGGGTTATACAGGGCCTTTATTCATGGGCAAGGACACCCATGCCTTGTCCGAGGCTGCTTTCCTAACTGCTCTGGAGGTATTCGCCGCCAATAAGGTGCAGGTCCTGATCCAGGAAAAGATGGGCTTTACTCCCACTCCGGCAATTTCCCAGGCCATTCTGGAATTCAATCGGGGTAGGCAAAGCGGCCTGGCTGACGGAGTGGTGATCACCCCTTCGCACAATCCGCCCCAAGACGGAGGCTTTAAATACAATCCCCCTCAAGGGGGACCTGCAGACACCAAGACCACTAAGCTGATCCAGGACAGAGCCAATCAGATCCTGCAGGACGGGCTGCAGGAAGTATGCAGGGTGCCCTGGGAAAGGGCCTTGCGCTCTGACAGCGTGCAGGAGCATGATTTTGTGCACAGCTATGTCTCAGGGCTGGCAGGAGTCTTGGACATGCAGGCCATTGCCTCCTGCGGGCTGAAAATAGGTGTAGATCCTATGGGCGGTTCAGGTCTGGACTACTGGGATGCGATCGCAGACATGTACGGTTTGGACCTGGAGGTAGTAAACCGCAGGATAGACCCGGCTTTCGGCTTTATGCCCCTGGATAGGGATGGCAAGATCCGCATGGACTGCTCCTCTGAGTATGCCATGGCCCATCTGCTTGGGCTCAAGGACAGATTCGATATCGCCTTTGGCAATGATCCTGACTTTGATCGGCACGGTATAGTTACCAGAAGCGCGGGCCTGATGAATCCCAATCATTATCTGGCTGCTGCTGCCTGGCACTTGTTCAGCACCCGGCAAGACTGGTCCAGACAAGCTGCGTTGGGCAAGACCCTGGTCACTAGCTCTATGCTGGACAGGGTGGCTGGGCTTTTGCAACGCGAAGTGCTAGAGGTGCCTGTGGGCTTTAAATGGTTCGTGCCTGGGCTCTTGAACGGCAAACTGGGTTTTGCAGGGGAAGAGAGCGCAGGTGCTTCCTTCCTGCGTCAGGATCAGCAGGCCTGGAGCACGGACAAGGATGGGATTATCATGAATCTTCTGGCTGCGGAGATGACCGCCAAGCTGGGCAAGGACCCGGCTCAGATCTACCAGGAGCTGGAGGAGCGCCTGGGGGTAAGCTATTATCAGCGTCAGGACGCCCCGGTTACTGCCAAGCAAAAGCAGGCCTTGAAAAATCTGGATGCAGATGCTGTTCAGGATCAGGAGCTGGCCGGGGAGGAGATTCAGGCCAAACTGACGAGGGCTCCAGGGGACAACAATCCCATTGGCGGACTCAAGGTGAGCACCAGGAATGGCTGGTTTGCTGCCAGGCCCTCTGGCACAGAGGATCTCTACAAAATCTATGCCGAGAGCTTCATGAGTCAGGAGCATTTAGAAAGGATTATGGGCGAGGCCCAGCAGCTGGTGGCCAGAGTGCTGCAGGGAGCTTAACTAGTGCTTGACCGAAAACTCACCCATCTACTGCGTCACTGCAAAATTTTGAAATCCTCATGTATTAGAATACACTGCGGTTTCAAAATTTTTTGTTCCTTGTATCTGGGCAAGTTTACGGCCAATCACGGTTTTCGGTCAGCCACTAACTATAACAGCTTTTGAGGCTTTCATGAGCCAAACAAAGTTGGGAAAAGTTATCAGTTACAAGCCGAAACCTAGAAATACCACGGTCGATCGGTTATTAGGGCCTCATTCCGATCTGGTACCCGATAGCTGACAACAGATAACCGTTAACCGGTTTCCAAACCAATCGAGCACACATATGAAGGTAGGCCGCAATGACCCCTGCCCCTGTGGCAGCGGCAAAAAGTACAAGAAATGCTGTCTGCAAAAGGACAGCAGCCAAAATCAGGACCTCAAAGAGCTGTATTTGAGGAAGCACAAGATCCGACTCAAGGAGGAAAGGGATGTGCAGGGCATCCGCAGGGCCGGATCCCTGGTGCTGCGGACCCTGGATCTCGTGCAGGAAGCCATCCGGCCTGGGATAAGCACTGACTATCTGAATCAATTGGTGCACGATTTCACTGTAAGGCACGGGGCAGTGCCTGCGCCTCTCAACTACAACGGCTTTCCCAAGAGCGTCTGCATCTCGGTCAATGATGTGATTTGCCACGGAATCCCAGGCCCCAGGCTTTTGCAGGAAGGCGATATAGTGAACGTGGATGTGACCAGTATACTGAATGGATATTACGCTGACGCCAGCAAAACGTTTGCAGTGGGCAGGATCAGCCAGGAGGCTGCCAGATTGGTGCAGATCGCCCGGCAGTGTCTGCATGAAGGAATAGCACAGGTTGAGCCGGGCAACTATACAGGGGACATAGGCTGGGCCATTCAGAACTACGCAGAGTCCAGGGGCTGTTCAGTGGTCAGGGAAATGGTGGGCCACGGCGTGGGCTTTGAGTTCCACGAGCCACCCCAGATCCCGCATTACGGCAAGCAAGGGCATGGCATCCAGCTGGTGCCTGGAATGGTGTTTACCATAGAGCCCATGATCAATCTGGGCCGCAGGGAGCTGCGCATCCTTGAGGACCGCTGGACAGCGATTACCAAGGACGGCTCCCTCTCAGCCCAGTTCGAGCAGACCCTGCTGGTGACCACTGAAGGATGCGAGAGTCTGACCCCGTATTAAAAGGGCTAGTCGTAGTCCACAGCACTAAAGCGCATCAGCTTCTCCCAGCTGTGCATGGCCTGGATGCGGCGCACAGTGCCGGTCTTGCCCCGTAGTACCAGGGAGTTGGTCTGGGCACCGCTGCCTGTGTACTTAACCCCGGGCAGGAAGGTGCCCCCGGAGATTCCGGTGGCGGAGAAAAATACATCCTCGCTGCCCACCAGATCATCTACACTAAGGACCTGCTTCAGGTCCACGCCCAGCTCCTGCAACCTTTGCTTTTCATCCTCCTTCTGGGGATCCAGCCTGCAGAGCATCTCCCCATCCAGACCTTTGATGGCGCAGGCAGAGAGCACTCCCTCAGGCGTACCGCCAGTGCCCAGGAGCAGGTCTACTTCAGACTCCGGGTCCACAGCCATCAGGGCTCCGGCCACGTCACCATCTGTGTGCAGCTGGATCCTGGCTCCGGCCTGCCGGATTTCCTGGATCAGCTCCTGGTGTCTGGGCTTGTCCAGCACAAAGACCATGAGATCGTCCACATCCTTGCCCAGGGCTCCGGCCACCTGCTGCAGATTGTCCTTGACCGGGGCATCCAGATCCACAGCCTTGGCCGCGTCGGCAGGCACCACCAGCTTCTGCATGTAATAGCTGGGCCCGGGATCGTACATGCTTCCTGCAGGTGCCAAGCCCACCACTGAGATGGCGTTGGGTCGGCCAAAAGCCAGGAGGTTGGTGCCTTCCACTGGATCTACAGCAACATCCACCCTGGGACCCTGCATGGTGCCTACCTGTTCACCATTATAGAGCATGGGGGCCTTGTCCTTTTCCCCTTCACCGATCACGATGCGGCCCTGGATATTCACTGCATTAAAGGACAGACGCATGGCATCCACAGCAGACTGGTCCCCGTGCTTCTTTTCCCCTTTGCCCAGCCACCTGGCTGAGGCCAGGGCAGCTGCTTCTGTAATACGCACCAAATCCAGGGCCAGATTACGCTCAGGAACCTCCATAACTAAGGCCTCCTTTTTGGCTTTCTAGGCTGCTCCTGCAGGCAGCTCATCCATGAGCTGCACCCTTTCCTGGTGCCTGCCGGCCTGGAATCTGGCCTGCAAAAAGGCCTGCAGAATGCTTTGAGCCAGGTCCACGCCAATAACCCTGGAGCCCAGGCAAAGGATGTTGGCGTTGTTATGCTCCCTGGCCATACGCGCAGCAAATTCGTTTGTGCACAGTGCTGCTCTGATGCCCGGGAATCTGTTTGCGGCCATGCTCATGCCCAGGCCTGTACCGCAGACCAGAAGGCCCAGGCAGTTCTGGTCCAGAACCTGTCTGCAGACCAGCGCAGCGTAATAGGGGTAGTGGCAGCTTTTCTGGGTCTGAGTGCCCAAATCCTGGATATTGTAGCCCAGCTCCTGCAGCTGGGCTCCCAGAATAACTTTCAGCTCCAGCCCGGCATGATCCGAGCCCAAGCAGAAATCCAGATCAGGCATGATCTTTCCTTTTTGTGTTCTTTTAAAAGTATCAGTTGCTAAGGAGAGCAGATATCGGTTGTCGGTTGTCGGTTATC
>JBKGXZ010000092.1:0-6776 GCA_046546355.1 Desulfohalobiaceae bacterium | reverse complement strand
ATCCATGAGGATCAGGATCTGCAGTTCCAGGGGGCCATGCACACCCAGGGTCAAAACCCTTTCAATGTCCGCGGTCCTGCTGGCACCGGTGATGAAGGCCAGGTAGGCGGCAGGCCTGGAGAGGATGCTTTGCAGCTCCTGCTCCAGGTCAAAGCTGCTGGCATAGATCCTGGAGACAGGCAAAATCGCAGTGTGGATCTCGCTGATCATGGTGGCCAGGCGCAGATCCTCCTGGCCGGAGTCCTGGACAATGCTCCCGGTTTCTGCGATGCCGAATTCAGCCAGGCTAAGTCCCAAGTCGATTCCTCCCAAGTGGGCGTGCAGGCCTTGGGTGGTCAGGGCGATGTTTTTTTCCCGACAGAGATCCTTCAAGGTTTCCAGGCTGGAGTCGTCCAGGTTAGGCGCAGCCATGATTTTCTCCCAGCTTTTCAGGCCGCAGAGATCCTTGGCTTCAGGGGACAGCTCCAGGCTGCAGCCAGAGGCCAGTACCTGACAGGCCTGCTTTTGGCTGCAGGCCTCTACGCAGTGCTCCAGGGCCTTATCCAGGCTCTGCACCTGATGCACCTGGGCCTGCACAGCCTCTGCCTTTTGTGTGAATGTGTCCACAAGTTCTGTTTGCTGCATAAGGTCCTCTTTTGCTTAGTGCTCCAGGGTCTGGGCATAGATCTGCACTGGATGCTTGACCTGGATGCCGGACTGTGCATGGGAAAGTAAATCTATTATCTGCAGCATGCAGGCCGGGCAGCCTGTACAGACCACCTGGGCGCCGCTTCGCAGAATGTTTTGCAATTTGCGCTGCCCTACTTTTTTGGACAGATCATAGTGCTGCAGCCCGAAGCTACCGCCCATACCGCAGCATCTATCCGCCTCATCCATTTCCAGGAACTGGTAATCAGGGTTGACCTTGAGCAGGGCTCTGGGCTCTTGATAGACCTGCAGGGACTTTTTGAGGTGGCATGGATCGTGATAAGTAAGCTTAAGCCCATTCTCCGCCTGATCCTGACTTGGGGCAGGGAGAAAGTTTTTAGCCAGGAACTCATTGATATCCATGGTCTTTTCAGAAATGGCCTGTATCTGTTCCTGCTCCTGGGGGCTGAAGGAATCCAGGAACATGGGCCAGATCTTCTTGATGGTCGAGGTGCAGGTGGCGCAGGGAGTGACCAGGGCCTGGAAGTCCTGCCCGGCAAAAAGTTGCAGATTTTTCTTCACCAGCTGTACAAAGGCATTCCGGTCCCCTTTGGACAACGCAGGTATGCCACAGCAGGCTTGGTTGGAAGGCATGTAAATACCCACCTGGTGGTGGCGCAATGCGCGGCAAAGGTCCTGGGCCACATCAGGGAAGACCTTGTCCACCAGGCAGCCCGGGAAAAAGGCGGCCCGTAGATTGCTGGAGCCAGCAGGCTCATCCAGGTGGGGCACCTTTTTGTGCCAGGGGGTGCGGGCCAGGGGCTGAAAATGCCTGTCCTGGAGCAGGCTGGACTGGAATCTGGCGCAGGAAGAGCCCAGCAGCTCGTCCGCTGGCTTGGTGAAAAAGCCTTGCACTTTTGAGGCCATGGATACCAGGCTGTTGAAAAGCTTGGGCTTGGTTAGAAAGAAGCGGAACATGGCCTTTTGGGCCGGGGGCAGACCCAGGTAGCCGTTGATTATGGCCCTGGCCTGCAAAAAGAGATCCAGGACCTTGACTCCGCTGGGGCAGGCAGCAGCACAGGAGCCGCAGAGCAGGCAGTTCTCCAGCCTTTGCTTGACACCTTCCGGGTCTTTTAAAAGCTCCTGGCTGAGATGTTCCAGAAGCACGATCTTGCCCCGGGCTACGTCTGTCTCCCTGCCTGTCTCGGCGTACAATGGGCATGCTGCCTGGCACATGCCGCAGCGCATGCAGGTCACCATTTGTTCTTCCAGCTGGGCCAACATCCTGGCCAGTTCATGTACTTCAGCCATGTTAGCCCCCTATGATTTTGCCAGGATTCAAAATGTTGTTGGGATCCAAAGCCTTTTTCATCCTCCTGGAAAAGGCGATGCTGCTTTGGTTGGTCTCCTGCTCCAGGTACTTGGATTTGGCCATTCCTATGCCGTGCTCCCCGGACAGGGTCCCATCCAGGGCCAGGGCAGCTTCGAACAGCTCGTCAATAGCCTTTTCCACCTTGGCAAACTCCTGCTTGTCCCTGCGATCAGTAAGGAAAGTGGGGTGCAGGTTGCCGTCCCCGGCATGGCCAAAGGTACCTATGGTTAGATCGTATTTTTGAGCCAGGTTCTCGATTGCTTCCATCATGCGCGGGATTTTGCTCCTGGGTACTGTAGCGTCCTCCAGGATGGTAGTGGGCTTGAGCCTGGCCAGGGCAGGCAGGGCATCGCGCCTGGCCTGCCAGAACGCATCCCTTTCCTGGCTGTCCCTGGCCTTTTGCACCTTATTGGCCCCCATTTTTTGGCAGATGTCTTCTACCTTTTGGGCCTCCTCCTGCACCTGGCCTGGATGGCCGTCCACCTCTATCAAAAGCAGGGCCTGGGCCTCTGTGGGCAGGCCTGCATGCCGAAATTCCTCCACGGTGCGGATGGTGAAGTTGTCCAGAAACTCCAGGGTGCAGGGCACTATCTTGGCTGCAATAATTGCGGAAACAGCCTGGGAGGCCTGCTGCACAGAATCGAAAATAGCCAGCATGGCCTGCTGGGCCTGGGGCGGGGGGATGAGCTTCAGGGTGATCTCCTTAAAGACCCCTAAGGTGCCTTCAGATCCGGTCATCAAGGATTTGATATTGAATCCGCTCACGCACTTTACAGTCCTGGATCCGGATTTGATCAGCTCACCCTGGACATCGAAGAAGTCCACAGCCATGACATAATCTTCTGTGACCCCGTATTTTAAACCGCGCAGGCCGCCGGCGTTTTCAGCCACGTTGCCACCCAGTGTGGAGACGGCCTGACTGCCTGGATCAGGGGGGTAGAACAGCTCCTTTGCTGCAGCCTGGGCAGCGAACTGGGCAGTGATCACCCCGGGCTCCACCCTGGCGTAGAGGTCCTCGCTGTTGATCTCCAGGATGTTGTTCAAGGCATTGGTTAGGAGTACGATTCCGTTTTCCTTGCTGGGTATGGTGCCTCCGCTTAAGTTGGTGCCTGAGCCGCGCACAGTAAGGGGCAGGGAGTTATCATTGCACAGCTTGACTACTTGGCCCAGGACCTCGGTGTTGGCAGGTTGTATCACCAGCTCTGGCACCACCTGGTCCAGAACCGCGGAGTCAAAGGAATAGGCATGTCTGTCAGCCTCTTCGCTGAACACGTTTTCCTGGCCCAAAAGGTTTTGGAACTCCTTGATCAATGCGGAAGAGAGCATGGTTGGCTCCTTGTTTAAGAGGCTATAAAAAGGGGTTGATCCCGGGCGATAAATATCACCTGGGATCAACCTGTCAGGATTTTAGGCTCCATAAGGCTTTCTGTATACCAGGAGTCCTCATGCAAGGCAAAAGCCAAAATCCTTGTAGCTGAAACATAAGCTTTATTTAGAATTAGAACAAATGGGGCAAGAACACAAAGCTCATTAAAGAGGCGACAATGCCCACTACAGTGCCGTAGACCAGGAAGGGCCAGACTGTCTTTCTCAAGATAGCTCCTTCCATGCCGGACAGTCCCACCACAGCGCAGACAGCCACAATATTGTGGATGCAGACCATGTTCCCGAAGCCACCGCCCACTGCCTGAGCAGCAACAATGAGCTGCCTGGGCAGATCCAGCTGGGAGGCCATGCCCCACTGAAATTCTGCAAACAGCAGATTGGAGACTGTGTTGGAGCCGGTGATGAAGCTGCCCAGGCCTCCGATGAAGCCGGCGAAAAAGGGCCAGGTCTGTCCAGCCATGGCAGCAATGGCCTCAGCTAAGGCTAGGGGCATGGAAGGGTACTGATTGGGGTTCAGGGCAGTCTCCTCCGCGCCTGATCCCCGGAATATGGAGACCAAAGCCACGGCAAAAAACAAGGCTATGGTGGGGTTCTTCATGCGCTTGATGGCAGCACCCCAGGCTTCTTTGACCTGGCCGGCCCCCATGCCGTGGATGGCGATGGTCAAGATGGCCACCAGCATGAAGGGAATGGTGCCCGGCAGGTAGAGGATAGCGATGTCACCGCTGACCTGCTCATAGCCCAGGATGTTGGACCAGGTGATGGTTATTCCAGACAGAAGACTCTTCAGGCCCAGCTCAGGGATGCGGGTTAGCACCAGGATCAGGCCGATGAGCATGTAGGGCATCCAGGCCCTGAACTGGCTCATGCGAGCCTGGTATTGGTGCCCTTCCTGCACGCTTACTGTACCTGTCCATTCCGGTTCCCAGTCCTTCTGGCTGCCGAAGGTGAAGACATCCTTAGGCACTGCAATCCCTTTTTGGGCCCCTAAGACCACCAGGCCGAGGCCGATTAGGCCGCCGATCAAGGCAGGGAACTCTGGACCCACAAACCAGGCAAAGAAAAGATAGGGAACGGAAAAGGCGATTGCGGCAAATATGCTGAACTTCCAGGCCCCGAAACCGTCCTTCCAGGAGCGGTTAGGCCCGAAAAATCTGGTGATAAAGCCCAGCATGAAAATGGGCAGGATGAATATCATGGGCAGGTGCAAAAGGCTGGCCCATTGGCCTACCAGCATGCCAAAGGAGTCCAGGTCAGTGAAATTAACACCGGCTCCACCACTGGCCACTGCTTCTTCAACCAGCTCCTGCAGGAAGTCCAGGCCCAGGATTATTGGTGTGCCCACTGCACCAAAAGTAACAGGGAAGGAATTGAAGCACAGACACATTATGGCTGCTGCCAAGGGGGGAAAGCCCAAAGCCAAAAGCAAAGGTGCTGCCAAGGCGGCAGGAGTGCCAAAGCCAGCTGCACCTTCCACAAAGGCCGCAAACAGGTAGCCGATAATAATGGCCTGGACCCGCATATCCGGAGAAACATTCTGCATTCCGTTCTGGATGGTCTCCATGCCCCCGGACTGCTGCAGGGTCATCAGGATCAAAATGGCCCCGAAGACAATGATCAGAATACCGATGGCTGTAGTCACTCCCTGCAAAGAGAGGGCAGCCACGTACCCTGCGGGCAGGCTCCAGACGATTACTCCGATCAGGGCCGCCAGCAGCCAGGCAGCAGGCATGGCCTTGGTGGCAGGCCAGCGCATGCCCACCATGAGCACCAAGGCCAGCAAAATTGGCAGAAAGGCCAAGATAGCTAAAATCCCCACAGACATAAATCCTCCCTCGTGGTTAAAAGTTGTGGTTTAACGGTGATGCATGTCAGGAGCGGGTTTTTAAGTAAAAAGAGTAGGTTATAATTTGGTCTTACCAATTAACATCTAAGCAAGGCTTTTGTCAATGCAGAAAATCAAATTTTCAGGTAAGCTGGACTTAAAAAGCTCAACTTGTCATTTTTTTGATTGGTTATAGCCTGCGCAGAGCAATAAAACCAAAGAGTTACGTCGTTCTTTTGATACAAACAAGAACGGGTGTGCTGGTTTGGAGAGAATTTTCAAGGGGCCCACAAGATTGACTTGCCGGGACTGACAAGGATATCAATAAAGTCCGTTTCGTGGCTTTAACCTTTTCACTCTCAAGTAAGGCAAGAATACCAGGAGCTATGCACAATGCCTCGTGCTGAGATTATTGCCACTGGAGAGGAGCTTCTGAGCGGCTCCCTGGTGGATACCAACTCCGCCTGGATTGCAGACAGGCTATTGCAGACAGGTCTCCAGGTCAGGCGCATCTCCTGTGCAGGGGATGACCTGCAGGATTTGAGCAGTGCTTTGCAGGAGATTGCCGGCAGGTCTGATATCGCAGTCTTGACTGGTGGACTGGGGCCTACTGAGGATGATTTGACTGCCCAGGCTGCTGCCCAGGCCAGCGGCAGGCAGCTGGTGCAAAATGAGCAGGCTTTGGAAAGCATCCAGGAGTTTTTTGCCAGGCTGCAGAAAGAGATGCCAGCATCTAACCTCAAGCAGGCCCTGTTGCCTGCAGGCAGTCTGTGTCTTCCCAACCCCGTAGGCACTGCCCCCGGATTTTTGCTGGGCATCAACAGCTGCCAGCTGTTTGCCCTGCCTGGGGTGCCAGGGGAGATGAGGCAGATGTTCAAACAATCCGTGATCCCCTGGATAGAAGAACATTTTGCCCAGCAGCTGCAGCCCCTGGAGATCAGGGTGATCTCCTGCTTCGGGATTACAGAGTCCAAGACTGCCCAGGCCCTGCAAGGATTTGAATCCTGTTTCCCTGGAATAAGACTGGGTTTTCGCTTCAAGTTCCCTGTGATCCAGGTCAGACTGTACTCCAGGCAACACGCAAAAGCTCTCCATGGCCAGCAGGATATGCAGCAGGCAATGTCTTGGGTGCAGCAAAAACTCGGGGACAGGGTCTTTTCCAGCCAGGACCAAAGCCTGGAGCAGGAAACCTTGCAACTGCTGGAATCCCGGAATAGCACCCTTGCTATGTTCGAGGCTTGTAGCGGCGGTTTGCTGGCCCAGCTGACAACCAGGACAGAGCCAGGCAGGAAGTCGCTTTTGCTGGCCAGCGTGATCAATGAAGACTCTCAGGCGATCCCTGCAAGGGGCAAGGATCCAGCCAGCAGGGTCAGAATCCTGGCTGGGGATATCAGGGAAGAGGCAGGAGCAGACTTTGGCCTAGCAGTGATTGCAGAAAAAAAGGCCGACCCTGGGAGGGCCTGGGTCGGCCTGGCTGGCCAGCATACAAGCCTGGCCCGGGAGTTTACCCTGGGCTATCCAGGCTGGCAGGCAAACATGACCGCCCTGGCCTATTTTGCCCTGAAT
>JBKGXZ010000091.1:0-6801 GCA_046546355.1 Desulfohalobiaceae bacterium | reverse complement strand
GGATATTCGGCGGTGCGCTTAGATTTTCCAGCTTTATCAGGTGCTGAATAGTTACCTTTAATTTTCTCTTTCATCTGACCTCTGTCCTCTGTCCTCTGTCTTCTGACCTCTGACCTCTGTCTTCTGCAGCTTCAGCCTTGCCTCAGATAGACATCAAAGCGCAAGGCCTTAGCCCTGACCTGCAGGCTGGGCCGCGCCCCCTGGATCTCTATGACTTTGCCCTTGGCAGGGCGCTTGAAGACCACCCTTCTTGTGGCCAGCTGCAGGGCCGCCCTCAGCAGTTCTTCCTGCTGCGGCTCCTGGCCAGCCAAAAGCCCCTGCAGGACCTGCATCCCCTTCCAGGGCGCGGCCCTCCTGTTCTGCGCTCCGAACAGGGGATCCAGATAGACCACCTCCGGTCTGTGCCTGAAATTTTGCTCCGGCTGCTGCAGGAAGTCCAGGGCCTCTTGATGGAGCGGCACCACCCTCTTGGCTGTTGCCTGGGATCTGATACCCGCCCTGGCCAAGCAATCCCTGAGCAGGGCAAAAACTGCTGCGCTGCGCTCCAGGGCCAGGACCCTGGCCCTATGCGCTGCCAGAAGCCAAGCATCCCTGCCCAGGCCTGCGGTGGCATCCAGAACCAGGGGCGCAGAGGCCCTGCCCCAGCGCCCCAGGACAGCTTTCAGCAGGGGCTGCTTGCTGCTTCTGCCTGCCCTGGAGCTGATGTCCAGATCCCCAAGGCTGGGCCAGAAGGCCTGCCTGGAACGTGTATCATCCCGGTTTAGAGCCAGACCCAGGGCATCCTCTCGCACCAGCAGAAAGCTGCCTTCCTCCTGCAGGGGCTCTTTTGCCCTGGGCAGGTCCAGCTCCCTGGCCAGGGCCTGGGCCCGGCGCTTACAGCCTGGGCTGTCCTGCAGGGCCAGGATGTAGGTCTTGAACCGCATGTCTGCCTGGAGCATAGCCCTGTTCCCGGCCTGAAGTAAACCCTGCAGGCAGCTGTATTTAAACCAGGGCTATTGACAAATCATGACAAAAGGTAAAACAATATTAAAACCAAAACCAAAAGGCTTGATGCATGCCCATTTACAAGATCTGTTTCTTCCTGCTGCTATTGCTTTTCCTGGCCGCTCCTGGCCTGTCCAGCACCCTGTATGTCTCAGACCAGTTCCAGATCACCTTGCGCACAGGCCCCAGCCAGGAGCACAAGATCATCCGCATGCTGCCTACAGGAACCAGGCTGCAGGTCCTGGAGAACTTGCCGGAATGGATCCGGGTCAGAGCTCCAGAGGGCCAGGAAGGCTGGGTCCTGAAGCGCTTCACCATGCAGCGCTTGCCCAGAGAGCAAGAATTGGGGCAACTCCAGGCCAGGCTCCAGGAGCTGGAGGAGCAGGCTGGCAGCAGCCAGGAGCAAAGCGCCCTGCTGCAAAACGAAAAGCAAAAGCTGCAGACAGAGCTGCAGGATGTGAGACAGCGGCTGCAGGACCTGGGGCAAAAGCACCAAAGTCTCAAGCAGGATGCAGGCCATGTGCAGGGCATAAAGAAAGAGCTGGAGCGCAGCAAAATCGCCCTGGAGTTGAATCGAGAGCAGGTCAGAAAGCTCCGGCAGGAGAACCAGAGCCTGCGGTCCAACAATCGGCTTTACTGGTTTCTGGCTGGCGCAGGCACTTTTGCAGCAGCAGGTCTGCTGGGTTTTATCCTAGGCAGGACACAGCGCAAAAAAAGCAAGAAAGTCTACTTCTAGTCTCTATATAGGCTAAGGTGATGTATGCAGAATAGAAGGCGAAGCAGAGTGTGGGTTGCATTCCCTGTGCGGATCCTGGCCGGGGAGCAGGAGTACAGCCTGCTTAGCAAAAATATCAGCCTCAAAGGCTTGCTTGCCTCCTATGAGCCCAGGCTACAGGCCGGCCAGGACTGCAGAGTAGAGCTGAGCCTGGATCAGGGCCACATCCTTGACTTGCAGGGCAGGGTGGTTCGCTGCGATGCCCAGGGCACAGCCATAGACTTCCGCAGCATGCAGCCGGACACCTTTCAGCACCTGCGCAATCTGATCCGTTTCTACTCCCAGAATCCGGATCTGATTGACCAGGAACTGAGTCAGCCTGCATTCGATCCGGGCAATAAGTAGCAGATTTTAGGTCAAGTCAGTTGTCAGCTTTGCCTCTGGCCGCAGAGGTCCAGTTTGATCGAGAAAGAAACGCTATCGCCTCTTCATGGAGATTGTTTCCAGGTCCTTGGCTTCACTCTGGATAAACTCGCTATGACGGGCTAAAGAGAGAGCTGGCAGCTTGGAGCCCACACGGCATTGCCAGGCCTGTCCTGAGAGAAGCGAAAGAACTTTCGACGGAAGCAATCTCTCCGGGTTATGATCTTGGTTCATACCAGGCCGGGAGATAGGGAAAAATTCCAGATCCAGGAGGTTATCCATGTTCAGGCACATCCTAATTCCCACGGACTGCACCGAGCGCACCCACAACGCCCTGAAGATAGCCCTGCGCCTATACGAGCTGGAAAAGGGCCAGTCCGGGCTGGAGAGGATCACCCTGCTGCACGTGATCGAGACCATCTCCGATGATTCCGGCCCTGAGTTCGAGAAGTTCTATTCCTCGCTGCAGAAAAAGGCCCAGAAAAAGATGCAGGCCCTGCTCCAGGACTACGCCCAGGATGCTCCGCTGCGCCAGGAGATCCTTTTGGGCAATCGGGTCCAGGAGATCCTGAATTTCTCCCAGGAGCAGCAAGTGGACCTGATCGTATTAAACTCCCACCAGATAGACTACGAGAACCCGGCCCAAGGTTGGGGGACCATCAGCCACAAGGTGGGCATTCTAGCCCCCTGCCCGGTGATGCTGGTCAAATAAAGTCCGGATCTATACCTGCCCGGCCTTGGTCCATAATCAGCTTGATGAACTGCAGCCCCTTAGGATCCGCAGGCACCACCGGGAACTGCTTGCTGCAGGAATCGCATCTGGCCATGGTGGGCTGCTGCGGAGCCGCCAGGGGCACCCTGCGGCCGCAATAAGGGCAGGGGTAATAGAACACCAGCTCCATGCCCACGGGCTTGACTGGCTGCAGGGGCTTCTTCTCACCCATGAGAGCCCCCTGTCTGCAGCAGGCTGCTGCCGGTCATCTCTTCCGGCTGAGATATGCCCCACAGATCCAGTATGGTGGGCGCGATGTCCGCCAGGATGCCCTGACTGCGCAGCTTCCCGGGCTCATGCGCCTTGCCCTGGAGCAGAAAAAAGGGCACCGGATTCCGGGTGTGCGCTGTGTGGGGCTTGCCCTGCTCATTAAGCATATGCTCGGCGTTGCCGTGATCCGCCGTCAGTAGCAGGCTGCCCGGCCCGGAGAGCACCAGCTGCAGGACCTGGCCCAAGCTGTGGTCCACAGCCTCGCAGGCCTGGACTGCAGCCTCAAAGTTTCCGGTATGGCCTACCATGTCCAGATTCGCGAAATTGCAGACCACCAAGGAATACTTGTCCTGCCTCCAGGCGGAAAGCAGCTCTTGCGTGACTTGATGCAGGCTCATCTCCGGCTTTTGATCATAGGTGGACACGTTCCTGGGCGAGGGCACCAGGATCCTGTCCTCCAGCTCAAAGGCCTGTTCCTGTCCGCCATTGAAGAAATAGGTCACATGGGCGTACTTCTCTGTCTCTGCCAGCCTTAGCTGCTTCAGGCCCTGCTCTGAGCAGACCTGGCCCATTATCTTTTGCAGACTCTCAGGTTGAAAAGCCACTTCCAGATCTAGATCCGGCTCGTATTCTGTCATGCTGGCCAGACCGCAGAGCCTGGGTACCCTGCCCCGCTCGAATCCAGAGAAATCCTGCCTGCTCAAGGCGCTGGCCAGCTGTCTGGCCCGATCCGCACGGAAATTGAAGAAGAACAGGCCATCGTCGTCCTGCAGCAGCCCCACAGGCTGGCCCTGGCTGTCCACAATCTGGGTGGGAGGTATGAACTCGTCGCTTATATCCTGCCCATACCTGGCCTGAACCGCCTGCAGGGGATCCTGAAAAGGCTCGCCCCAACCCTGCACCAGGGCCTGATAGGCGGATTTGGTCCTGGACCAGTGTTTGTCCCGGTCCATGGCGTAGTATCTGCCGCAGATGGTGGCTATCCTGCCCAGACCCAGCTCCTGCATCTCCTGCTGCAGCCTGCTTACAAATCCTGCTCCTGCCCAGGGAGAAGTATCCCTGCCATCCAGGAAGGCATGCACACAGACATCCTGCAGACCAAAATCCTTGGCTGCCTGCAGCAGGGCCAGCAAGTGCCGAAAATGGCTGTGCACTCCGCCATCAGAAAGCAGACCCAGAAGATGTAGACAGCTGCCCCTGGCCTTGACCCTGTGCAGCAGATCCTGCAGCACAGGATTGAGGCCCAGGCTGCCTTCCTCTATGGCCTTATCTATGCGCAGTATGTCCTGGTAAACCACCCTGCCGGCCCCTATATTCAGATGCCCCACCTCTGAGTTGCCCATTTGGCCCTGGGGCAGCCCCACAGACCTGCCAGAGCACTTAAGCAGGCAAAGGGGGTAGTTCTCCTGCACCCAGTTCAGGTTAGGAGTCCTGGCAGTCTGTACTGCATTGCCCGGCCCTGCAGAGCCATATCCCCAGCCATCCAGGATCAGCAGCAAAACAGGCTCTATACCCCTCATCACAAAACTCCCTTGTCCTGCTCAGGATCCCGGGGTTGCTCCTGGGCTTCCCGCCAGAGGACATCTGCCTCGTGCCACAGGCCTTCCAGATTATAGAACTCCCTGTAATCCTGCTGAAATATATGCAGCACCAGATCGTTTAAATCCATCAATATCCAGGTCCCCTGCTGATAGCCCTCCAGGCCCAGAAACTCCCAGCCCTGCTCTCCCAGCTTCTGCAGGATCCAGTCCGCCAGAGCCTGGGCGTGCCTTTGGTTGGCAGCAGATGTGATAAGCACAGCCTCTGTGACGGAATTCAGCTGGGTCAGATCCAGGGCCAGAGTGCCCGCGGCCTGCTTCTCCTGCAGCCAGGCAACGATGCTCTCCAGCTTATCTGGGGTGGAAACCTGTGGCTTGTCTTGGTTGCTTGTCTTGGGCATTATTTTTTCTTGCATCCTCCTGGGTTAAACATCTCTCCTGCCAGCGTGTGCACTGCAGGACTGGAATGCTCCTGGCCTGCAGTGCATATCTCATTGCATAAATTATTCTGGACCTGAAGGCAATGCTGGATTATAACCTGTCGGGGAACTGCCTGGACTTGAAGAGGCATCTGCTGTCTGGCAAAGAAAGCCCCGCCCTGGACGCTGCTTGACTTAGCCCAGGGCATCAAAGACAATCACTTTTCACCCGGCAGGCATGATCCGGGTTAATACTTGCTGCACAGGAGGAGCCTATGATCTACGATGTGGAACAGGAGACCCTGCCCCGGGAAGATTTGCAGAGTCTGCAGCTTAAACGGCTCAAGAACCAGCTGCAGAAAGTCTATTACAATGTACCCTTTTACCGTCATAAATTCGACGAGCTGGGCCTGTCTCCAGAACACGTGCGCAGCCTCTCTGACCTCAAGTATCTGCCTTTGACCGAGAAACAGGACCTGCGCAACAATTATCCCTTTGGCCTGTTTGCTGTGCCCAAGGAGAACGTGGTCCGCATCCACGCCTCCTCCGGGACCACAGGCAGGGCCACTGTGGTGGGCTATACCCCCAGGGACGTGCGCAACTGGGCTGTGCTTATGGCCCGCAGCTTCATGGCCGCAGGCGTCTCCCACACGGACACTATCCACAATGCCTATGGCTATGGCCTGTTCACCGGCGGCCTGGGCGTGCATTACGGTGCCGAGCAACTGGGAGCCACCATACTGCCTGTCTCCGGAGGCGGCACTAAGCGCCAGGCCATGCTCCTGCACGACTTCAAGCCCACTGTGCTTTGCTGCACGCCTTCCTATGCCCTGCACCTCTACGATGTCACCCAGGCCTCGGGCAGGGAGTTCAGGGAGCTCAATCTGCATACCGGCATCTTCGGCGCAGAGCCCTGGACTGAGCAGATGCGCATGGATATCGAGTCCAAGCTGGGGCTCAAGGCCCTGGACATATATGGCTTGTCTGAAATCATGGGCCCAGGGGTGGCCATGGAATGTGCCCAGGCCCAGACCGGGCTGCACATCTGGGAAGACCACTTCCTGGTGGAGGTCATAGATCCGGAGACCCTGGAGCCGGTAGAGCCTGGGGAGCAGGGTGAGCTGGTCCTGACCACCTTGACCAAGGAGGCCCAGCCCCTGATCAGGTATCGCACCCGGGATCTGACCACCTTGAACCTTGTACCCTGCAAGTGCGGCCGCACCCATCTGCGCATGTCCAAGGTCCTGGGCCGCAGCGACGACATGCTCATCATCCGGGGCGTAAACGTCTTCCCCTCACAGATCGAGGGCATCCTGCTGGAAACTGACGGCCTTAGCCCCCATTACCAGCTCATCCTGCGCAGGGAGGGCTCCATGGACACCCTGGAGATCCAGGTGGAAGTAGACGAGCGCCTGTTCTCGGACGAAATCAAGCACCTGCAGCGCCTGGAGGGCAGAATACAGGACACCATTAAAGAATTCCTGGGCGTAACCGCAAAAGTCAAGCTGGTGGAGCCCCGGACCATTTCCCGCTCCGAGGGCAAGGCCCAGCGCCTCCTGGACTATAGAAAGTCCAGCCAGAGCTAGGGAACTGGCAAAAGGACAGCTGCCACTTCCGCACCCTGGGCAGGGCTGATCCTTACCCACATTGAACACTGTGAGATAAGGAAGATTTCATTTTTCAACCACCCCTGCCCCTCCTTGGCAAGGAGGGGCAGGGGTGGTTGGGATAATGTTTCTT
>JBKGXZ010000090.1:0-6813 GCA_046546355.1 Desulfohalobiaceae bacterium | reverse complement strand
GCTTCAACCCTGATCCTTATCCCCCGTTTCCTGACTGTCTTGATACTCCGCATAGGCCTGGACTATCTTGCCCACCAGGGCGTGCCTGATCACATCCTGCTGGCCAAAGTGCACAAACTGCACATCCTGCATGCCCTGCAGGACCTCCCTGGCCTGAATCAGGCCGGATCTAGCCTTGGCAGGCAGATCTATCTGGGTGATGTCCCCGGTAACCAATGCCTTGGAGCCAAAGCCCATCCGGGTCAAGAACATCTTCATCTGCTCCGGAGTGGTGTTCTGGGCCTCATCCAGGATGATAAAGGCCTTGTTCAGGGTCCTGCCCCGCATAAAGGCCAGGGGCGCAATCTCTATCACCCCGGTTTCCAGCATCTCCTGCACCTTCAAAGGCTCCAGCATGTCATGCAGGGCATCGTATAAGGGCCGCAGATAAGGATTGATCTTCTCCTGGATATCTCCGGGCAGAAAACCTAGCTTTTCCCCAGCCTCTAAGGCAGGCCTGGTCAAGATCAGCCTTTTGACCTTGCTTTGCATCAGATAGGCCACAGCCATGGCCACAGCCAAGTAGGTCTTGCCCGTGCCTGCTGGGCCGATGCCGAAGACTAGCTCCTTGTCCCTTATGGCCTGCAGATAGATGCGCTGGCTGAAGGTCCTGGGACTGACTGTCTTCTTCTTAGATACTGCGAACACCGAATCCTGGAAGAAGGACTTCAGATCAGCCCCTGGCTCCTGGGCCAAAAGCCCCAGGGCACACTCCATGTCCTGGGGGTACAGCTTGTGCCCGGCTCTGAGCAGCTCATACATCTGCAGCAGGCAGTTGCAGGCCTGCTGCAGATGCTGCTCGTTGCTGGAGCTCAAGGTCAGGCTCCCGCCCCTGGTATACGCCTCCACCTGCAGCCTCTCCTGCAAAAGGCTCAGATTCTTCCCGTCAGACCCGAATAGCTCCCGGGCCAACTCCATGTCCTGAAACTCCAGCTCCCTGACCATTTGCTGTTCTGCCATTATTCCCTTCCCTAACCTCCTGACCAGATACAAGCTTTTCCTGACTTACCAGCTCCGGGCCCCAAAAGGCAGCTCATTTTTTACTTTCCTTGACAGACAAAATTTGATAAAGGCCAAAAACAAGGCCGGGCCAGCACCAATTATACCCCGCAAAACCTTAAGCACCAATATTGCAGCTAACTACCATGGACTGGAAATTGCTCGGACTAACCTTCAGCACAATCTTTCTGGCAGAGCTGGGGGACAAAACCCAGTTAGCCTGCATCATGATGGTTGCCCAAAGCTGCAAACCCTGGCAGGTCTTCCTGGGCGCTTCCCTGGCCCTGGTCCTGGTCACCCTGTTGGGAGTACTTCTGGCCCAGCTCATCACCCAGCAAATCTCAGCTTACTGGATCAAGAAGGTTTCCGGGCTGGCGTTTGTCTGCCTGGGGCTCTTGATACTCCTGAACAAAATTTAAGATAAGACTAAACAGTTCAAAGCAGTTATGCAATACACAGCTCAGTCCAGCCTAACAGATACATCCAGAGATTGCCGGACGGCCTCTTGTATCGCTGCGTACGCAGCAAGAACTGCAACTCCAGTGGAGCCCAGGGCATGAGCCTATACGACCTGTTCTTCTTTCTTTCCCTGGCTGGCGGCTTCTTGATGGCCTTCAACCTGGGTGCCAACGACGTGGCCAACTCCATGGCCTCTGCAGTTGGGGCCCGGGCTATCACCGTACGTCAAGCAGTGTACATAGCCGGAACCCTGACCTTTGTGGGAGCAGTATTTTTAGGCGCCCAGGTCACCTCAACCGTGAGCAAGGGCATCATCAACCCAGACCAGATAGCAGAGCCCCAAATCATGATGGTGGGCATGTTCGCAGCCCTGCTCTCAGCCACGCTCTGGGTCTTTATAGCCACTCTGACCGCCTTGCCTGTGTCCTCCACCCATTCCATTGTGGGCAGCATATTGGGCTTCGGATTAGTCGCCGGAGGCATGGATGTGGTCAATTGGCTAGTCCTGCTGGGTGTGGTCATGTCCTGGTTTTTATCACCTTTTCTGGCTGCCTCCATATCCTTTCTGATCTTCACTCACATCCGCAAATTCATCCTCTTCAGGCCCCAGTTCCTTATGCACGCCCTATACTGGGCCCCGGTCTGGATCGGGCTCACTGTCTGCCTGGTGGGTCTGTCCTTTATCTACAAGACCCCGGTGGGAGACAAAATACCTTTCAACGACTGGATCAACCTCTTCCTAGTGTTTATATTGGCCATTTTGGTCTGGGGGGTCAGCAAACGGCTCCTAAGCAAAGTATTGGGCAATAAGGAGGACACTGCCGAAAATGTAGAGCTGATATTCCGCAGGCTGCAGATCATGACCTCCTCTTATATGGCACTCTCCCTGGGAGCCAATGACGTGGCCAATGCAGTAGGCCCTGTGGCTGCCATCTATATGATCGCCAGGGAACAGGAATTCCTGGCCCAGGCTGAAGTCCCCACCTATATCCTGGCCCTGGGCGGCCTGGGCATCGCCCTGGGAGTGATGACCTTCGGCTATAAGGTCATAGCTACAGTAGGCCGCAGGATTACCACCTTAAACAATACCCGCGGCTTCTCAGTGGACTTTGGGGCTGCGACCACAGTGCTGGCTGCCTCCAACCTGGGGCTGCCTGTCTCCACCACCCATGCAGCTGTAGGCGGCGTGGTGGGCGTGGGTCTGGCCCGGGGGTTTGAAGCTGTGGATTTCAGGGTCCTGGGCCGGATTATAGTCTACTGGGTGCTCACTGTACCAATTGCAGGCTTCACTTGCATGATCATCTACAACCTGCTGCACTGGATCTTTCTGTAGACCTTGCCAGCCAGGTCCAAGATCTGGGATCTGATTTGTGTTTGCAGAGAAAACATATTAAGATAATTCCCATAGTCTGGAGGAAAGAGATATGCGTTTACCGTTTTTTGGCCTGCTGAGCCCCAAATCTCCCATGAACGGCCTGACAGAGCACTACAACAAAATCTCGGAGTGCGTGAATATTATCAAGGACGCCCTGGAGTGCTACGTCTCAGGCTCTGGCATGTGCAGAGAATTCGAGGAGCTCCTGCGGGAGATCGACGCCATAGAGAATCATGCGGACAAGATTAAGCGCAATATCCGCAACCACCTGCCCAAGGGCCTGATCATGCCTGTGGATAAGACCCTGTTCCTGAACTATACCCGGGGCCAGGACAACATCCTGGACGAAGCCCAGGACGCCCTGCACTGGCTGGGCATGCGCAATCTATATATCCCGGAACAATTCCAGAAGCCCTTGATCGACCTCCTGGAGGATGTGTCAGAAGCAGCTCAACTCCTGGAACCAGCGCTCAAGGCCACCATAGGCCTGGTGCACGGGGAGCACCTGGATCGGGAGGGCTGCAAGATGAAATACCGCAAGATAAGGGTCAAAAGGGACGAGATCAGCAGGAAAAAGAGGAAGCTCCTCTCAGATATCTACAACTCTGAGATGGAATTCAAGGACATATATCAGCTTATAAACTTTATTGCCTGCCTAAGCGACATGGTCAAGAACTGCGAGTTCTGCTCCGATACCCTGCGGGCCATGATCGCCAGGTAATGGCAATCCCAGCCTCTACAGGCCCTAGCCCCCTATAGCGGACATGCTCCTTTGACACACTGCCTGCTTGCCTGCCTGCTCCTGCAGCAGCCTGTGCCCTATGGGCTTTCTAGCCCCAGCCAGGCGCATTACCCGGTATATCTGCTCCAGGGCAATGTCAGGGTGACGCAGCAAAGGCTTCAGCCTGTACTCCTGATCCGAGAACAGACAAGTCCGCAGCCTGCCGTCCGGGGTGATTCTAAATCTATTGCAGCTAGCGCAGAAATGATGGGAAAGGGGCGAGATGACCCCTACCCTGCCCAGGCCTGGGGACAGCTCGAACATCCTGGCCGGACCACAGTTCTTCTGATCGTTGCTAATAGGCACCAGCTGCACCTGCTGCTCTAAGGCCTCAAGGATCTGGTCCGCGGGCCAGTAATACTCCTGCCCCCACAAGGAATGCTCGCCAATGGGCATGAACTCGATAAAGCGAAGATCCAAAGGATTTTCCTGGGCCAAGGTCAAGAAATCCTGCAGCTCGCTGTCATTCACCCCGCGCATAGCCACCACATTGATCTTGACCCGCAGCCCCTGCTGCAGACAGTGGTCGATATTCTTCCGGACCTGCAGGTAGCTGTCCCTGCCAGTAATGCTCTGGAACTTTTCCCGCTGCAGGGTGTCCAGGGAGATGTTCAGCCCCCGCAGTCCCACTTCCCGCAGTTGAGAAATCTTGTCAGCAAGCAGAGTGCCGTTACTGGTCACTCTCAGGTCCAGGTCCGGGAATCTGTCCACTATCCTGGACAAAAACCAAACAAAATCCTTGCGTACAAAAGGCTCCCCGCCAGTGAGCCTGACCTTGTTCACTCCCAGCCTGCAGGCCACCTGCAGCAAGGACAGGCACTCTTCATAGCTCAGGACCTCCTCTTGCCGCAGCCACTGGTGGTTCTCGCAGTTGCTGCAGTAAAAGCACCGCAAGTTGCAGCGGTCAGTCACACTGAGCCGGAGATAGTTGACTTCCCTGCCATAGCCATCTCTGAACCCAGCCTTCTGCAATTGTGAATCTTGCCCCCACATCTTGTTCCTCCAGGGCCTGGATCCGGTCCAGGCTTGTTCAACAGACCCGCAGCCTTTCCTCCAGATCAGAGGCCAGCTCCACCAGGAAGGTCTGTTCAATCTGGCTGACCTGTACCTGGCCCAGGGGCGCCCCCTTGGTCTTGCGCACAGACTTGACCAGGGCGCAGCAGACCTCTGCCTTGTGCCCGGTGCCTTGGGAGCTGGCCAGGCCAGCCAGTACCGCCGCCTCCTGCATACTCTGCCAGGCCACCTCCTGCATAGGGGAATCCCGCAGCAGAATCACATGCGCCCCGGCACCGTCCTGGACGTGGAACCAGTAGTCAAAAGGCTTGGCAGCCTGGCTGAGCAGCTTATGGTTGGCCTTCTGGTTCTTGCCGCGCAGCAGGATGAAGCCCTGGCTGCTCTTGTAGACCCTGACCTGCAGCCCTCTGGCCCGGGAAGGCAACAGGCCTTGCAGCCCCTGATCCTTCTTGGCCCGTCGGCTCTGCCCTGGCCTGTTTACAGGCTTTTGCCCCGGCCAGGCAGTGCTGCCCTGCTCCAGGCCCTCTAGCTCCTGCTGGATCTCCTGCTTGCGTCTGGCGATATCCTGCAGCCCCCTGCGGGCCTTGGCCCCTTTCTTGAACCAAAGCTGCATATTCTGCAAAACGCTCAGGCTGGGATCCAGCTCCAAAGTCCGGGGCTCTGCCTGGGCATCAAAAACCTGCACCCGGCTTAACTTTTGCTGTCTGTCAATGCGGCCCAGATTGTTCTGCAGAAGATACGCCCCTTCCTGCAGGGACGCAAGCTCCTGTAGCCTGGCCTGTTCCTTTTCCAGGCGTTTTATGGCCTTGCGCAACCTCTTGCTGCGGTCCTGGGCCTGGGATCCAGTGCCCAAGGAATCCTGCAGCAAAGACCAGCCGTATTCCCAGGCAGCATCTATTGCCCGGGAATACTCCCTGCATTCCAAATCCAGAGCTAAGCTGGCTGGAAGTTTCCAGGGCAGCACTGAATCCACACGTGTCTGCCTCCAGCAAACATAGAAGCCTGGGGGCCTGCTCTGGGCCAGCTTGCCCAGGAGCTCTCGAGCCTGGTCCTGGTCCATTTGCTGTAAAGAATGACGCAAGGGCGGGGTCAACTGAGGATAAGAACGGTAGATGTCATGGCTGCCGAGGATCTCCTCCAAATCGGGCCAGGTCGCTGTCTGCTCCAATTCAGGGTCCAGCTCCTCAGCAAGGCAAAGTCCCTGGACCAGATCCATAACCAGCCACCTGCCCTGACCCGGGCTCAGCTCCCAGGCTATCCGCCTGCGGGGCCAGTCTGCCACGCAGCTGATCAGCCTGCGGCCCGAGAGCCGCTTTCTCCACCACTGCACCCCTGGATCAGGTTGCGCAGGGTTCTCTGGCCTGGAGCTGGAGTAGAACAGGCAATTTTGTTTCTTGCCTGTGAGCAGAAGCAGAAAAGACCTGGAGCCCAGCTTGAAGCTCCACAACCCCCGGATAGGCTGGTATATCTTCTCCAGCCTCTTGCCTAGGATCTGCCCACGCAGCTCCTGGATCAAAAAGCGTAAAAAATTAGCTTCCATGCGCCTGGCCCCTAGCCCTGGCGCAGCTTCTCTTCTTCTTCCTGCTTGCTCTTGCAGTTGATGCACTGGGTAGTGACCGGCCTGGCCTTGAGCCTGGGGATGCTGATATCCTCTCCGCAGCTCTCGCAGATGCCGTAGGTCCCATCCTCAATCCTTTCCAGTGCTTCATTGATCTTGCTCACCAGTTTACGGTCCCTGTCCCGCAGGCGCAGAGTAAAAAACTGATCCGACTCCTGAGAGGCCCTGTCAGCAGGGTCAGCATAAAGCTTGTTGGATCCGGACATATCCTCCAGGGTGCTCTGGCCTTTGGCCTGGATCTCCTCCAGCATCTTGTTCAGCTGGTCCTTGAAATACTGCAGATCGCTTTGCTCCATATTCCATTCCTCCTGAAAACCAGGATTTTTTGCCTCAAGGAAGCACAATGCCTCCAGATAGGAAATGAATCTTTTTAGCCCAAATCAAGGCCAAAAGTAAAGTATAATTTGTCTTTTCCCTGCCCAGCTCCTTTCAGGACAGTTTCAAACCTGCGCATGACAAGAATTCCTCCCCGCTCTTGACAGTTAAGCCTGATTCGCTTAGATAATTTGATGTTCCCCGGGAACAGAT
>JBKGXZ010000089.1:0-6871 GCA_046546355.1 Desulfohalobiaceae bacterium | reverse complement strand
AGACAGGATCGTGATCCAGGACAGCCCCCTGAACACAGCTGGGGAAGCCAAAGCCATGGCCAAGAGGATGCAACAACGAGACAGGCTCATCCTGGTCACTTCCGCCTTCCATATGCCCAGGGCCATGCAGCTCTTCCAGGCCCAGGGGCTGGAGCCGGTGCCTGCGCCCACAGGGTATCTGGTGGATCCCCAGCGTCCTGACAAGCACATAGGACACCAGCTCCCTCAGTCCGGATACCTGGAGATGGTCAGGCTGGCCCTCTGGGAGCGCTTGGGACTGGTTTGGGCCAGGCTGCAGGACTATAAATCCCGCCTGCCAAATTGAAGCCAAGGGACTTTTTGAGCTGCGTGGCTGTCTGGGACAAGAATGCACCTCAAACTAGGACAAAGCAGGGGCAAGTGCAATCCTCAGGTTTTAGGGCTGGCAGGCTCAAGGGCTCTGCCTGCAAAGGCCTCTAGTTGCACGAAATCCCTTTTCTTTGGGGCCCGGAACAAGAGCTGGGGACTGGCGCAGTAGCAGGCATAGGTCTCTGCGAAATCCTCCCTGGCGTTTTTGGCTGCTCTCTGGGTCACAAAGCCCTGCTCATGGGGCCGAACCTTGAAGAACCACTTGTCACGCTGCTGCTGGAGCAGGACCCTGAGGAATACATGGTGCCCGATCTCGTGATACAGGGCATGGAAAAACTCTGCCCTGGAGCGAAAAGGGTAGATCACGATGACTGACTGGGAGCTGTCCCAGCTGTGCAGATAGGTGCCCCTGGTGCCCACGGAAGAGGGCTGGTTCTGCAGGTAGGACATATAGGTGGCCAGGGTGCGGTGGGGATCATAGCGGATAATGCTCAGGCCGGCATAATGCTCCCTGGGCAGGCGCTCCACAGCCAGGAGCACTTCCTCTCGGTGCACCAGGTTCTGGCTGGAGAAGTTGACGACAGCTACAGGCATGTTTTTTTTCAGACAGTATAAGGCTACAAACAGGCCCCAGCCGGCCTGCTCCAGGTTTTACCTTGACCCAGGTACCTGGTCTGGGCAAGAATATAATTGTTTCTAAGTAGGCTTTCTAGAACTTTTATAAAGGAGGGCAGTTATGGTCAAGGCTTTTATCAAGAGGAGGGTGCCCCAGGACAAGGCCAGGGACATGATTCCCTTGTTCCGGAAGATGCGCTCCATGGCCATGGAGCAGCAGGGCTATATCTCTGGCGAGACCCTGAAGAACTATAACGATCCAGAGGAATACCTGGTGATCAGCGTCTGGCAGAGTCCCGAGGACTGGCAGCGCTGGCTGGAGAGCAGGGAGAGGCAGCAAGTCCAGGATGAGATAGATGCCCTGCTGGGGGGCAGGACAGAGTATTCCCTGTACAGCCCTGGAGTGTAGCCAACCCCGGTCTGGGATGGGTCAGGGCTGAATCTAGGCCTGGCCCTTTTCCTGTTTGGCCCGGGCGATGCGTTCCGGGTCCGGGCCAGCCGGGTCCAGCTGGGAGGCCAGCATCCCGGAAAGCATCAGCACACAGCCGGTCCAGCCCCGCAGATCCAAGACCTCGCCCAGGACCAGCATGCCGGAGAGCACAGCAAAGACTGTCTCCAGGCTGAGGATTATCGCGGCATGGGTGGGCGGGGCCTTTTGCTGGGCCACCACCTGCAGGGTAAAGGCCACGCCAACCGAGAGGAGCCCCCCATAGGCAATGGGCAGGGCTGCAGCCCTTATTTCGCTTAAGGAGAAGCCCTCCAGGAAAAGTCCTAGACCCAGACTGAGCAGGGCGCAGACCCAGAACTGCAGCACTGCCAACTTGAGCACGTCCAGACGGGGGGCCAGCCAGCCAATGGCCAGAACGTGCAGGGCGTACATCAGGGCGCAGATCAAGACCAGGCTGTCCCCTAGACCTATGGAGAATCCGGATCTGATGGTCAAGAGATAGAGCCCGACTACAGCCAGAACAGCGCCTACACAGGAGCCAGGCCCGGGCCTAAAGCCCCAGATAAGCCCCAATAGGGGCACAATGATCACATACAGCCCGGTAATGAATCCAGCCTTGCCTGCAGTGGTATAGATAATCCCCACCTGCTGCAGGATGCTGCCCCCAAACAGCAGACTCCCTGCCAGCAGACCAGCCAGCAAAAGCCCTGGTCCGGACTTTTTGAGTAAAATAGGTGGCTTGGGCCGACCTGGGCGCAGGGCCAAGGGGGTCAAGGCCAGGGCCCCCAGGGCGAAGCGGACCCCGGTGTACATGAAGGGGCCGATATGGTCCATGCCCGCCTTCTGGGCCACAAAGGCAGACCCCCAGATCAAGGCGGTAAGCAGGAGCAGAAGATCCCCTTTCATTTGCGCGCTGTCAGGCATGGGCTTAGGAGAGCTCCGTATTCAGATGGGCGGAAATGCGGTTTTCGATGCGCTTGAAGACGAAGAGCACTATGTAGACCAGGACCAGGTACATAAGCGCAGCAGTGATGAACAGCTCATAAAAGGCAAAGCTGCGGGCAGCGATCTCCCTGGCTACGCCGGTGAGATCCATGACTGTGATGATGGACACCAGGGATGAGGCCTGCAGCAGGAAAATCACCTCATTGGTGTATGCAGGCCAGGCAATGCGCAGGGCCTTGGGCAGGATGATCCTGCGGTACAGCAAAGGGCCGGACATGCCGCAGGCTCTGGCGGCTTCGATTTCGCCCTTGGGCACCCCCTGGATCCCGCCTCGGAAAATTTCCGCGGAATAGGCAGCAGTGTTCAGGGTCAGGGAAAGCACAGCGCAGAACCAGGCGCTCTGGAACAGGGACCAGAGGCCGACTTGGTCCAGAAAAGCCTGGAATTGGCCGCTGCCATAGTAGATGAGGAAAATCTGCACCAGTAAAGGTGTGCCCCGGAAGTAGAAGATAAAAGCGTAGACAGGCATCCAGAGGCTGCGCAATTTGGAGACCCGCATAATTGAAAGGGGAATGGCCAGGCAAAAGCCGATCAGCACACTAAGCCCAGTGATCTGGATGGTGGTCCAAAGGCCCCCAAACAGCCTGGGCAGACTGGCTATCAGGATGTCCGTATTCATCCCAGATTCCCCCCTATGCCCCGGCTGGCCCTTTTCTCCGCCCACTGCTGCAGCAGATTGGAGCCAATGGTGATCAAGAGGTAGATCAGGGAGGCCACAAAGAAGAAGGTGAACGGCTTGCTGGTGGACCTGGCTGCCACATCAGCGTTGCGCATCAGCTCCGGCAGCTGGATGACCGATATCAGGGCGGTAGCTTTAATGAGCACCATCCAGACATTGCCCAGGCCGGGCAGGGCGAAGCGCATCATCTGGGGCAGGACGATCCGTCTGAAGGTCAGGGTCTGATGCATACCGCAGGCCCGGGCAGCCTCGATCTGGCCTTTGGGCACCGCCATATAGGCCCCGCGGAATACCTCAGTGGAAAAGGCCCCGTAGATGAAGCCAATAGTAATCACTCCAGAAACAAATGGATCCAGGGAGATATATATATTGTAGCCAAAGATGAGCAGGATATCCTGGATCAGGGTCGGGGCCCCGTAATAGACCAGCAGGATGAGCACCAGCTCTGGGATGCCCCGGATGACCGTGGTGTAGATATCTACCACAAAGCGGAGCAGGGCCAGGCGGGAGAACTTGCACACCGCTCCCAGCAGACCCAAAGCAATGGCGATGGCCATGGAGCAAAGCCCCACATAGACAGTGAGCTTGGCCCCTTTGAGCAACAACCAGCCATAGCCTTCCAGATCCGGGAGCAGCATATCTTTGGGCAGGATTTCCTGTTAGCGATTCAGTACCAAGGGGATCCCCAGGCCTAGGATCCCCTTTGCTGCCGGGGTGTTATTCCTCTCCGTACACGTCGAAGTCAAAGTACTCCTCGTTTATATCCTGGTAGGTGCCGTCCTCCCTTATGGTCTGGATGGCTTGATTCAGGGTCTGGCGCAGCTCATCATCGCCCTTGCGCACTGCGATGCCTATGCCCTCTCCGAACCATTCCTCGTCTGTATAGCCCGGGCCAACAAATTCGTAGTCCTGGCCCTCATCCTCATCCAAAAATCCGGTCTGCAGCACCACGGCGTCAGCAAAGAGCAGGTCCACCCTGCCGGAGACCATGTCCATGTTGGCCTCCTCCTGGGTGTCGTAGGACTTGATATTCAACACATCATCGAAATTGTCGTTGACGAAGTTGGCGCTGACCGTGGCCCTTTGCACGCCCACGGTGAGGCCTTCCAGGTCCTCATCAGTGATCTCCAGGTCCCTGTCCTTGGGCTTCACGAATCTGGCCGGAGTCTGGTAGTATTTGTCAGTGAAGTCCACCTTTTGCTTGCGCTCCTCGGTGATGCTCATGGAGGCAATGATGGCATCGTACTTCTTGGCCTGCAGGGCAGGGATCATCCCGTCCCAGCTCTGGGTTACGAACTCGCACTCCAGGTCGGCCGCATCGCACAAGGCCTTGGCAATGTCGATGTCAAAGCCTTTAAGGTTGCCGTCGCTGTCAGTGTAGTTGAAAGGCGGGTAGGCGCCCTCGGTGCCTATGCGCACCTCATCCAGGGCCTGGGCAGCTCCGGCCAGCAAAAATACTGTCAAAAGGGCCAGTAGTGTGGCTTTTAGAGTCCCTTGCATCTTGCTCCTCCTTTTTGGGGTTGATTTTTGCCTTGACAATCAAAAGCCCTATGGAAACCGTAAGCTTTTAGCTTTCTGGCTATCCTAGAAGAATCTGGACAGGAACTGCTTGCAGCGCTCTGATTCAGGCTTCTGGAAGACGTAGCCAGGCGGGCCCTGCTCCTCTATTTTCCCATTATGCAGGAATATGACGTGGCTGGAGACATCCCTGGCAAAGGCCATCTCATGGGTGGCCAGGATCATAGTCCGCCCTTCCCGGGCCAGGTCCTGCATCACCTTGAGCACCTCGCCCACCAGCTCTGGATCCAGAGCGGAAGTGGGCTCGTCAAACAAGAGCACCTCAGGCTCCATGGCCAGGGCCCGAGCAATGGCTGCCCGCTGCTGCTGCCCGCCTGAGAGCTGGGCAGGATAGTAGTGGGAGCGGTCTGCGATGCCCACCTTTTCCAGGTAGTAGAGCCCTTTTTCCCTGGATTCCTTTTTGGGTTTTTTCAGGACATGCACCGGGGCCTCGATAACGTTGTCCAGGACGGTCATATGGGTCCAGAGGTTGAAGTGCTGGAAGACCATGCCCAGCCTGGTACGGATCCTGTCCACCTGCTTTCTGTCAACAGGTACGGTCTCTCCCCGGCGGTTGGCTGTAAGCCTGATCTGCTCCTCACCCACGTATAACTCACCTGAGCTGGGCAGCTCCAGGAGATTTATGCAGCGCAGGAAGGTGCTCTTGCCTGAGCCGCTGGAGCCGATCATGGTGATCACATCACCCTCGTGGGCCAGCAGGGACACGCCCCTTAAAACCTGCAGGGAGCCGAAGCTCTTGTACAGGTTCTGCACTGCCAAAGCGCGGCTGCTTTCTGGCTGGGCCGGGGTATAGTCCACAGGCATATCCTGATCAGGCGGGTTATAAAGTTGTTCCGGGCAGGGGCTGCTTCCGGACCTGGCATAATAAAAGGGAAGCAGTAATCTTGCCCGGCAAATTCTAGGCTTATACTCCATGGCCAGGGCCCGGGTCAAGGTCGAGCCCAGGAAATCAGCTCACATAGGCCTGAGTGGTCATCTCCGAGCTGCGGCAGAGCTCATACCTTTCCTGGTCCAAGGGGTAATCCCAGCAGCCCTGGCGGTGCACGATGCGGCCGCCAAAGCCGGTTTTGAACCTGTACAGCCCAAACATGGGGTGGGATGGATCAGGATTGGGGGAGATGCCGAACAGGTCGTAATCCAGGCAGCCCTGTTCCTGGGCCAGCTGGATGGCCCGCCACTGCAGGGCGTAGGGCGCCATGCAGCTGCGATGGGCAGCAGAGGAGGCCCCATAGAGATAGGTGGCCCTGGAGCCGCTGGTGGCCAGCAGCATCCCAGCCACCGGCCTGCCCTTAAGCTCTGCCAGGAGCAGCCTGACCCGGCCCGGGGAGGCTGAATCCCAGGCCCTGGTGTCCAGGACTGCTCGGAAATAATCCAGATCATCCAGGACCATGCCGTGCCTGTCGGCTGTTTCCTGGTATATGGAGTACCACAGGGGGAGCTCCTCTGGATCAGCTTCCCGGACCCGGACGCCCTTGCGCCTGGCCAGGCCAATGTTGTACCTGGTTTTAGGCTTCATTGCGGCCAGGATGCTCTTTTGATCCTGGTCCAGGTCCAGGATGACGGTGTCCGTGGGCAGGAGGTCGATGTGGGCCTTGCGCAGATTCCAGTGCCTGGTGTCGAAATTCATGCGCATTTCCCTGACCCTGGTCCTGGGCTGACCCAGCCAGATATTCTCAGCCGAATACTGTTCAGGATCTTGGCTCCAGGGAGAGGGCCAGGGCAGATCAAAGCGCAGGAACAGGCACTCCTGGGGCAGATGCGGGCGCAGGCCTTCACAGACCTCCTCCAGCCAGGGACCGCGCAGTTCCGGATCTGGAAGAAGCTCCGGGCCGAAGGGCACGTAAGCCAGGCATTGGCTGTCCTGCAGCCAGCGCAGCAGGAGCAAGAAGTCCCCCGCAGGCTGGGGAGTCTGCTTGGCAAATATGTCAAAGGCCTGGGTGCTGCAGCCCTGGAACTGTTTCAGCCGGCTCCAGAAGGCTGTTTGCTGCAGAAACCTGGAAGGCAGGAGATTCTTTTTCTGTTTGGGCTGTATACTGGCTAGCATAGCTGGCTCTTGCTGGATGCGAAAATTTCAGCGCCCCAGGCGCAACCGATGTTTCCTGGCATAAATTGGATTGCTTGTCCAGGGGCTGGGACTTGTCAGTCAGCAGTCAGCACCACCTCTGGCCGCAGACGTCCAGTTTGATCGAGAAAGAAAC
>JBKGXZ010000088.1:0-7338 GCA_046546355.1 Desulfohalobiaceae bacterium | reverse complement strand
CTCTTTCTCAACGCCGGTCCCAACCCGGCTTTTCCTTATGAGTCTGTTCATGCCAGTGGAGAGCCGGTGGTCATGCAGCAACCGGTATTTGAGCTCCGGGAATACTTCCGCCGGGCCGGACTGCATCCCTCGCCCCAATTTTTGGATCTGGAAGAACATATCGCGGTGCAGATGGAATTTTTGCGCCACCTGCTGGAAAAAGGCGATGTCCAGGAGTATGAGAAGTTCTTCAAGACCAAGTACTCCAAATGGGTGGTTCCCTTTTGCGATCAGTTGGCCGCCGCAGCCAGCACTGATTTCTATCAGGGCCTGGCCCATTTCACCCGGGGGGCCATCATGTGCGAGAATATGCGCCTGGAGGGCCACACCAAGGGAGAAGAGACCACGACCATCATGGTCACTGCAGTGGACGCCCTGAACCTGGACTCTGGATACGCCACCCTGGCTCAGGGGGCCAGGGAGCCGGAAGGGGAAAAGAAAATTCCCTCCCACTGTTACAGCTGCGGCGCACTGTGCGGGATGACGGCCAAGGTCAAGGACGGGGTGCTCACCGGCACCAGCGGCCTGTCCGGAGATCCCAAAGGAGACGGCAGGTTGTGCCCCAAGGGAGGCAATTCGGCCAAACACCTCTACTCTCCGTACCGGCTGAAGACTCCCCTTATCAAGGAAAAAGGGCGCTTTCGAAAGGCCTCCTGGGACGAGGCCCTGGATCGGGTGGTCCAGGGTATTCAAAACATGGAAGCTGACAAGCTGGCCTATTTCCGGGGCAACGACTTTGTGAACTGGATCCACGAGGCCCTGTTCGACCACCTGGGATGCCCCAAAGGCACTCACCGCCCCATGTGCGACAACTCCAACCGTATGGCCAACGAGCACAACTTAAACGACAAGCGGCCGTGGATCAATTACCAGGAGTCGGACTATATTCTGCACTTTGGAATGAACGAGCTGGCTACCTCCTATGGACAGCGGAAGACAGCCGAGCTGAAAAAAGCCCTCAAACGTGGGGCCAAGCTGGTGCTCTTTGATCCCCGTCGCTCGGAAACAGCCAGGGAAGCCACGGAATGGATCCAGATTAAGCCGGCTACAGACGGGGCGGTGGCCATGGCCATGGCCTATGTGATCATCACTGAGGATCTCTACGACCATGACTTTGTGGCCAACTGGACGCATGGATTTGAGCCCTTCAAAAAGCGGGTCCTGGGACACGAAGACGGGGTTGCCCGCACCCCACAATGGGCGGAAGAAATCAGCGGAGTCCCGGCCGCGACCATAGCCCGTATCGCCCGGGAATTCGCCATGTCCGAGGCCAAGGGCACCATCTCCTGGGGCGGCCTGGCCCAGGTGCCCAACGGCATGTACTCCACAGCCGCCATCCAGGCCTTAAACGGACTGTGCGGAACCTTCGACGCCCCTGGAGGCCCTTCCCTGCCTTTTAAGCGCAAGCTGAAATCAGCCTGGGGCCAGGGGCAGGAGAAGCCCGCAGCCACACCTGCACCCAAGATCAATTCCTTTGACATGTGGAAAGGATGGGCTCCGGCCTATATCCTGCAGGACGTCCAGGCCGGCCGGATCAAAGGTTTGATCAATTATTACGGCGATCCGGTCCTGTCCTGGGGCAACCAGGAGGCCACCACCCAGGCCATTTTGGACATGGATTTCAAGGTCTCCATCGAGGCCTTTATGAGCAACACCGCCCTGCTCTGCGATGTGGTCCTGCCGGATGCGACCTGGCTGGAGCAGTCCTTTGTCAAGAACGAATGGCTCTACGAGGCCATGCTCATGTACTTTGCCCAAATAGTCCCCCCCATGTACAACACCAAGCCCATGTGGGAAATCACCAAAGAACTGGCCGTGCGTCTGGGTCTGGGAGCATACTTCCCCTGGCAGTCCATTGAAGAAGCCGAACGGAACCAATTGGCTGGAACCGGGTGGTCCTACGAGGAACTCACATCCAAGGGATTTATCATCACTGATCAGGCCGAGTACTACAAATACAAGAAATGGGGCTCCCTGAATCCGCCCGAGGGCTACGGCTCCTCAGGGACGACCAAGACTGGAAAATACAACTTCCTCAACCCGGTGGCCGAGGAAAAGGGGATCGACCCCCTGCCTGACTACAAAGTTCCGGAAACAGAACTGCAGCCGGATGCTGAATATCCCTTCATTTTCGGCAACTTCCGGGTCCTTGAACACGAACACTGCTCCACCTTTTCCAACTACGCCCTGATGAAAATGAAGGGCAAAAACACTTTATGGATCAATGTCCTGGACGCCAGGCAACTGGGGGTTTCCAGTGGCGATGTGGTCCGGCTTGAGTCCCCATGGGGACATGTACAGCTGGAAGCCAATCCCACCTGGTCTATCAGGCAGGGGGTTCTGGGCTCTGAGGGCGGCTTCGGTCATATCCGAGGACTGGAAGGAGATCCCAAGTTTCCTCAGTTCGGAGGCTGCAATCCTCCCGGGATCCAAAAGCCGAACACGACGGAGAAAGACGGTGGCACACCGGTTATGAAGTACATCAAGACCCGGGCGGTCAAAAAGTAAACGTCACTTTATGCTCAAATAAGAAATCCAGGGGGCGGGCATCAAGCCATAAAGGGCCAAGATAATGGACCAGACAATTTGCGCTGTGCGGGCCAGCTTTGAGTGGCTGGAGGAAAAGCTGAGCTCCGGAGAGATCCAGCATCCTCGCTGCAGGCAGCTGATCTCAGAGATACTGGATATGATCCAGGATGTGGCCCAGGGTCAGGCCGGAGATGAGCATCTCTCCGGCATCCGGGCCTTATCCAGGAAGCTCAAGCGGCAGGAGGAGCTGGAACCTGGCTGCCAGCAGCTGGGCCAGGAAATGGAAGACTTCCTGAATCAGCATCTGGAGGTCTTTTTAAGCCATATCCAGACCCATATCTGCCCCCAGGGCCATTGCCGCAAGCTGACCCCCTCCCCTTGCCAGATGGCCTGTCCGGCAGGAATAGATATCCCCAGCTATCTGACCCTGATCGGAGAAGGCAAGTATGCAGAGGCCATAGATCTGATCCGCAAGGACAACCCCTTCCCCTGGGTCTGCGGCCTGGTCTGCACCCACCCTTGTGAGTTCATGTGTGTCAGGGCCAGGGTGGACCAGCCCATCTCCATCATGAGCATGAAGGGCTTTGCTGCGGAGCGGGCCCTGTCTGCAGGCCAGTACCAGAATCCGGAAAAGGCTGAGCCCAATGGAAACAAAGTCTGCATCGTGGGCGCAGGCCCGGGCGGGCTTACAGCTGCCTACTATTTGGCCCTCAGGGGCTACCAGGTCTGCATCATAGAGGCCCTGCCCTTTGGCGGAGGCATGATGATGACCGGCATTCCCAGGTATCGGCTGCCCAGGGAGGTTATCGACCGGGAAGTGGACATGATCCAGGAGCTGGGGGTGGAATTCAGGTTTAATACCCGCTTGGGTCAGGATATCAGTTACAGTCAGCTCCGGGAGGAGGGCTTCCAGGCCTTTATTGTAGCCATCGGTGCCCATGAGTGCTACTCCCTGGGCCTGCCCGGAGAAGAGCTGTATCCCCAGATCATTCCAGCCATATACCTGCTGCGCAGGGTGGCCCTGGGGGACCACACCAGGCCTGGGAGGAAGGTGGCTGTCATTGGCGGAGGCAATGTGGCCATTGACGCTGCCCGAACCTGTTTGCGCCTGGGTTGCCGCGAGGTAAGCGTTGTCTACCGCAGGACCCATTCTGAGATGCCCGCCCATGGCACAGAGGTGGTTCAGGCCGAGGAGGAGGGCATCCAGTTCCTGTTTTTGACAGTACCCAAGGAGATTGTGGCCCAGGGTAAGGATGTCCAGGGCCTGAAATGCTTGCGGGCTGAGCTGAGCGAGCCTGATGCCGACGGCAGGCAAAAGCCGGTACCCATCGAAGGCAGCGACCATGTCCTGGATGTGGATACCATCATCCCAGCTATAGGTCAGGTCTGCGACACCTCCTGCCTGGAGGACTTCTCAGAGATGACCTGCACCCGCAGGAATACCATCCATGTGCATACCGCAAGCATGCAGACCGACCAGGAAGGGGTGTTTGCAGTAGGAGACGCGGTCACCGGTCCGGCCACAGTAGTTGAAGCCATAGGCGGAGGCAAGAAGGCTGCAGCAGCAGTGCACCGCTATTTCCTGGGCTTGCCCCAGCCCAAGATGCCGCCTGTGCCGGTCCGCCGCAACTACTTAGAGCCCCTGCAGATCCAAGCCAATCTAAAGATGGACCTGCAGCGGCCTCGCATGCCGCTGCTCAATACCGACAGAAGGAGGATAACCTTCCAGCAGGTGGAGCTTGGACTGAGTGTAGAGCAGGTCAAGCAAGAGGCCCCGCGCTGTTTGCGCTGCGACATCTGCATCAGATGCGGCACCTGCGTGCGAATCTGCCGGGATATGGGCATAAGCGCCCTGCAGCTGGGCTATCTGGACTTTGATCAGTCCGGACCTACTGACTTCAAGGTTACTGCAGAACGCTGCATCGGCTGCGGGGCCTGCGCCAACAACTGCCCTACCACCGCCATGCAGATCAAGGACCAGGATGGAGAGCGCATACTCAGTCTATGCGGTACCATTTTGAACAGGCTCAAACTGGAGTATTGCGCCAGTTGCGGCAAGGTCCTGGGGCCGGGCAAATATCTGGACTATATCTCCAAGAGAATGCAAGGCGAGTTGACCCGGGTAGAAGGCAAAAACTACTGCATGCAGTGCGCCAGGGAATTGACCGGGATCCAGCATTCAGACAGCACCCCGCCAAGCAGCTAGGCTTGCACTAAAATTCAGTCCTGCTATCTTGTATTGCAGAAATAGCACCTCCAGGGCCCAAGCCTGGAAAACTTTAAAAAGGGGGGCAGCATGGTGTTCAAACAAGGACAAAAGGTTGAGGTCTATTGCCGCTCCCAGGATGATCGCTGGGAGGAATATATGGATGAGTTTGTTGGTCTGCACGGGATCATTACCGATCCAGACACCAGCAAGAATGATCCAGAGGACCTGATAGAGATCAGCCTGGATGAGAAGGGCACCCACAGGTTGCCCCAGGATTGCCTTCGTTTGCTGGAGTCCAGATAGGCAGGCCAGCTGCCTGGCCAGAAAGCCAAACTTTGCAAGCTCGGCTCTGCAGCAGTCGGGGACAGGAGAGGCCCATGCCCAGCATGAGCATCAACGGACAACAGATCCAGGCCCAGGAGGGGCAAAGCGTACTCCAGGCCGCCAGGGCCCATGGCATTAACATTCCTGCCCTGTGCTATCATCCAGCCCTTTCACCAGCTGGCACCTGCAGGATCTGCGCAGTGCAGATAACCGGGGAGAACAATATACCCACAGTCAAGCTGGCTTGTGTGCAGCACGTGCACGAAGGCCTGGAGGTCAGGACTGACACTGATCTTGTGCACAGGGCCAGGACCAAGGCCTTTCAAAGGCTTGTAGAGATGGCCCCGGAATCCAAAGTCATCCGCAGGATGGCCGAAGAGTGCGCAGTAGAGTTGCCCCCAGCCCCGGACGAGTGCATCAGGTGCAGGCTCTGTGTGCGGGCCTGCAAGGAGATAGTCGGAGCCGGGGCCTTAAAGATGGAAAAAAGACAAGGGGTATCCTATGTAGTACCCAACCCCGAAGCCGCCTGCATCGGCTGCGCCACCTGCGTGAACATCTGCCCTACCGGGGCTATCCGTATGCAGGATCAGGACAATGTGCGCACCATCTATATCCGGGATGAGATCATAGGCCAAAACCCGCTGCAGATCTGCGAGGCCTGCGGCAAGCCCTTTGCCACCAGCAACTTCCTGCACCAGGTGCAGGACCGCACCCATGCAGTGCAGCACCCGGACATCAAGGAGCACCACAACTACTGCCCCACTTGCGCCAAGCTGCTTTCCAACCGGGTCAAGGCAGCTTCCAAGATGGGTAAAAGCTAGATTAGAACTCCAGATGCTGCGGGGTACGGGGAAATGGCAGCACATCCCGGATGTTGTGCACTCCGGTCATGAACATCAAAAGCCTCTCCAAACCCAAACCAAATCCGGAATGGGGCACAGTGCCGAATCTGCGCAGATCCAGGTACCATTGATAGCCCTCAGGCCTGAGCCCCATTTGCTGCATCCTGTCCTCCAGGACCTGCAGGCGTTCCTCCCGCTGGCTGCCGCCGATGATCTCCCCCACCCTGGGCAGTAACAGATCCATGGCAGCCACTGTGCTCCCGTCAGGATTCAGGCGCATGTAGAAGGGCTTGATCTCTTGAGGATAATCATAAACAAACACCGGGGCCTGGAAATGCTTTTCGGTGAGATGGCGCTCGTGCTCTGTCTGCAGATCCCGGCCCCAGGCTGGCTCGAACTGAAACGTCTCCTTCTTGCCTGCCTTCTGCAGGATCTCTACAGCCTCGCTGTAGGGCAGACGCACGAAATCACGCTCCAAAAGGTTGTCCAGCAGAGAGCTTAGATCCTTGTCCACGAACCTGGAAAACAGCTCCAGATCCTGGGCCCTGGCCCGGCACACCCTTTCTACTGCCCCTTTTAGCAGATCCCGGGCCAAGTCCATGTTCTGCTCTAGATCCATAAACGCGGCCTCGGGCTCCAGCATCCAGAACTCTGCCGCATGCCTGGGAGTGTTGGAATCTTCCGCCCTGAAGGTGGGACCGAAGCTGTATACCCGACCCAGGCCACAGGCCATGACCTCTGCCGCCAGTTGGCCGGAGACTGTCAGATAGGCTTTCTTGCCGAAGAAGTCCTGGCTTATGTCTGCCTGCCCAGGCTGCTCCGGATCCAGGCTGGTCACCTGGAACAGCTCGCCAGCTCCTTCGCAGTCCAGACTGGTGATGATCGGGGTCTGGACATAGAAAAAGTCCTGGCTGTGCAGGAACTCGTGCAGGGCCAGGCAAAGCTCGGAGCGGATCCGATACAGGGCCCCGTACTTGTTGGTCCTGGGCCGCAGATGGGCTATGCTGCGCAGGAACTCATCCGAGTGCCTTTTCTTCTGCAGCGGGTACTGCTCTGGATCAGCCTCTCCCAGCAGTTGCAGGTCTTTGGCCTGCAGCTCCCATTTTTGCCCCTTGCCAGGAGATTCCATCAGATCTCCCTGCACGCTAACAGCCGCCCCGGTATTGATCCTGCGCATCTCTTCAGCCAGGCCCAGGGAGTCGTCCACTATGACTTGCAGGTTGTGCAGGCAGGAGCCGTCGTTTAGCTCCAGGAAGCAAAAGCCTTTGGCCTCCCGCTTGGTGCGCACCCAGCCCTGGAGCAAAACTTCCTGTATGGGATTTTCTGCCTGCAGCGCCTGCTGGACCATGAGCTTTTGTTGCATGGGCTTATATTTCCGGTTCAAAGTTTTGCGCT
>JBKGXZ010000087.1:0-7391 GCA_046546355.1 Desulfohalobiaceae bacterium | reverse complement strand
CTGGCAATGACGGGGAGATGTGCAGCTCATGAGCTTTTAACATACCACTCTTAGGCAATTCTGCAGCAGGCTCTAGGCCTGCTGCGGCTGTCCTGGAAGGGAAAACTGCATGCCGCGTCAAAGGAAGTTGAGATTCGCCTTTTACTCTGTTCTGGTGCTGCTTTTGCTGCTGTCCGGATACAAGATCTATCTGTATTTTTTTGAAACCGCCTTCCAGGAGCTAAACGCCAGGAATATCCAACGCATCCAAAGCAGCCTGCAGGACGAATCCAGCTACAGCTTCGCTGTGATAGGCGATGTCCACAACTCCATAGGGATCTTCGATAAGAAGATAGTCCACCAGCTGAATCAGGAGGACCTGGACTTCCTGCTCTCCACCGGCAATTCTGTATCCAATGGCTCAGACAACAATTATCGGGTCCTGTACAGGAGCCTGCAGAAGCTCAACATGCCCTATGTCCTGGCCTTCGGGGAGAATGAGCAGGGGGAGTTCGACTCCTGGAATTTCTATGACCACTTCGGTCCTTTCTATTTCTCCTTCCAGCTGCAGGATTCCTATTTTATCTTCCTGGATACCACAGGGGAGACCTCCTTTCTGGCCCAAAAGATGTGGCTGCTCAAAGAGCTGGAGTATGCGGACAGGTTCCAGCACTGCTTTTTGTTCCTGAACCGCCCGCCGTTCGAGCTGGTACCGGAGGAGCTGAGGCAGCAGGAGCCCTGGCTTAAGGACCGGGACTTCCGATCTTTCCTGCAGGAGCAGGCTGCCAGGCATAAGGTGGATGCGGTGTTCTCCTCCAACCTGGCTGCCTATACCAGGCAGGAGATCCAGGGCGTGCCCTACTTTGTTTCAGGTGGAGGCGGGGGGCTGCTGCTGAACCAGGAAGAAAATACCTACCACTACCTGCGGGTGGATGTAGGCCAGGACCAGGTAGCTGTGCGCAAGGTAGATGCGGTGGAGCAGCCCATAGAGTGGCTGAGGAAGGTGGAACACCTTTGGCTGTTCATCAGGTCCATCTTTTATGTCAGTGCTCTGAATTTCCTGCTCTTGCTCTGCCTGCTGGCTCTCCTGGCCCTGAGGCTCTATTCCGCTATCAGCAAGCAAAAAGGCCTGTACAGGGATTTCTGCAGGGATGAGGAGGAGTTTTTGGGCCGCAGCCTGAAGGTGGCTATGTTCACCAACAATTATCTGCCCTTTGTGGGCGGGGTGCCAATTTCCATATACAGGCTCTTGAAGGGCCTGAAGGCCCTGGGACACAAGGTCTGGATCTTTGCTCCGGAATATGGTGAAAACAATACCAGGCTGGAGGAGAATGTTTTCAGGTGCAGGCCGCTTATTTTCTACAGCAAGTTTTCCGACCTGCCAGTGGCCAACAGGTTCTCGCTCCGGATAGGCAGGGCCTTTAAGGAGTTCGCCCCGGATATTGTGCATTTGCACCATCCCTTCTGGATGGGCAAGAAGGGCTTCAGGCTGGCCAAGAAGCACAATATACCTGTAATCTATACCTATCATACCCGGCTGGACAAGTATGCCCACTACGCACTTTTTTCCGGCACTTTGTTCAGGGTCCTGATGGCCCACTATGTGCTCAAGCGCTTTGCTGACAAATGCGACGGGATCATCGTGCCTGCCTACTCCATAGAGGAATACCTGCGCAATCTGGGGGTCAGCACCCTGGTGGAGACCATCCCCACCGGGGTGGAGACAGAGCTGTTCCAGGGCCTGGACCAGGAGCAGGTGCAGAGTCTGCGGCGCAGTTATGTTGAGGATTCAGAGCTTATGCTGCTTTGCGTGACCAGGATCAGCCAGGAGAAGAACCTCTACTTTCTGCTGCGGGCCCTGCAGCAGGTGCGCCTGAGCACCAGCAGACCGTTCAAGTGCCTGCTGGCAGGGGATGGGCCAGAGCTTCAGAATCTGCAGGACTTTGCCAGGGAGCTGGGTCTGGAGCAGCAAGTGATATTCCTGGGCCAGGTGGAGCAGCAGGAGCTGCCCTTTTATTATACAGCCAGCGATCTTTTTGTGTTTTCCTCCACCTCAGAGACCCAGGGCATGGTACTCCTGGAGGCCATGGCAGGCGGCTGTCCGGCAGTGGCTGTCCGCTCCAGCGGTATCGCAGACCTGATCCATAACGGCTACAACGGCTATAAGACCAGCGAAGATATCCGGGCCTGGGCCCAGGCAGTCCAGGATCTGCTAGAGTCCCCCCAGGAGCGAAACAGGATGGCGGAAAACGCCAGGCAGCAGGCGGAGAGCTTTTCGGTGCAAAGCACCACCCGGCAGGTGCTGCAGTTCTATGCCCGGGTCTTGGCAGGCAGGGGAGGTTGAGGATCCTGATCATGGACAGGGAAAGGGGCAAGAAGGCAGCTTACGCCCTGCCTGCCTCCCCCCTCAATCCTCCAGGCACCTTTCGATAGTGTTTTTCAGCTCCCGAAGATAGGCTGGCTTAGCTATGTAGTCATCCATGCCTGCGGCCAGGAATCTTTTCCTGTCTTCCTCAGCAGCATAAGCAGTCAGGGCAATGATAGGGATCCTGGATTGCCGCAGCTCCTGCCTCCCGGAATCCTGGTCATCCAGGCTGTGATAATCGCTTTCCATCTCCCGGATGATCTTTGTGGCCTGGACCCCGTCCATGACCGGCATCTGGATATCCATGAGCACCAGATCAAAGCCGTTGTGCTTGAGCATATCCAGGCCCTCCTGGCCGTTCCTTGCCACATGCACCCTGTGGCCCATCTTCTGGAGCAGCATCCTTATGGCCAGCTGGTTGGCCTGATCATCCTCCACCAGCAGGATGTTCAGCACTCTCTTTTCTGCAGTCTCTTCTGCGGGCTCTGCAGGCTCCTGGCTCTCTGCCGGGGTTTGCCTAGCTGCCTGCAGCCTCAGCATGCAGACCGCGGTAGTGCCCTGACCCTCCTCGCTGTCCATGCAGATCTGGCCCTGCATCATATGCACCAGGCGCTTGACTATGGCCAGGCCCAGGCCGGCTCCCTGGTGCTGTCTGGTATAGGAGTTTTCTGCCTGCACAAAGGAGTGGAAGATGCCCTGCAGCTTATTTCTGGGAATGCCCTGGCCGGTATCCTCCACTGCCAGGAAGAGGCGGACAGCATCCTGCTCATTGTCCTGCAGGGGGTGGGCTTGGACTGTGATCTGGCCCTGATCAGTGTATTTAACTGCGTTGCCCAGCAGGTTGAAGATGATCTGCCGCAGTCTGACCCGGTCTCCCAGCAGCAGAAACCCAGGCAGTTGCTGCTCTTCCGGGTTGATCTCGATGTGCACCCCCTTACCCTGGCACAAGGGCTGAAAGAGGTCCAGGCACTCCTGCAGGAGATCCCGGAGCTGGAAATTCTCCTGCTGCAGGCTGACCTGGCCTGCATCCAGACGGGAAAGGTTCAGGATGTCTCCCAGCAGGTCGGCCAGCCTTTGTCCGGATTTCAGGGCAGCCTGCAGAAAATCCCTTTGTTCCAGCTCAAGGCTGGTCTCCTGCAGCAGCTGCAGCATGCCCAAAATCCCGTTCAGCGGGGTGCGGATCTCATGGCTCATGTTGGCCAGGAATTCGCTTTTGGCCTGGTTGGCTGCCTTGGCCTGATCCCTGTTTTGGCGCAGCTGCTGCAGGAGTTTCTTATGTTCAGTGATGTCCCTGGAGTTGACGATTATGCCCTGCACTTCACCGTTAGGGCCATAGCTGGGATAGTAGCGCACATCCCGGCATACGCTCTGGCCATTGTTGAGGGTGAGCCACTGCTCAAAGTGGACCTCCCTGCCCTGGAGGCAATCGTCCATCCTGGGTTTTATGTCCTGCTCAAACAGCTCCTGGCCCAGGACCTCGGGCACGCTGCGGCCCTCTAGCTGGGAGGCCTCTATCCCCAGCTTGCAGCTGTAGGCCTGATTCACGCTGCGGTAGATATAGTTCCGGTCTACAAAGGACATGGCATCCTTGACCGTGGAGATGATCTCCTGCTGCAGGCGCAGTTCCTGGAGCTGATGCTGGAATGCTTCGTCTCGCCGCAGGTTGTGCAGGGCAAAGGATATGTCCCCGACCAACTCCTGGAAAAGTTCCAGCTCTTCAGGGTCAAAGGCCAGATCACCCGGGATGGAGACTGTGATCAGGCCGTAGCATCTGCCCTGGTGCTCCAGGCGGCCTGCCAGACCGGCTCTGGAGAGATAGTTGCAGCTTAAGGGGCATGCTTTGCATTCATGGTAGGGCTCCTGGACGCTCAGGAGCTTTTTGCCCTCCAGGATTGGCTGCAGGCAGTGAAGTTTTTGATTTTCAATGTGCTCGCGAAGCAGCTGATGCTTGTCCTGCTCCAGTCCTGCCTGATACAGCTCCTGGCAATTGTGCTGCTCATCCAGCAGGGCGATCCAGGCGTTGAAATAGCCCCTGGTCTGCACCAGATTCTGGCAGGCTTTCTGCAAAAGTTCCTTTTGGTCCTTTTCCTGGGTTATGAGCTGGTTCACATTGCGTATGGCCTTGAGTACGGCGTTTATGTGCTGCAAGCGCTGCTCTGACTGTTTGCGCTGGGTGATGTCCGTGATAAAGCCTTCCAGGAACTGTTCCCCGGCTGGGCCTTGGGGCACTGCCATGCCTTTTTCCCAGATCCATTTTTCCTGGCCTTCGGCATCCTGGATACGGTATTCCAGGGTGTAGGGACTGGAGTTGGCCACTGCGAACTGGACTTCGTTCCAGATCCGCTCCTTGTCCCAGGAGTATATCAGGTCGGCATAGCATATGCGCTGATTGTCCAGGAAGTCCTCTGGCTCGTAGCCCGTGATCTCCAGGGCGCCTTGGGAGACAAAGTGCATGGTCCAGTTGCGGTCGAACTTGCATCTGTAGGCTATCCCGGGCAGGTTGGCCATTAAGGTGGCCAGCTGACGCTGGCTCTCCAGGAGCTCGCCTTCCATGAATTTCATCCTGAGCAGGGATTTGATATGTGCTACGAGCTCCTCAGGTGAGATGGGCTTGGTCAGATAGCCGTCGGCACCTTGCTCCAGGCCGGTAATACGGTCCTGTTTCTGGACATGGAGGGCTGAAAGGTGCAGCACAGGGATGTGCGCTGTCTGGGAATCATTCTTCAGGCTCTGGCAGACCTGGAAACCGTCCATATCCGGGAGGCTGACATCCAAAAGCACCAGGTGGGGCTGGAGCTTTGCGCAAAGATCCAAAGCCTCACGGCCTGTGGCTGCCTCCTGGACCTGATAGCCTGCCTTCTGCAGGACCCGTGTGCTGTAGAGCCGCCCGGCCTGATTGTCGTCCACGTTCAGAATAAGCTGCTGAGTCTGCTCATGCATACAGACTGTTCTCTCAGGGTTTAAGGATACATTTTTTGGAGCTTTGTTTCTAGTTTCAACGTATCTGTTTGGTTGCAGAAAATCAATCCTTTTGATGAGCAAGAATTATCATGAGTATTGTTGTTTTGACTGCTATTTCTGGACAAAGCGATCCTTGGTCATAAACGCTCCAGAAGCCTCATATCTGGCACTCTTTGGCCTCATCGCAGTTCTCGATGACCTGCTTCTATACTATATTCGTCCCCTGGAGTCCGGATCAGGTTGCTACATGCAGATGTTCCTGGTATCAGCTAAGTGATAGCGGATGTCTAGTAGATAGCTAGTCATTGGAACACAGGAAGCTCCAAAAGCCCATTATGCAAGTGATTGACCCCCAGAATCTGCAGACCTGCCTGGAGGCAGCCAAGGACCAGCGCTCCAAGTTCATTGTCTCCATGCCCGAGGAAGCCACCAGCATCTCCAGCCTGAACTGCACCCTGGAGGATTTTGATCAGGAGCATCTCTATCTGGAAGACTCCTCCCTGCGGCAGGGCAATTCCCAGTGGGTGGGTCTGGAGGTGACCTGCTACTTCAGGCTGCTGCAGAGAAAACGCGGCCAGAAAGAGACTTTTTTCAACTTCTCCGCCTCGATCAAAAGGGTGGGCAAGAACCAATCCGGCTTCGTGGAGCTGGTCCTGGAGCGGCCCTCCAGGCTGGATATTGGCCAGAGGCGGGCCAGCATGCGCATCCAGCTTGATTTTCGGTATATCCTGGGGTTCTATCTCTGGGAGGAGAGCAGCTTTATCCGGCCCAAGCAGCAGGAGCAAAAGCCCGGCTTGTATCCTCCCAGGCTGCACCTGGAACATGTCCGCTCCGGCTCCTTGCGGATCATGGATATCTCAGCTGGGGGGATGAGGCTCAGGATGCCTTCCAAGACATCCAAGGATCTAGGCCTGCAGTGGGAGCAGGGCACCCTGCTGGTGATCTGGATCACCCTGCTGGAGCCCTCTGACGGCAAGAAGCAGCAGTACTGGCTAAAAGCCAGGGTCAAGTACCAGATCCGGGATTCCGTGGGCAGGGACCTGGATCTGGGCCTGGAGTTCACCCATTATGGCAGGATCGATGCAAGCAAGAAGCTGAAATGGATCCGGGTCCAGGATAATGTGCTGGAGGAGCTCGCCACCTGGACCCAAAGGCGCTATCTGGATGCATTTCGGCAGGGCCTCGCGGACTGAGTGGAATCAGCGCTCCAGGCGCAGTCTGGAGGGCATGTCCTGGCCCGGGCCCAGATCGCAGCGTATCCGTGCGCGCAGGAAGCTATCGGCCTGGAGCTTTTTGTTCACCCCCTGGCTGTATTCCTCGAAGGTGCCCAAGAGGTGCAGGCAGTCCTCTGAGGCTTGGCGCTGCACATCCTGCTTGCGCTCGCACAGACTCAAGGTTTGCCCGTCAAAGCCTGCGTAAATGGTTTCCCTGCGCCGGATGTAGCCGTCCCTGACCTCCTTGATTTCCTTTTCCAGGATCATGCCCTGGACCACGTCCAGGGCCAGGGGCTCTATGTCCCGCCAGCTGCCTCCCAGGTAGGCCTGGGCCGGGTCCAGCACGCACTGCAGCCTCTCGCCGTATTCTGCATTCTGCCTGCTGGCCTCTTGGTCCTGCAGCCACTCTATGGCCTCCGCCTCCCTGGCCTCAGCCTCGGCTTTCCTGCGCTCCTGCTCTGCCTTGTCCAGCTCTGCCTGCTTTTCCCTGGCCTGCAGCCGCTCTTCGGCGCTCATGTTCTGCCATTCCTCTTCAGGGATGTCCAGGGGATACTTGGGACCGCAGCCCAAGAGCACAAAAGTCAAGCATACAAGGATGAGCCAGGCTTGTCTGGGCATGCTGACTTCCCTTAGGATCTTTGTGCACAAAGGTGCTTTGCTGGTTGGCTGTTCCCAGGTTCCGCTTGGAGACGCGTCCTGACAGCTCGGATATCTGTAGCAGCGTGGCAGTCTCCAGCAAAAAAATATACTTTCAGCAGGCTGAGGTCAAACCTTACAGCCTGAGATGAGATATGCAGTGCCCAAGGTGAGAGCAGGCCAGTCAACTGCCCCTGCTTGCCTTGACCCTAGCTCCTGCAAACCGTAAAACTGCC
>JBKGXZ010000086.1:0-7410 GCA_046546355.1 Desulfohalobiaceae bacterium | reverse complement strand
CTTATACTTGTAAAAGGCAGCGCAGCTGCCCTCTGTGGAGACCATGCAGGGGCCTACAGGGGAGGCAGGGCTGCAGCTTCTAGCGAACAGTGCGCACTCCCTGGGGCTGATCCTGCCCTGCAGGACCTCTCCGCATCTGCAGCCGCTTATCTCCTCATCCTGGATCTCTCCCAGGGCAAAGGCCTGCCTGGCATCAAATCCACTGTACTCCGGGCTCAGCTCCAAACCGCTGTCCGGGATCTGCCCCAGGCCCCGCCATCTGCCTGGCCCGGTCTGGAAAACCTCCTGCATAAGCTGTCTGGCCCTGGGATTGCCCTGCTCTCGAACCACCCGGGTATACTGGTTCAAAACCTCTGCTTTGGCCCCAGGCTGCATGCCAAGCAGCATATACAGGGCCTGCAGGATATCCAAAGGCTCAAAGCCGGCGATCACCGCAGGCAGGCCGAATTCCCCGGCCAGGAAGTTATAGGGCCGGGTGCCGATTATTGCGGAAACATGCCCGGGCAGGATAAAGCCCTGGATGTTCAGCTCAGGGTCCTGGACCAGCTGCCTCAAGGCCGGGGGCAACAGCTTGTGCAGGCTCAAGATTTTGAAGTTGCTCAGAGCGCCGGCCTGAGCCTGCTTGACAGCAGCTGCCACCGCAGGAGCCGTGGTCTCGAAGCCCACAGCCAGAAAAACCACTTCCAGCTCCGGGTTCTGCCTGGCCAGCTCTACTGCCTGCAACGGGGAATAACAGACCTGAATCCTGGCACCCTCAGCCTGCAGATTCTGCAAGCTCTGGCCCTTGCTGCCCGGGACCTTAAGCATATCCCCAAAGCTGGCCAACAACACCCCGGGCTTTGCAGCCAGCTCCAGGCAAAGATCTATCTCCCCCTGGGAAGTGACGCAGACAGGACAGCCCGGACCTGAAACATGCACCAGGCCCTGGGGCAGGATGGATCTCAGCCCGGATTGGAAGATGGACATGGTGTGCGTGCCACAGACTTCCATGAACCGAAAGCTATCAAGCAGCTTGGATTCTATGGCCTGGATAAACCTGCGGCAAAGCTCTGGCTGGGCGAAATCAACTGCTTGGCTAACCATCCTGCATCCTTTGCTTGACGTGCGCCTGCCCCAAAGGCTGGACCTGCCCTGCCAGCATACCCAGCAAAAACAATGGGACACAGGCCCTACCTGCAGAAACCGGCTTTACTTTTGACATTATTTAGGGCTAAAGTCCATATGCAGAATACAGCCCCTGAAACCTCAAACAGCCACTGTCTATGTTATGATGCATCGCGACTCTTTCCCTGCCAGGCCCTTCCAGGCCCAGAATCTGGGAATAGTGCCCTCGGATCAGGAATGCTACCGCCTCTGGGACGAATATCAGATGCTGGAGCACATCAGGATCCACAGCGAGCTGGTGGCCCTGGTGGCAGCAGAGCTGGCCAGGCTGCTGCAGGCAAAGGGCCTGGATCCGGATCCGCAGAGCTTCCGGGCTGCTGGTTTGTTGCACGATCTGGCCAAGACCTATACCCTGCGCTACAGGGGCAACCACTGCCAGATAGGGGCAGTCTGGGTCCTGGAGCACACACACAACCCAGCCCTGGCTCAAGGGGTCCTGCACCATGTCTACTGGCCCGGGGAGCTGGACCTCGAAAAGCATACCCTGCCCCTTTGTTTGATATACGCTGACAAAAGAGTCATGCATGATCGCGTCGTACCCTTGTCCGAAAGATTCGATGACCTGCGGCAGCGCTACGGCAGCACCAGGGCCAGATTACTGATGATGCAGGAATCCTTTGCCCAGGTCAGGGACATAGAGGGCCTGTTGAACAGCGAACTGGAGGTTGAGCTGAATGCGTATCCTTTTGATAGCCGGCGGGTGGTCCAATGAACGTGAGGTTTCCCTGCGCGGCGCTGAGTCCATACAGGCCGCGCTCCAGGATCTGGGCCACCAGGTGCAGCGCCTGGACCCTGCCCTGGAGTTCAGTCAGCTGCTGCATAAAGCAGGCTCCTGCGATTTCGCCTTTATCAATCTGCACGGCTCCCCTGGAGAGGATGGTTTGATCCAGGCCCTGCTGGAGCAGGCAGGCTGCCCCTATCAGGGCAGCAGATCCAAAGGCTCGCTTCTGGCGCTGCACAAGGCTGCAGCCAAGGAAATCTTCCGCAACCAGGATCTGCCCACGCCTAGATGGCAATACCTGCCCACCAGGGTCTCCCGGGACTGGGAGCCAGCTCTGGAATTGCCCCTGGTGCTCAAGCCCAACTTTGGCGGCTCCAGTCTGCACGTCAGCCTGGAGGAAGAGCTCCCCAAACTCCTGCAGAAGATGCAGGAGCTCTGGGATATGGGCTGGGAGATCCTGCTGGAGGAGCGCATTCCAGGCCAGGAGATCACTTGCGCTGTGCTGGGTCTTGAGGCCCTGCCACCGATCCTGATTGAGCCTGCCAGAGAATCTGCTTTTTTTGACTACTACAGCAAGTATACCCCCCAGGCGGCCCAGGAGATCTGCCCGGCCCCAATCAGTCGGGAGCTTACAGCACGGATTCAGGACCTGGCACTGCGTGCGCATCGGGCTTTGGACCTGCAGGGCTACAGCAGAAGCGACTTCCTGGTGCTAAATGATCAGCCCTACCTGCTTGAGGTAAACACCTTGCCCGGCATGACTTCCACCAGCCTGCTGCCCCAGGCTGCCCAGGTCCAAGGCTACAGCTTCCAGGAACTGCTGAGCAGGCTCATCTCACTGGGCCTGAATGCTTAGCCAATATCCAGGCCCATGATCAGGCACCTTACTTCCCAGGAGTAGCAAATGCCAGAAGCAGCCCCCAGTCCCAAGCCTTCCAGCCTGAGCAGCTGGGCCTATGCCCTGGCCTGGCTGCCTGCGCTGCCTTTTATGTCCCTGTTGCCAGCCCTGCGGACTGGATTCTGGCAAAGGATCCGTCCCTCTGGATTGAAACCAGGGGTGGATATTTGGCTGCAGGCCGCATCAGCAGGCGAAGCAGCCCTGGCCAGGGAGATCATCCAGAACTGGCCCAGAGAGAGACAAGCCTCTATCCTGGTCAGCAGCAACACCCCCCAAGGGATGCAGATCCTGCAGGAGCTGGAACCGCCTGAACAGCTAGAACTGCAATGCATGTTCTTCCCTTTTGATGCTCCCTGGATCATGGACAGGGTCCTGGCCAGGCTCAGGCCTAAGCTTACAGCCCTGGTGGAGACCGAGCTCTGGCCTGGACTGCTGCAGGCTTGCAGCAAAAGGGGCCTCAGGACCATGATCCTGAACTCCAGGATGACCTCTCGAAGCCTGGCCAGGTATCTGTTCATGCTGCACAGCTGCGGCCTGGGCTCCTCGCCGCACAGGATTCTGGCCCAGAGCCCCAGGGATGCCCAGCGCTTCGGACTGCTTTTCCCGCAGTCCAGGATTGAGCAGGTGCCCAATCTGAAGTTCGACCGCAGCCTGGAGGCCGAATTTATGCCCTATGTGCAAAATCCCCTGTCTTCCATCTTCAAGCCCCACTCACCGGTGGCAGTGCTGGGCTCGGTACGCAGGCAGGAGGAAGGGGCTATACTCAGGGTGCTGCAGGGCCTGTTGCAGGAAAGACCCAGATGCATGCCGGTGGTGGCCCCCAGACACCTGCAGCGCGTTCCTGCCTGGGAAGAACTGCTGCAGAGCTCTGGCCTGCCCTGGGTCCTGCGCAGCCGTCTCCAGGAAAGCCCTGCTGCCGGGCAGGTCATACTTTGGGATAAGTTCGGGGAGCTGCAGCAGCTCTATGCCCTGGCCAGATCTGTATATGTGGGAGGCAGCCTGGTCCCCTTGGGCGGCCAGAACTTCCTGGAGCCCCTGGCCCAGGGAGTAAGCCCCTGTATCGGTCCCTATTGGCAGAACTTTGCCTGGGCCGGGGAAGAGATAGTTGACTGTGGCCTGGTGCAGGAGGTGCATTCAGAGCAGGAGCTGACCCAATGCCTGCTCCAGGGACTGCGCCAGAGCAGATCCAGGGAGTCAGTGCTGGCCCAGTTCCAGGAATACCTGCAGGCCAGGAAAGGCGGGCTGCAGCAGACCCTGCAGGCTTTGCAGCAGGAGCTATAGCCTCAAAATATGGTCTACCGCTTAGCACTGTTTATAGTCCTGTTTGTTCTGCTTGCAGCCTACATCCTGCGTCTTGGAGCCCAGGGCAAGATCTCCGGCAGATTTCGCATCGTGAGCCTGCTACTGCTTAGCTTGCTTTTGGGCCTCAGCGGTTTGGGCTACTACTCCAGCAAACAGCAAAGTGTAGACACCCTGCAGGGGAAGTTCTCTGCCCAAAAAGACTCTATCCTGGAAGAGATCCAGGAGCTGCAGAAGCAAAAAGAGTACCAGCAGGCCAGGGAACTGGCTGACAAATACCTCTCCCAGGTCCAGGACCCTGTCCTGGAAAGGCTGCGCCGCCAAAACAGGCGCCTGGAGCTGGAGAACAGGCTGCAGACCCAGGACCTGGAGGCCCGGGATCAGCTGGAGATTTACCAGGAGCTGGCTGAGCTGACCCAGGAACCCAGATACGGCCTGCTCTGGCAGGAGCAAAAGCAAAAAATCCTGAAGAAACAGGAACAAAGGTTGCAGCAACACCTGGAAAAAATCCCCCGGAGCAGCCTGGCCCAAAGGCTTTTGGCCTACCAGGAGCTGCTGCGTATTAACCCGGAGCAAAAAACCTACCAGCAGCAAAGGGACCGCTTGCAGCAGGCCGTGGACTCCAGGATACAGGATTCCCACTGGAGCAATGTCTGCGGCAGGGAAAGCACGGATTACTGCGGACATATCGGCTGGCTGGCTTATGAGGCTGCTGCAGGGGAACGGTCTGAACAGGTCCTGGGAGAAGTCCTGGGTCTGACCTGGAGGCCCAGGGGGACCCTTATCAGCAGGGACGGGGAACGGGCTCCGGAAAACAGCTACTACTACATCATCTACGATTGGCGTAAGCAGAGAACATTTCTGCGGCAAGTAGACTATGTCCGGCCTCAAAAGAACTTGCCGGATCAGGCAGAGTTGAACCCCTAATACCAGAAGCCCCCTGGCTTCCAGCTCGGGGGCTTTATGACCCGGCCCAGATCTCCAGGCAGCACCTCCCAGCTGTGGAGTTTCTCATGCACTGCTGGCCAGGGTAAGCGCTCCTGCTTCAAAGCCATCAGTTCCTGTACCCTTTGCTGGGTCTGGGGATGGCTGCGTAGTACTGAAGGCTGCCTCTGCCTGTAGCCAGGCAAGAATATTCTGGTCCATATCCCCTGCTGCACCTTCTCCATCTTGACCAGGGCCTGGGCCAGGCCCTCCGGGTCCCCGCCCAATACAACAGCGTCCACATCAGCGTCGAATTCCCTGCTCCTGGACAGGGCCAGCTGCAACAATGCGCTGATGCTGGGAGCAAACACCAGGATCAGAATAAGCAGCCAGGGTATGGAATGCTCTTGCATTGTCAGCAGGGGCAGATTAATGAACAAAAGCAGCAAACCGGCAAAGGAAAAGGAGGAGGTCACTCTGCTGAAGACATCCGCCAGGTTTAAGACCCAGAGATCCTTGTTCCTGATATGGCTAAGCTCATGGGCCAGGACTGCTATCAGCTCCCTTTGGCTAAGGCCCCTGAGCAGGCCATCTGAAACAGCTATGGCGGAGTTTTGTCCCCAACCCACGGAGAAGGCATTGAAAATCTGGGAAGGCACATAGTACAATCCGGGCACAAAATTCAACTCCGCCCTTCTGGCAATCTCCTGCAAAGCCTGATTCAAATAGGGGGACTGCAAAGGCCTGGCCTGATACATGCGCAGGATAAGCTGCGGCGAAACTCGCTGGGACATGAACAGCAAAAGCGCGCTCAAGAAGAGGGTCCACTTTACTCCCAGGCTGCCTGCTACCAGCCAGCCCAGCGCAGCCATGAGCAAAAGCAGAGCCAGGACAATGCATATGGAATGCAGTATATTTTTCAGCTTGCGGCTGCGCAGTGCAGCCCTGCTTGTCCTGTGTGCTCCAGTCAAGGCAGCTATCCTCCGAACTTCTCTGTTAGGTTGCCAAATCCAGTATAAAGATTTTAAAATCCAGATGGTAGCCAGGGGCAACGTTATCTCGAAATAACCCCCATGCCCTGGCGGCCACAACGAAGCATGAAAAACCTCAACCCGCAACGCACCGGGCGAGCGCCGCTCGGTCTTGTGGTAGTGGTCAAAATATCGATTACGATCACGACCACCACAGCGAGGGGAAGACAGGGCAAATCGCAATCCTGGTCGTTGTCGTAATCGCTATCGCTACTCATGATTTCTAGCTTACCACAGGCAGAATGGTGACCGGCGGTCGCCCTTTTTGGAGAAAGCTGTTCTGGACAGGAGTATATATGCTGGGAGCAATAATCGGTGACATAATAGGCTCCAGATTCGAGGCCAGACCCATCAAGAGCACAGATTTCGAGCTCTTCACTTCCAGGTGCAGCTTTACAGACGACTCTGTGCTGACTATAGCCGTGGCTGACAGCTTGCTGCAGGGTGCACCCTACAGCCAAAAGCTGAAAGAGTACTACCAGAGATACCCTTGGGCTGGATTCGGAGGGAGCTTCCAGATCTGGGCGGCTTCTGACTCAAAGGAGCCCTATAATAGCCTGGGCAACGGCTCTGCCATGCGGGTCAGCCCTGTAGCCTGGTACTATAATCAGCGCGATCAGGTTTTGCAACAGGCTGAGGGGAGCGCTGCAGCGACTCACAATCACCCGGAAGGCATCAAAGGCGCCCAGGCTGTGGCCCTGAGCATCCATCTGGCCAGGCAGGGCGCGGACAAGTCCACAATCAAGCAGGAAATCAGCCAAGGCTTCGGCTACAACCTGGACAGGAGCCTGGAAGACATTCGGCCTGGCTACAGCTTTGACGTGACCTGTCCCGGCTCTGTACCTGAGGCCCTGATCTGCTTCCTGGAGGCCCAGGATTTTGAACAGGCCATTCGCAACGCTGTTTCCCTGGGCGGGGACAGCGACACCCAGGCCTGTATCGCTGGATCAGTAGCAGAGGCTTTTTTCCAGGGGGTACCCCAAGAGCTTCGCGAGCAGGGGCTGGGATTTTTGGACGATTTCCTGCAGAGCAAGGTTGAAGAATTCTTGAAAACCATGGATAATTAATGGTTTTCAGGACCCTGAATTTGAACCAATGACCCCATGCCCTGACGGGCACAACGAAGCATGAAAAACTTCACCCCGCAACGCAAAGGGCGAGCGCCGCTCGCCCCTACTAGCATCGCAGCAGCACATCGCTTTAACTCAGGCCTGTCGGTAAATCATAGCCTTGTAGGGGCGACCGGCGGTCGCCCTTTTTGCAGAAAGCTATTGCTGGATATCCAGTTTTCCATACAAACTGATAACCGACAACTAACCACACAAAGGAACATCCATGCAGCAGCAACACGCTGATCATAAACTCAAACTGCG
>JBKGXZ010000085.1:0-7412 GCA_046546355.1 Desulfohalobiaceae bacterium | reverse complement strand
CCTTTTGCTTCCTGGAGACCTGATCCATGGCCTTCTGCAAGAGATCTCGCAATATGGGCATATCTGGCTGCACAGCAATATAAAGGCCCTGTGGGGCCAGCTCAGGGGCCTGGACCTCGCCTTTGATGTCCAGATCAGTGAAAAAATTGGTGGCTATCAGATAGTCCACAACGCCCCGATATCCGATGTAGGCCTGGGCCTGGCCGTAGGCAACAGCCTTGAGGCCCTGCAGGGGATTGTCCACATGCTGCAGCTGGATCTCTGGGAATGACTCCCGCAGCACCTCCTCCTGGACATAGCCCCGGGGTGCGGCGACAGTCATGCCCTTGAGGTCCTGAAGGGAGTCTGTGGAATCCTCCTGCTTGCTGCTGACAATCACATAGGGCAGCTCCAGGAAAGGCTCGGTAAAGAGCATATACTGCTTCCTGCTCTCAGAGATCCACAAGGAGGGCAGAAGATCGATCTTGCCTTCCCGGAAGAGGTTCAAGAGCTCGGACCAGGTATGGCCATTTATATACTCAAAGGAGATGCCCAGTTTTTGGCCCAAAAGCTCCAGGTGGTCGATAGCATAGCCCTGGGGCACGCCGTGCTCGCTGAAATCAAAGGGAGGCCAGTCGTCCTCGTTGCCTACCCGGATCACGGGATTGGAGCGCAGGAATTCTTGTTCTTCAGGGGTCAGCTCCAGCTCGGTACTTCGCGGTTGCAGGCTGTGGTTCAGGGGGTGGGGGTCTTGGGCAGCTTCGGAGGCGCTCAGGCTGCTGGGAAACCAGAACAGCAGGAACAGGAAGCATACCAGGAGCAGGAACAGCAATCCAGTCTTGAGACAGCCAGGGGGCAGCCTGGTAGGGAATAGAGAGCTTGTTATTCTATTGCTGGCCTGAGCCGGGGAGTTTTGTTGATTTGGGGAAACCATGGGCTGCACAGGCTGTGTTTGGCTGAGGTCAGCAGGAAAGGCGAAGAATTCTTCGTCCATTAAAACTGTTTTTGGGGACTGGATCCTGAATCAAGCTCAGGATGACGTCCGGATCAGGCCAGTCCTGGATCCTGAATCGAGCTCAGGATGACCTTGGAACCTGGGTTAATTGCTGGATCCCGGGTCGAGCCCGGGATGACGGAACTATGGCGAAGTTGAGTCAGTGCAAATGTCACTGGAGTGCTAGAAGTTTTGGCAAAAGCAGATGCTGGAAGCTTGTCGGCCGAACCTCCAGACCCTGGCTCCGCACCGATACCTTAGATGGGCCCAGAGTGCAAATCCTGTCTTGTCTCTGCTTGAGGCGGTTTGAGACAAAACCGCTGTGCCGGCCCCGTGCACATGGAGGCCAACTGCCTGCCCGCGTCGTTTCTATGGCAGGTGAGCAGCTTCCTTTTTGGAGCCTCGTTCAAGGCCTGGAAGCTTGCCTGGAAGGGCTTGCTGTATGCTGGGCTGTTGCTGCTAGGACTGGTCCTGCTCGCATTTGGCTATTTGCTGCAGACTGAGGTCCAGCTGGGGACATTTTTTCTGCAACAGATCCCACAGGGTCAAGGAATCCAGCTCCTTGTACATGGCCTGGGTAGCCTGGTTCCAGATCTCCTTGGTAGGACAGTCACTGAAACGCTCGCATTGCTGGGGATCCTTGAGGCATGGGGTCAGCTGCAGTTCCCCTTCCAGGGTCTGCACAATTTGACCGATAGTGATCTGCCTGGGATCCATGTTGAGCTGATATCCACCCTTGGGGCCGCGTTGGCTATGGATGAAATTGGCCTTCTTTAGTGGGATGATAAGTTGTTCCAGGTACTTGATAGAGATTTCCTGCCTGTGGGCAATCTCGTTTAAATGTATAGGTCCCTGTTGGGAATGCTCAGCCAGCTCCAGCATGAGCCTGGTGCCATAGCGGCTGCGAGTGGACAGCTTCATCGCTTCCTCCTTGCTGTAGGTATACAAGCAAACAGATATATACCATTTTGCTAGAGATGGCTTGCAAGATTTTCAATGCCGACTCAGGATCTGTAGGCCAATTTGCAGACTAAATGAAATTGGCCTAAATTTCAATCTATCTAGGGCTATGGGAGCTCATTTTGGTCCTGGCAGGAGCAGGCTTGCCTGAAGGCTTGCAATGCCTGGGAATAGGGCTTGATCTTGAAGAAGGCAGACCCGGAGACCAAGACCTGTGCCCCCTGCTGCAAGATCTGGCCTGCATTGTTCAGATCCACGCCGCCATCCACCTGAATCAGGGTCCTGGGGCTGCAGGCCTGGACCCTGACCCACAGGTCCTGGATCTTGTCCAGGCAGAAAGGCAGGAACTTCTGGCCTCCGAAGCCTGGATTAACGCTCATGACCAGCACCATATCCAGACTGGGCAGAATATAGTCCAGATGACAGAGGGGAGTATGGGGGTTCAGGGCCACTGCCGCTTTGCAGCCCAGGCCGCGAATGCGGCTGATTACCGACTCCAGATGGGTGCAGGCCTCTGCATGCACACAAATAAGGTCCGCACCTGCAGCTGCGAACTGCTCCAGATAGTTCTCAGGGTGCTGGATCATGAGGTGCACATCAAAGAATAGCCCACTGTCCTTTCTGCAGGCAGATATGAGCTGTGGGCCCAGGGTGATATTGGGCACAAAGGCTCCGTCCATAACATCCCAGTGAGCCCACTGCAGCTCTGCCTGTTCCAGATCCTGCAGCTCCTGCCTCAAGTTGCCGAAATCTGCAGCCAGCAGGGAAGGGGAGAGGATAAGGTCTTGGGGGTGCATTGATTCTCCTGTCAGGAAGCTGGGATTTAAAGTTAATTTCCCTGCCCGCGGCCTGCAGGGAAAAAAGCATTGACTCTTGGGCCAACTCCTTTTATGCGAAGGAACTGGCTGATTTGCCACAGGCAGGGTAATGCTATTTCTGTTTGCAGGGCCTCGTCAAGCTCCTGCGGATAAAACCTTTGCTCATCGAGGAGAAAGGACATGGTTTCCAGGAAAAACATGGCGGACGCTATCAGGGTGCTTAGTCTTGACGCAATTCAAAAGGCCAAATCCGGCCATCCTGGCGCACCTATGGGCATGGCGGATCTGGCACAGGTGCTGTGGTGCGACTTTCTGCGGCACAATCCTCAGGATCCAGCCTGGCCGGACCGGGACAGATTCGTGCTTTCCAACGGACATGCCTCCATGCTTTTATACTCCCTGCTGCACTTAAGCGGCTACGATCTCTCCCTGCAGGAGATACAGAGCTTCAGGCAGCTGCATTCCAAGACTCCGGGCCATCCGGAAGTGAGCCTGACTCCAGGGGTGGAGACCACCACTGGTCCCCTGGGCCAGGGACTGGCCAATGCCGTAGGCATGGCCCTGGCAGAGCGCATCCTGGCCACCAGGTTCAACAAGCCGAATCTGCCCCTGGTGGATCACTATACCTACGCTTTGGTAGGGGATGGCTGCCTCATGGAGGGCATATCCCACGAGGCCTGCTCTTTGGCTGGGACCCTGGGGCTGGGCAAGCTGATCCTGATCTACGACGACAACGGCATTTCCATTGACGGCGAGGTCCGGGGCTGGTTCAGCGAGGACGTGCCCCGCAGGTTCCAGTCCTACGGCTGGCAGGTGTTGACCCCTGTGGATGGCCATGATCCTGAGGCTGTGCACCATGCTCTGCAGAGCGCCAGGACAGAGCACGCCAGGCCCAGCCTGATCTGCTGCCAGACCAGGATAGCCTGTGGATCCCCGAATCTGTGCGGCAGCCACAAGACCCACGGCGCTCCCCTGGGAGAGGAGGAGATCCAGGCTACCAGGGAACACCTGGACTGGATGCACGGTCCTTTCCAGATCCCGGAGGAGATCTACCAGGCCTTTGATGCCAGGCAAAGCGGACAAAAGCTGCAGCAAGAATGGCAGAGCACCTTCCAGGCCTACCAAAGGGAGTATCCTGAGCTGGCCCGGGAGTTCCGGAGGCAGATCTCCGGGGAATTGTCCCAGGAGCTGGATTCCAGGCTCAAAGGGCTTATCCAGGAGTTGCAGGAGCAGGGGCAGGAGTTGGCCACCCGCAAGGCCTCGAAGCAGGTCCTGGATGTGCTGGGGCCTTTGATGCCGGAATTGCTGGGGGGCTCAGCAGATTTAAGCGGCTCCAACCAGACCGTTTGGTCAGGTTCCAAGGCAGTGCGGGCTGGGGATTTTTCAGGCAACTACGTGCACTTCGGGGTCAGAGAATTCGCCATGATGGCCATAATGAACGGGGTGGCCCTGCACAATGGGCTTGTTCCTTATGCCGGGACTTTCCTGGTCTTCTCGGACTATGCCAGGAGCGCGATACGCTTGGCCTGCCTGATGGGGCTGCGCAACATATTTGTGCTCAGCCACGATTCCATCGGCGTGGGAGAGGATGGCCCCACCCATCAGCCTGTGGAGCAGGCCGCCAGCCTGCGCTTGATACCCAATCTGACAGTCTGGAGGCCCTGCGACTCAGTGGAGACTGCAGTGGCCTGGCAACAGGCCCTGCAGAAGACAGAAGGTCCCAGCGCTTTGCTTTTGTCCAGGCAGAACCTGAAGACCCAGTCCAGGAGCCAGCAGGCCCTGGAGAACATTCGCAAGGGTGGTTACATCCTGCAGCAGGAAAAGGGCAGTCTGCAGGCAATAATTATAGCTACGGGCTCGGAGGTGGAGCCTGCTGTACAGGCTGCTCAGCAGCTGGGTCAGGAGAATATTGGAGTCAGGGTGGTCTCCATGCCCAGTTTGGAGGTCTTCCGGATCCAGGAGGGGGAGTATCAGGAGCAGGTCCTGCCCTCGGAGGCCAGGAATAGAGTGGTGGTGGAGGCCGGAGTCACTGCGGCCTGGTACCAGCTGGCCGGCACCCAGGGCAGGGTGCTGGGGCTGGATCGTTTTGGGGAGTCAGCCCCTGCGGATGATCTTTTCCAGTATTTCGGAATTGACAAAGACAGGATTGCAGCTGAGATCCAGGATATGCTGGGCAGCTAGTACCGCCCTCTATTAAAGGCAGAACTTTTGGGTCAGAGTACTAGATCCATTTCAGCTCAAACAGCTTTTTCTGCTGGGTGCTGACTATGTGGTAGTATCTGTCCTGGGGGACATAGATATAGGGCACATCAGATATGCGGCGGTACAGGAAATGGGCCAGGATCATCCTGTTTACCGCCCTGTGGCCCACGATCATGATGTTCTGGGCCTTGCCGCTCAAGAACAGGGCCTTCTTGATGCCCTTGTGGATCCTGCGGCGCATGCTGACATAGCCCTCTCCTCCGGGATAGACATAGTGATACTTGTCCTTTTGCCTGTTCTGGTAGATCTCAGGCATAGTGCGCTTGATCTCCTCATAGCTCATACCTTCGCAGATCCCGGCGTCGATCTCGTCGAATTCAGGCAGGCTGAACAGGGTGGAGCCCTCGGCCTGCAGGTCTGCCACCGGACTGGCGGTCTGCATGGTTCTGGTTTTGGTGCTGCAGAAGATATAGGGCAAAGGGGTGTCATGGAAATGGGCAGCTATCCTGGCTGCCTGCTGCCTGCCTGCCGGGGTCAGCTCCGCATTGCCACCGATACGGTTCTGCAGATTGTCGAAGCTCTCTGCGTGGCGGACCAGAAACAGGTTCTTGACCTGGTCCGTGACCAGCAGGTCCCGGATCTGCTCGAAGTGGGGGATCTCCTCCTTTAAACTGGACTCCAGGATGCGATTGTTCAGGGTATCGAATCTGATGCAGTTCTTGTCGTCCTGCAGGGTGGAGTAGATATGGGTATAGTATTCTATGCGCTGCTTGAAGCTGTTGATAGCCTCTTCCCGGCTCAAGTGGCTGAACTCGGATAGAGTAGCCTTGCGGGAGATTATGGTCTCCAGGATCTCCTTGTCCTGGTTGATGCATTCTATAAACAACAATGGATGTTCCCTCAGCCTGTGCTTGAGGAGCTCCCTCCTTCTTTGGCTGGCATGGGTGGCGTCCAGAATGGCCACATCGCCGTTCTTGCGCAGGTAGTTGCGGGCCTGGTAGATGTTGATAAGGGCCAGCTTCTCCCGGATCTTCGTGCTCTTGGGATTGTTACGGTCATAGAAGTCAGGGTAGGAGGTGTTGCGTTTCAAAAGCTTGCGGCGCAGGTCCCCATTGTTGAAGATAGCGCAGCGCACATTGCTCTTGGCCAGGCTCTCGCGGATCTTGACCGCAGTAGTGGACTTGCCGCTGGCGGGCAACCCCATCAGGGCTATGTACAGCTTGGTGTTGGAGGTAGCATTGCTCATAACAAATCTTTTCCCTTTGTTCGGGCACAGCAGCTAATGGGTAACTAGGGGGTGTCGCAAAATGAGAGTGCTTCGTCGAATCCCCTCTGCTTCGTTGGGGACAGGCCTTGCAATGACGAAAAATGCGAAGCTCATGAGCTTTCAACACACATCCATTGATGAATTTTGCAACATACTCTAATTACATGCGGTTTAGGCTTGCACTGGCTGATTGTCTGGCCCAGACAGGCGCTAGAAATGCAGGTGTCTGAGCAGATCCTGCAGCCTGGGTCTTTCTCTGCTGTCCAGTCTCTGCAGACCGCAGTCTGTAGCCATTTGCTTTGCTGCAGACAGCTCCCGGGCGCTGATCATGCCCTGCAGCTCAGGGAATTCCTGGGCCCTGCCACAGGGCCGGTACTGGTCCATAAGGTTTAGATAGGTCTGGGGGGATATCTCCCGGGCCAGGAAATCCAGCCATTTCTCAGTGCCAGCCAGCCCCTGGGGCATCAGCAAGTGCCTGACTATCAGGCCCTGCTGGGCTAGGCCGCGGCTGTCCAACTGCAGATCCCCTACCTGGCGGTGCATTTCCCGGACAGCTTGGGCCGCTGTTTTGGGATAGTCCCAGGCCTGGCAGTACTTTTGGGCAGGTTCTGGATCCGCGAATTTCAGATCCGGCATATAGACCTGGATTATGCCCTGGGCCAGCCTGAGGCTCTCTGGCCTGTCATAGCCTCCGCTGTTGTAGACCAGGGGCAGGCGCAGTCCGGCCTGAACAGCCAAGGGCAAAGCCTCCAGGATCTGGGGCAGCACATGGGTGGGGGTGACAAAGTTGATGTTTGCCGCACCCTGATTTTGCAGCTCCAGCATCAGGCCTGCCAGCTGCTCAGCGTCCACTGCCAGGGCCCCTTGGGTGCTGTGGCTGATGTCGTAGTTCTGGCAGAACAAGCAGCCCAGATTGCAGCCGGCAAAGAAGATGGTGCCTGAGCCCTGCTCTCCAACCAGGGGGGCTTCTTCCCCGAAGTGCAGGTTGTAGGAGGCTACCAGGGCCTGCCTGCCGGTTTGACAAACGCCTGTTTCCCCGCCTAGTCTATCAACTGCACACTGCCTGGGACAGAGCCTGCATTCCCGCAGGACCTGCAGGGCCTGTTGGGCCCTGTCCTGCAGCAGGCTGACAGGGTGCGCCAGGTAGAATGTCTCGGTCATGCCTTGCCTTGGGGCTGGATTTTGTCTTGTT
>JBKGXZ010000084.1:0-7546 GCA_046546355.1 Desulfohalobiaceae bacterium | reverse complement strand
GTTGGGCCTGAAATTTTCCCCAGCTTGCCAAGCAGGATCAAGGCGGCTAAAAAAAAGGGAGTGCTTTCAAGAGATTTTGGCCATGTTTGGCTGCAGGCATGGATTTGTCAAGATTGAATAACCTCCCGGCCCTGGCGGGCACAACGAAGCATGGAAAGCTTCAACCCTTATGGAATTGGTCAAAATATCGATGTCGATACTCATGATATCAATATTATCAAGGGCAGAAGGGCGACCGGCTCGCCCTTTGTGGAAGAAGCTGCTGCTGGAGATGCAGTTTTACATACAAAGACTGTGGAAAATAAATGCGGCAAGTTGAAGAGCTCCAGGAGGTAGTCCCCCAGGCAGAGCAGGGGCAGCGGCTGGATAGCTTCTGGGCCCTGCGCCTGCAGGACAGGGGTATTTCCAGGTCCAGGCTCGGCAAGTGGATCAAGGCCGGCAGGGCTAGTATCAATTCCCGGGTCTGCACCAAGGCCTCTGCCAGGCTCTCTGCAGGGGATATGCTCAGGCTGGATATCCCTGCAGAAGAAGAAGTCCCCCAGCCGGTTCCAGGCAGGCTTTGCATCATCCAAAGTGATCCTCAGCTGCTGGTGCTGGATAAGCCTGCCGGACTCACGGTGCACCCTGCTGAATCCTCCCGGGAAACCACCCTGGTGCATCACCTGCTGCATGAATTTCCTGAGCTGCAGGAGCTGGATCAGGTGCGGCCTGGGATTGTGCACAGACTGGACAAAGACACCTCAGGCCTGCTGCTGGTGGCCAGGACCAGCCAGGCAGCACACAGACTGAGCAGGGATCTGGCCGCGAGAAAAGTGAAAAAGCAGTATTTGGCCCTGGTTGCAGGCTGTCCGGAAAATAAGCAGGGCTGGATAGAGCAGCCCTTGGGCCGGGATCCAGGCAACAGGGTCAAAATGAGCATCTTGCCCGCCCAGGGCCGCAAGGCCCGGAGCTGGTACAAGGTTCTGTATACCTTCCCTCAAAAAGGCTGCAGCCTGCTGCAAGTGGGTATTGAGACCGGCAGAACCCATCAGATCCGGGTCCATCTGGCCTATATCGGACACCCTGTTTTAGGGGACACGCTCTACGGCAAAGGCCGGACCAGGGAGCTGCAGCAAAGATTTCCTGTCCTGGAAAAGCTCTGTTCCAGACAGATGCTGCATGCCTGGTATTTGGAGCTGGAGCATCCAGACAGCGGACAAAAGCTGGAGCTGAGCCGCATAGTACCAAAGGATTTCTTTAGGTTGCTGCTTTTTCTGCAGCAGCGGACCCAGCGCTTGGGCATAACCGGCCAGATGGGCTGCGGTAAATCCGCCTTGAGCAGCTTGCTGGCAGCCTGGAAGACTCCTGTCTGGAGCGCGGATCAGGCTGTGGCTGAGCTGTATCAGCCCTATGCCGAAGGCTGGGAAATGCTGCGCAGGAGCTTCGGAGACAGGTTCCTGGTCTCGGAGCAAGGAGCTGTAGATAAGGCCAAGCTCTTGCAGGCCATGCAAGAATCCCGGCCTGTAAGGCAGGAGGTCCAGGCTCTGATTCATCCTCTGGTCAGGCACAAGCTGCAAAAGTTCTGGAGCCAGCACCAGCAGTCCCGTCTTGCAGCTGCAGAAGTCCCGCTTCTGGTGGAATCAGGGATGCAAAAGGATTTCGATGTCCTTTTGGTTGTTTATCTGCAAGAGTCTTTGCGAAGAACCTGGCTGGCTGAGAATAGGGGCTTGAGCCAGGAGCAGCTGGAGAACCTGGAGTCCTGGCAGCTGTCTTTGCAGCAAAAGCTGCAGGCCGCGCATCTGGTTCTGGAGAATCCAGGGCATTGGGAAGGCCTGGAAGAAAGGTCCAGGGCTCTTTTGCGGGTGCTGCGCGGACTGCGCAGGAGCAGGCTGCGGCGCTTTTTGCAAAGCCTGCGGGAAAGGGCAATCATTTAATTCAGCCCTGAAAGGGGGCCTGGAGAGGAACGCTCAAGCATGCTGCCTATCAGAGACAATATTCCCAGCAGGTTCACTCCGTATATGACCAGGATCATTATCACGGTCAATACTCTGTTTTTCTTATATAAGCTCCCTTTGCCCCGGGATGAGACCATTCGGCTCTTCTATCTGCTGGGGGTGGTCCCGGCTAGATATTTTGACCCCCAATGGGCTAGATATATGGGCTTTCCAGAGTTGAGCCTGCTGCCTTTCTTGAGCCACATGTTCCTGCACAGCGGCTTCTTGCATTTTGTGATCAATATGTGGATTCTATGGGTCTTCGCAGATAATGTGGAGGATGTCATGGGCCCTTTCAAGTTCATGGTCTTCTATCTGCTCTGCGGGCTGCTGGCTCTGGGCGGACACATGCTCCTGTACAGCCAGTCCACTGTCCCTGTCATTGGGGCTTCAGGGGCTATCGCAGGGGTCATGGGCGCTTATCTGATCCTGTACCCCCAGGCCCAGGTCCTGACCCTGGTGCCCATCTTTATTTTTCCATTGTTTCTCAATCTGCCAGCATTGGTTTTTCTGGGGCTTTGGTTTGTGATTCAGATCATGTCCGGACTCATGGCCAGTCTGGGTCCGGCTTCTGACGCTGCAGGGGTGGCCTGGTGGGCCCACGCCTTCGGCTTTTTGGCAGGCTTGTTGTTGCTAAATTTTTTCAAGGATGACAAACGCTGCTACTATTGTTTTGACTACCGCAAGGACAGCCTGGATGATTTCTTGTTCAAGTAGATCCAGCCTGGGTTATCCCTGGACATCCGGCCAGGTTTCTATTAATAATCGTTCTTGTGGATTTCAGACCCACACCGAGCAGACAATTGTTGGAAATGTTAAACCAAGGATCCAGCTATGCTGCAGATTGAGGATTTGCACGTCAAAATCGGAGACAGCAGGGTGCTAAAAGGTGTCAACCTGGAGATTGCCAGGGATGAGACCTTTATCCTGTTCGGGCCCAACGGCTCTGGCAAGACCACGCTGCTCATGACCTTGATGGGCTTTAGCGGCTATGAGGTAGTCCAGGGTAAGATCACTTTCCGGGGCCAGGACATTACCCACATGTCCATTCATGAAAGGGCCAAGCTGGGGGTAGGCATGTCCTTCCAGAGGCCGCCCACCATAAACGGCCTCAAAACCAGGCAGCTGGTAAAGCTTTGCGCAGCAGCAGCAGGGCAGGGCCAGGAGGTGGATGAGGAGGAATTAGCCTCTAAGGTCAAGCTGGAGAAATTCCTGGACCGGGACATTAATGCTGGCTTTTCCGGCGGGGAGATCAAGCGCTCCGAGCTCTTGCAGCTCATGGCTCAGCAGCCTAAGCTTTTACTGTTTGATGAGCCTGAATCAGGGGTGGATCTGGAGAACATGGCCCTTATCGGCAAACTGGTCAGGAGCCTGCTGGGCCAGGACATCCAGCCCCATCCCCAGTACTCCATGAAGGAACAAAAGGAGCAAAGGGACGTGGCTGGGCTGATCATCACCCATACCGGCTATATCCTGGACTACATCAACGCGGACCGGGGTATGGTCATGTACAATGGAGTGCTATGCTGCTCTGCCAGGCCTAGGGACATCCTGGAGCATATCAGCGAATATGGATACGAGGAGTGTGTAAAATGCCTGAGATAAACAACAGCGCCCAGAACAACCAGGACAGCTCTGCAAACAGGGAGGATCTGGACCTGTCCTCATACAGTTTTGCAGGCGGCAGGGCAGAGGCTATCCAGGATTTGAGCAGTCTGGATGAGCAGGACAAGGAACAGCTCCTGATGGCCGGGGTGGACGTTAATGAGCAGGGCAAAAGCGGGACCTTTCTGCATATGGACTATTCCAATGTGCACTGCAACACCTGCAGGCCAGGGGTGGAGATCCTGGATATCAATCAGGCCCTGGAGAAATATGACAAACTGCCTGAATACTACTGGCAGCTGGTGAACCCTGACAAGGACAAGTACACCAGGGCAGTGGCGGACAACCTGCACGGCGGCTACTTCATCCGCACCGAGCAGGGAGCCAAGATCACCGAGCCAGTCCAGTCCTGCCTGTTCATCAAAGGTCAGAATGTGGGCCAGAACGTGCACAACATTATTGTGGTGGAGGAGAACTCTGAACTGCACATCATCACCGGCTGCGCAGTGTCCCACGATGTCCGGGCCGCTTTGCATATGGGCATCTCTGAGATCTATATCAAGAAGGGCGCCAAGCTGACCTTCACCATGGTCCACAACTGGGGAGAGGACGTGGATGTCCGGCCCAGGAGCGCCGGAATAGTGGAAGAAGACGGAGTATTCATCAATAATTACATCCTGCTCAAGCCGGTCAAGTCAGCCCAGCTGTATCCCAATATCCAGCTCAACGGCAGAAACGCCACAGCGGTCTCCAACTCCATTATCGCCACACCTCCTGGCTCCTACGTGAACAGCGGCAGCAAGGTTTCCTTGAATGCCCCGGATACCAGAGCAGAGATCGTGGCCCGGACCATCACCACCGGAGGGACCATTATCAATCCCGGGCACATTATTGGCAATGCCTACCCCTGCAAAGGACATCTGGAGTGCAAAGGTCTGATCCTCAAGGACGGCATAATCCACGCCATCCCTGAGCTGGAGGGCAGAGTTTCCGGGGTGGAGCTCTCCCACGAGGCAGCAGTGGGCAAGGTAGCCCAGGAAGAGATAGAGTATCTCATGGCCCGGGGCCTGGACGAAGAAGAGGCCACCTCCACCATTGTCCGCGGCTTTCTGGATGTGGATATTATGGGCCTGCCGGACAAGCTGAAGCAGGCCATAGACAAGACAGTACAGGAAGCAGGAGAGGAGATGTTCTGATCTCCTATTTAGCTATCAGCCGCAGGTAGAGGTCCCCCCTCCAGGGACCCAGCCTGCGGCCCAGGCCTTTGAGGCGCAGCGGCCTGCCAGCCTGATAGTCCTGGGGGATGGAAGTGGTAATGGTTTGTGGCTTGGAGCGCGGGCCCTGCTGCAGCTGGAAACGTACTGAGCTGCCCGGCAACAGATATTTGGGATGCAGATATATGGTGTGCTCGTGATCCAACTGGGATCTGAGCCACAGCTTTAGCCTGGAAGGGGAGAACAGGGACAGGTTCAATTGCAGCTGGGACCAGGGGAGTTGCAGGGACTTGCTCTGCAGCCCGGTCTTGACATTTTTCAGCTCTGGCTTGCTCTTCTTGATCCTGCGGAAGATATCCTCAAAGACCTGTCTGGCAAAGGGATCATTCAGGATGTTCCTCAGGATCTCTTCCTGGCTGAAATAGCGCTCCCTGTGCCTGGCCTTCTGCTTCTGGCTGGTCTGGTATTGGCTCTCAGCCCAGCGCTTGTTCCTGGTTTGCTGTCTGGAGCCTGATCCTGTGCTGTGCTGACTGGCTCTGCGATGCTTTTGTTCCTGACTTGCGTATTGCTGTCCATTTTGACTGTAATAATAGGCCTCCTGGCTTTCTTCCTGGCCCTGTTGCTGGTCTGTTTCCTGCTTCTTCAGCTCCAGCAGGAGCAAATAGGCCTGGTTCAGCCTCTGGAACTTGGCCCCAGCCTGGGGGTCGTCTGGATGCAGATCCGGGTGACAGGCAAAAGCCTGCCTGCGGTAGGCCTTCTTGACCTCCTCCAGGTCAGTATTCTGGCTGACGCCCAGGATCTGGTAGCTTTCCTTTATTTGCATTCCAGACTCTGATTATCTTTGAGAAGGGCTGCCGGGGCCTCAGGGTCCTGGCTGGAATAGATGAGGTTTTCCTGGCCCAGATATTTCAGGCCTTGGCGCACGAATTCCCGGTGCTGGACATTGGGGTTCAGGCCAGGGCAATAGTCCTGGGCCAGGAGCCAGCTCTGTTCATCCAGCAGATTGCCCTGGAAAAAAGGCCAGGCCCTGCAGATATCCGGCTTGTGGCTGTGCACCAGGCAGCCTTGTCCCTCCTGGAAGAATACGCAGTTCCCGTTTTTGCTGATCAGGGTGGTCTTGTGCTCATGAGTTACAGTGTATGCGGCCAGGAATTCTTGCTGCGCAAGTCCCAACCCCTGACACAGGCGTTTTATATCCTGCCTGCTGAGCACTATACCACCTTCCCCTTGGCAGCATTGTCCGCACATCCGGCAGCTGAAGGCTGTCTCTTCCCCTGACATGGCTAGGCCTGCATGCCTTGTTTATGCATGACCATTATGCAGGTATCCTCAACAACCTGAACCCCAAGGGGCTCCAGGAGCTCTCTGGCTTCCTGGCAGCTGATGCCCTGCTGCATCCAGAAGGCCCTGGGCAACGTCTCCAGCTGCAGGGCCTCCCTGGCATGCTGCAGGCAGTATTCCCTGGCCCGGAAAAGGTTGACCACATCCACTTGCTCCTGGATATCCAACAGGTTCGGGTAGGTGGTCAGGCCCCAGACATTCTGCCTCTTAGGATGCACCGGGAAGACTGTGTATCCGGCCTGGAGCAGGTACTGGCCCACCTGATGTGCAGGACGGCCAGGCTTGTCTGTAGCTCCTATCAGGGCTATATTCTGTACATTGTGCAGCAATTGCTGTATGTTGTGCATGTTTGTTCTGCCTTTGTTCTTTGTCGGGCTGATTTACAATAAAAGTATATGCAAAGTGCAGTGCATTTTGCAAGCTGCTGGCCAGGAGCCAGAGAAAGGAGGAGTTATGTTTGAATCCCTAGAGCAAGTCCCTTTGCAGGAGCTGCAATGGAGGTGGTCCAGGTGCAGGAATCTGCTGCAGGAGCAGCTGCCCCAGGCAGGGGGGCTTCTGGCTCTGTCCAGGGTCCAGATCTACTGGTTAACGGGGCACTTGGGCAACGGCATGTTCTGGATGCCACTTGAGGGAGAGCCGGTGCTTTTGCTGCGCAAAGGCTTGGAACGGGCCAGTCTGGAGTCCCTGGTCCAGGAGCAGCACGGCTTTAGATCCTTTTCCGATTTGCCCAAGGTGCTCTCTGAGCTGGGCCAGACTCTGCCGCAGAATATAGCTGTGGAGATGTCCGGCCTGAGCTGGAGTCTGGGCCAGAATCTGGTCCAGAAGCTGCCAGGAGTGGAGATGCAGAATGCGGACTCCCTGCTGGCCCAAGCCAGGATGGTCAAGTCCCAGTGGGAGCTGTACAAGATCTCCCTGGCAGGGCAGAGGCAGGCCCAGGTTCTGGAGCAGGATCTGTGCGAGGCGATCCAGCCCGGGCAAAGCGAGCTGGAGCTGGGACAGATCCTCTGGCAGGAGTATTTCCGACAGGGCCATCAGGGGCACATACGCATGGGAGGCCCTGGGGAGGAGATTTTCCTGGGCGCAGTCAGCGCAGGGGATTCAAGCAACTACCCCACCAGCTACAACGGGCCGGTGGGCTTGAGGGGGGTGCATCCCGCTTTGCCCTATATGGGCTATGCGGGAAAGATCTGGCAGCAGGGGGAAATACTGATTGTGGATACGCTGTTTTCCCTGGAGGGCTATTATACAGACAAGGCCCAGGTCTATTTCGCAGGCCCCAAAAACCAGATTCCAGAGCAGGTGCAAAAGGCCCAGGATTTTTGTGCAGGGTTGCAGGACTGGATGCAGGAGAGGCTGCGGCCGGGTACGACTCCCCGGGAGCTTTATGAATACTGCAGGCAGCAGGCTGAAGAA
>JBKGXZ010000083.1:0-7715 GCA_046546355.1 Desulfohalobiaceae bacterium | reverse complement strand
ATGGTGGCATACTCCCGCACTGCATCCATAATCGGGGGCATCAGATTGGACCCGCTTTTGGCTGCCTCTTGCAGGGCATTCAGGCTGGCCTCTACCGCCTGCTGATTGCGGTTTGCTCTGACATCTTGCACCCTTTGCTTCTGCTGCCTTTCCACCTCAGGATCTATACGCAGCAAGGGCACCTTCACGTCTTCCTTGCTCTGGAACTTGTTGGAGCCCACCACAATCCTTTCTCCGCTTTCCACCTTTTTCTGGTATTCATAGGCGGAATCCTCAATCTGGCGCTGGATAAAGCCCTGCTCGATGGCAGGGATCACCCCGCCCATATCCTCTATCTTCTGCATCAGCTCCCAGGCCTCGGACTCCACCTTGTCCGTGAGCTCCTCCAGGAGATAGGATCCGCCCAGGACGTCAATGCTGTTGGCCACTCCGGACTCGTGGGCTATTATCTGCTGAGTGCGCAAGGCTGTGCGTACTGAATCCTCGGTGGGCAGGGTCAGGGCCTCGTCCTTGGAGTTGGTGTGCAGGGACTGGGTGCCTCCCAGCACCGCAGCCAGGGCCTGCAGAGCGACCCGGACCACGTTGTTGTCTATCTGCTGCGCAGTCAGGGTATGCCCAGCGGTCTGGGTATGGAATCTGAGCATCCAGCTGCGCGGGTTCTGGGCCTTGAACCGTTCCTGCATGATCTTGGCCCACATCCGCCTGGCAGCCCTGAACTTGGCCACCTCTTCCATGACGTCCGTGGTTGCGTTGAAGAAAAAGGACAGCCTCTTGCCGAAGACATCCACGTCCAGGCCTGCGTCCAAGGCTGCCTGCACATAGGCACAGCCGTTGGCCAGGGTAAAGGCCACCTCCTGCACAGCTGTGGAGCCTGCCTCCCGGATATGGTATCCGGATATGGATATGGTATTGAAGGCAGGAGTATTCTGGCTGCACCACTCGAAAATATTGGTGATTATCCTCAGACTGGGCCTGGGTGGAAAAATGAACGTGCCCCTGGCCACGTATTCCTTGAGCACGTCGTTTTGCAAAGTGCCCTGGATCTTTTCCATGGGCACGCCCTGCTTCTCGCCCACAGCCACATACATGGCCAGCAGCACCGCAGCAGGGGAATTGATGGTCATGGCAGTGGAAACCTCCCCCAGCGGGATCTGGTCGAACAAAACCTCCATATCCGCCAGGGAATCTATGGCCACACCCACCTTGCCCACTTCCCCTTTGCTCATGGCATGATCCGAGTCATACCCGATCTGGGTGGGCAGATCAAAAGCCACAGACAGCCCGGTCTGGCCCTGCTCCAGGAGATAGCGATACCGCTTGTTGGTTTCTGCAGCAGTGGAAAATCCGGCGTATTGACGCATGGTCCAGAGCCTGGAACGATACATGGTGGGCTGCACCCCCCGGGTAAACGGATACTGCCCAGGGAAGCCCAGTTTCTGCAGATAATCCTCGTCCAGCTCCTTGGGCAGGGCCAGACGGGGCAGAGTCAATCCGCCAACTGTCTTGAACTCCTCTGCCCGCTCCGGAATTTTCTGCAGGGCTTTATTCAGAATTTTTTCTTCCCATTCCTGCAACTTAGGATGCTTGGCCATAATGCTCTCCACCTAAAATGATTTTTGCCTTGCTGTAGTTGCTCACTTAACCCAGAACAGGGCCTTCGGGCCTAGAGTCGCAGAGCGGCCTTCAGCTTAAAGGCTCTTTCCTGCATTGCCCAGCAGACGCTCGACAATCCTGCCTGCCCTGGCCCTGGGATCCCCGCTCTGATCCGGCTGCGCTCCCCTGGCCAGCTCCTGCAGCCTGGGCCGCAGCAGCTCCTGGCACCAATCCAGGACCTCCCTTTCCCTGGCCTGCTGCCTGCGCCTGTCCAGCTCCCCGGATTCCTGGTGCCTGGCAAAGACCTCCTGCATGGTCTGCAAAAGCCTATCCACGCCTTCACCCTTGGCTGCCACAGTCATCAAAACATCCCTGCCCTTCTCCCTGGCTACCTCCTTCAGTTCCAGGGCCAGCATGTCTGCCCCGGGCAGATCAGCCTTATTGACCACCATCAAATCCGCCACCTCCAGCAGACCCGCTTTCAAGGCCTGGATATCATCCCCCAGGCCTGGGGCTGAAACCAGGGCGGTCACGTCAGCTATGCCTATGATATCCATCTCTGACTGGCCCACGCCTACAGTCTCGATGATCACTGGATCGCAGCCCCCGGCGGACATGATCCTGGTGGCTGCGCCTGCTGCTGCGCTAACCCCGCCCAGCCTGCCCCTAGTGGCCATGGAGCGCACCAGGACATCCTGATCCAGGGCATGGTCCATCATCCGGATCCGATCCCCGTGGATGGCCCCTCCGGAAATCGGAGATGAAGGGTCCACGGCGATCACCCCTACCCTGTGGCCTAGATCCCTGCAGTAGGTGATCAGTTTATCCGTTAGCGTAGATTTGCCTGCGCCAGGAGCGCCGGTGATGCCCAGTACCATGGCCTTCTGGGCCATTTCAGGCTCCAGGGAGCTCAAAATCTGGTTGGCCTCAGGATCAGAGTTTTCCACCACACTGATGGCCCTGGAGATGGCCCTGTTGTCCCTGGAGGATATTCCTTGCAGTATCTGCCTGCTATCCACTGTCAGCTTCTCGCACAGGCTTGGCTGAAGGCTTGGATTATCTCCTGCATAGTGGTTCCAGGGCTGAATACCTGCTGTACCCCGGCCTCTTTGAGCTTGGGCAGGTCCTCCTCTGGAATGATCCCTCCGCCCAGGACCGGAATGTCTCCGGCATCATGCTTTTTCAAGCTCTGCACCACCTCCGGGAACAGCTCCAGATGAGCCCCGGACAGGGAGGACAGGCCCACAGCCTGCACATCCTCCTGCAGGGCAGCCATGGCGATCTCCTCCGGAGTGCGCCTGATCCCGGTATAAACCACTTCGAACCCGGCATCCCTGAGGGCCCGGGCTATGCATTTCGCCCCCCGGTCATGACCATCCAAACCAGGCTTGCCGATCAGGATCCGGTGTCTTTTTCCTGTCTCTGCCATATTCTGTTCTCCCTCTTGGGCCCGGAGCAGCCTTTGCATCTGCCCGGGGGCCATCTAGACTGAGATATTTTGCACCAGGTTTTTGACCTCGTCTACTGAGCCCTGGAAATCCTTTTTTTCCTGGGGCAGAAGGTCGATCTCCACCACTTCCTCCACGCCCCTGGCGCCCAGCTTTACCGGCACTCCCACGAAGTAGCCCCCTACTGAGTATTCCTGGTCGCAATAGGCAGCGCAGGGCAGGATGCGCTTCTTGTCCTTGAGTATGGACTCCGCCATCTGCACCGCTGAGGCAGAAGGGGCATAAAAGGCGCTGCCTGATTTCAGCAGGCCCACTATTTCCGCGCCGCCTTTCCTGGTCCTGTCCACCAAAGCTTCTATCTTTTCTTCGGAAAGCAGATTGGGCAGGGGGATGCCGGCTACTGTGCTGTACCTGGGCAAAGGCACCATGCTGTCCCCGTGTCCACCAAGCACAAAGGCGTTCACATCCCTGACTGAGACACCCAGCTCCATACTGATGAATGTCCTGAACCTGGCTGCGTCCAGGACTCCGGCCATGCCCATCACCCTGTGCGTGGGAAAGCCGCTGACCTTGTGCGCCACATAGACCATGGCATCCAGGGGATTAGAAACCACTATCAAGGCGGCCTCAGGGGAGTAATGCGCCACCTGCTCGGTGACTGCCTTGACGATCTCGGTGTTCTTGGCCAGCAGATCGTCCCTGCTCATCCCCGGCTTTCTGGGCAGGCCGGCAGTGATGATCACAATGTCCGAATCCGCAGTATCCGCATAGTCGTTGCTGCCTACCACATTGCAGTCAAAACCCTCCACAGGCGAAGCCTGCATAAGATCCAGGGCCTTGCCCTGGGGCAGACCCTCCACAATATCCACCAGGCAGACATCCCCCAGTTCCTTAATTGCAGCCCAATGCGCAGCTGTGGCTCCTACATTCCCGGCCCCCACCACTGTGATTTTCTTTCTCTTAGCCATATGCTCTCCTTGTATCCAGGCTTATTCGATTACCACCAGGACATCGCCCTTCTTGACATTGTCCCCGTCCTGGAAGCGAACCTGCTTCACCGTGCCCGGAGCGGTGGCGGTGATAGAATTCTCCATCTTCATGGCTTCCAGGATAAGCAAAACGTCCCCTTCCTGGACCTGGTCCCCTTCCTGGACCTCATGCCTGATGATCATCCCGGGCATGGGCGCTTCCACTTTGCTGCCCTCTGCTGGTGCGCTCTGCTCTTTTTTCGCTGCAGGCTCTGCTTGAGGCTTGGGTTTGGCTGCCGCAGCCTGAGGTTGAGACTTGGAGGCTTCCTGCTTGGGAGCCGCCGCCGGGGTTACCGAGCTGACCATGGGCTCTCCGCCCACAGCTTCCACCTCCACCTGAAAATATTCCCCATCCACAAACACGTTGAAGCTCCGGGCCCCTTCGCCCTTGGCCGGGGCTTCCTTGGCAGGCTTCTCCTGCACCAGGCCCTGCTTGGCCTTTTCCAGCAGCTCCTGCTCCTTTTGCACATCCTCCATGCTCCTGGGCTTGACATCGTCCGGGAGGGGCTCCAAGCCGTACTTCCACTTCAAAAAGCGCTTACCAGTGGTGGGATACAGGGCGTAGATCAGCACATCGTCGATGTCCTTAGCCAGATCCCCCACTTCCTGCTTGGCCTTGTCCAGCTCCGGCTCCAGGATATCCGCAGGCCTGCCTGTATAGGGCTCCTCACCCCGGGGATAGTCTTTGAGGGCCTTCTTCTGCACCTCAGGATCAATGGACACCGGGGTCTGGCCGTAGAGCCCGTAGCAAAGATCCTTCACCTGGGAGGTGATCATCTTGTAGCGCTCCTGCTCTGTATCAAACAGCACGTTGTTCACGGTCTGGATGCCCACGATCTGGCTGGTGGGCGTGACCAGGGGCACCTGGCCCAATTCCTTTCGCACCCGGGGCAGCTCCTGCATGACCTGCTCCAGCTTGTCCAGGGCATCCATCTCTTTTAGCTGATTGTACAGGTTGGAAAGCATGCCCCCTGGGGTTTGATGCATGAGCACATTGGTATCGATGACTGAAATGCGCTCATCCAGCAGATGTCTGTACTTGGGAGTGATCTGCACAAAATGCTCAGAGCACTTGGTGAGCTGCTTGAGATCAAAACCGGTATCCCTGTTGGTGCCTCGCAGGGCGACCACCAAAGGCTCCAGTCCGGGGTGGGAGGTACGGTAGGCCCAGGGGGAGAGGCAGACATCAACAATATCCACCCCGGCCTCTATGGCCTTGAGCATGGCCATATCCGCCATTCCGGAAGTAAAATGGCTGTGCAGATGGATAGGAATCCGGATCTTTTCCTTGAGGTTTTTTACCAGGAGAAAAGCGTCGTAAGGGGCGATAATTCCAGCCATGTCCTTGATGCAGATGGTGTCCGCACCCATATCCTCCAGCTCTTTGGCCTTGTCCAGGTAGTACTGCAGGTTGTAGACATCGCCTCCCATTCGGTCCTCAGTCAGGGAGTAGCAGATGGAGCCCTGGAAGTGCTTGCCGTGCTCCTTGATCACCGGAACCACGGTCTCAAAGTTGCGAAAGTCGTTCAGGGCATCAAAGACCCGGAACACATCTATGCCGTTCACGCAGCAGCGGTCCACAAAGGCTTGGGCCACATCATCCGCATAGTTGCGGTAGCCCACCAGGTTCTGGCCCCGCAGCAGCATGGAAAAAGGTGTACGGGTCACGTATTTCTTCAGGGTCCTGATCCGCTCCCAGGGGTCCTCGGCCAGGAAGCGGTGCATGGAATCAAAGGTAGCCCCGCCCCAGACCTCCATGGCAAAGAAGCCCACCTTGTCCATCTCCTCTGCTATGGGGACCAGATCCTCTGTCCTGCACCTGGTGGCGAACAGGGACTGGTGCCCGTCCCTGAAGGTCAGATCCTGGATCTTGAGCGGATTGTCCACCTGGACCTCTTCACCTAAAGAGCCTGCAACCAGCTGAGCGTGTTCTTCTGCCATGTCCAACTCCTTTGTCTATCTAAAAACTTTGAGCTGCATTTGATTTCTTCTGTCCATCACCGCCTGCCTGCCGGACAGGACCCAGGGACTGGCAGTCCCAGCCCCTGGCCCAGAACTGGCCTGCTCTTCAGCAGCCGGCCCCGGGGGCAGCCCAGGCTCCTGCTTCAGGCGCACAAAGCTCATGGGCTCCTCCTGTACAACCTCCTGCTCCTGCCATGCTGCCGCTGCCTCCTGCAGGAGGTACATATATATCCCTGCCCCTATAGCGGCTCTGAGCTTGCTCTGTTGTTCCATGCTTCCTCCTGGATCCTGCTTTAGCCCTGGCTGGCCAGCCGGGGCTCAGCGTAGAGCTCGCCCCCGTAGGCATCGTTCACCACCAGCACCGGAAATTCCTGCACCTGCAACCTGCGCACCGCCTCCGGGCCCAGCTCCGGATAGGCCAAAACCTCCGCCTCCAGGATGCACTGGGAAAGCAGGGCTCCAGCCCCTCCTGTGGCCCCGAGATACACACCCTTGGAGTCCTGCAGGGCCTGCTTGACCTCCGGGCTCCTTTTGCCCTTGCCGATAGTGGCCTTCAGGCCCAGGCTATACAGCCTGGGAGCGTAGGAGTCCATGCGGTAGCTGGTGGTGGGCCCGGCAGAGCCGATGGGCCTTCCAGGCGGGGCAGGAGTAGGGCCTACATAGTAGATCACCGCGCCCTGCAGGGGGAAGGGCAGCTCCTGACCCTGATCTAAGGCCTGGACCAGCTTTTTGTGCGCCGCATCCCTGGCACTGTACACAGTGCCTGAGAGCAGGACCACATCCCCTGTGCGCAGCTTAAGCACATCCTGTTCCGCTAATGGAGCTTGCAGTCTATGAGTCTGCATCAGAAAAGCACCTCCGCATGCCGTGAGGAGTGGCATTGAATATTAACTGCTAAAGGCAGGCTGGCTATATGACAGGGGGCCATTTTGATCCTGACCCCCAGGCTGGTGGTCTTGCCGCCCAAGCCCATGGGGCCCACGCCCAGCTGGTTGATCTCCGCCAAAAGCTCCTGTTCCATCTGGGCCAGCTCAGGATCGCTGTTGGGCTGATCCAAAGGCTGAAACAAGGCCTCTTTGGCCAGCACCGGGGCCTGATCAAAGGAGCCTCCTATGCCTACGCCCACTATGGTCGGAGGGCAGGGATTGGGGCCAGCCTGAGCCACCCGCTGCAGGACAAAGTCTTTTATACCTGTCCAGCCCTGGGCAGGGGTGAGCATGGTGCATCTGGACATATTCTCGCTGCCTCCGCCTTTGGCCATGAACCGGATTGAAAGCTCCTTACCGGGCACCAGGTCGAAATGGATCAGGGCCGGGCTGTTATCTCCAGTATTCGCCCTGCTCAAGGGATGACAGACAGACTTGCGCAAATAGGCCTGTTCATAGGCGTCCACCATGGCCTGGTTCAGGACCTGGCCCAAATCTCCACCCTCAATCCGGCACTCCTGACCCAGGCGCACGAAGAAGACCCCCAGTCCGGTATCCTGGCATAAAGGCAGCCCGCTCTCCCTGGCCAGCTCAGCGTTTTTCAGCAACTGATCCAGGACCTCCCGGGCTGATTCCTGGTCCTCGCTCTGCTTGGCCTCCTGCAGGGCCTGGAGCACATCCCTGGGCAGATGGGTGGCCGTCTGTTGGATGGCCTGCAGCATTTCCTGGTAAATAGTATCTGCCTGCACTTCCCGCAT
>JBKGXZ010000082.1:0-7752 GCA_046546355.1 Desulfohalobiaceae bacterium | reverse complement strand
TGTTTACGTGAGGCTTCTTCCTCTCAAACTTCTCCTTAGCCATACTTACCCCCTGATTTCGACAGTTAAGGTCCGAACACAGACTGCTGACCCAATCCTGTGCAGAATTAAAGTAGGAGAAACACAATGGAGCCCACGACCGGACTTGAACCGGTGACCTCTTCCTTACCAAGGAAGTGCTCCACCTCCTGAGCTACGTGGGCTAAAGGCAGGAAATTCATGGAGCGGGAAACGGGACTTGAACCCGCAACCCCCAGCTTGGAAGGCTGGTGCTCTAGCCAGTTGAGCTATTCCCGCACAATAAGTAGTTCCTTGACCTTAATCAGTCTCCTACTTATCCGGCACTAACATAATTCAAATGGTGGAGGGAGGAGGATTCGAACCTCCGAAGGCTAACGCCGGCAGATTTACAGTCTGCTCCCTTTGGCCGCTTGGGTATCCCTCCCCATGTCTGGAGCTGGCGATGGGACTCGAACCCGCAACCTGCTGATTACAAGTCAGCTGCTCTGCCAATTGAGCTACGCCAGCAAAAAAAAGAGACTCTACGTCAATTGCGTTGAATTGACAAGAGGAAATATTAACCAAATTTACGGCTGCTGACAAGGGGGTATAGCCGAGGAGCTGAATTTTTTTCAGCTAGTATCCCAGGGCCTGTTCAGCCCTGGTTGATGGAGGGCAGCTTTGAGAGGTCAGATCTCCTTGCTGCGCATGCGCAGGATCCTGGCCCTGTTCGATAAGCTGCAGGCAGGTATCCTTTTCCTGCTCCAGCCTACAGACAAACTTATTGTTCAGCTCATGCCCAGAGCAGTGCACCTCGAATGCTCCCTGCACAGGATATGGCATCAGTCCTAGATCACCTATGAAATCCAGCAGCTTATGCCGAACCGGCTCATCAGGAAAGCGCAGTCCGTCTGGATTCAGAGCTGCGCATTCATCCAGGACCAGAGCGTTTTCCAGGGAGCCGCCCAGGATGAGACCCTGGCCCTGCAGCCTCTCCACATCGTGCAAGAAACCAAAAGTCCTGGCCCTGCAAAGCAAATGCACGAAATTCTCAGCGCTGCCTTCGTAATCCAGGCTCTGCTTACCCAGCAGGGGATGGGGGAAGTCTATGGTGTATTTGACCTTGAAACCAGAGCTGGGGAAGGCCTTCACCCAGCGCCCGTCCTGTTGCACTTTACACTCTTTCACCACCCGGTAGATCCTGCGTCTGGTCTTTTGCTCCCGAATGCCTGCCTGGCGCAGCAAGAGCACGAATGAGGCAGCACTGCCGTCCATTATGGGCACTTCGTCCCCCTGGACCTCAATGATCAGATTATCGATCTCCAGCCCCCTTACAGCAGCCAGCACATGCTCGATGGTTCCCAGCCTGACGTCTCCTTGAACAAGGCTGGTGGCAAACCTGGTTTCAGCCACAAGTTTGGGGTCAGGCACCACAAAATGAGTCCCTGCAGGGCCCTGCACCGCAAACTTGACCCCAGAGCCTGCCGGAGCAGGATGAAAGCCCAGGGCTACCTTCCTGCCGCTATGCAATCCTATACCGGCGCAAGTCACGTACTTTTCGATGGTTTTTTGCCACATATTCAGCCTCCGCTGCCGCCACCATGCAAATCCTGTTCCTCGAGCCCCATGAGGAGTTAACTCCTTGAATTATAAGCCTATTATTCTTGTCTGCCCAGTCAGAAGTGTCTCTTTTGCGCCACGAGGTGTTTTGTATCAGGCACACACCTTGTGCAAAGCCAAAACCCGATCCTTGCCTGCCAGGTCCTGATGCACCTCGAATTGCAGGCCATAGGCTGTGAACAATTCCTGCGCCAGCAGTAGCTCTGCGATTTGCTGGGGCGCGGCCTCCAGCAGGCACCAGCCGCCCGGCTTCAGGCTGGGCAGGGTGTTTTGCAGCATCCGCAAGGCCTTTTCCTGGCCCCCCGGCCCTCCCCAGAGGGCAATCAAGGGCTCGAAATCCCTGATCTCCCTGCTAAGCTCTGCCATGTCTGAGCTGGAAAGATAAGGAGGGTTTGCCAAGATTGCATCCAGGCTCTGTTGGCCTAGGCTGGCCCCTAAGTCATCCACAGCCAGCTGGCATCTATGCAAGACCTGGTGCTGGCTGGCGTTTTCCCTGGCCCAGCGCAGCGCAGCAGGGCTGATGTCCATCAATAGCCCCCTGCTGCGGGGATAAAGGCAAAGCATAGCTATCCCCAGAGCTCCGCTGCCAGTGCCCAAATCAGCAAACACAAGCTCCTGGGACCACGGAGCCAGTTTCTGGACCAAATCCAGGAGCAGCTCTGTCTCAGGCCTAGGAATCAGCACCTGCGGGCCCACCTGGAATTCCAGGCCATAGAATTCCTTGCAGCCCAAAATATAGGCCAGGGGGCAACCCCTGGCCCGTTGCTCCAGCATCTCCCAGGCCTGCAGCAACTCAGCTCGGCTGAGAAGCCTGTCTTGGCTAAGCAGCAGCTCCAGCCTGGAGATCCTCATGGCCCGGCAGAGAATAAGCTCAGCAGACAGTCTGGGTGCATCCCTTTTGTGTCTGGCCAAAAAATCAGTGCCCTGCTGCAGAGCTACTCCTAGCCTGTTCGAGGATCCCAAGGCAGCTCCATTTGCCTAATCCTGGACCTAGACCCGGCAGCCTGCTCCAGATCCTCTTGTAAACGCACCTTACAGGCTTCGATCCGCATCAGGCAGCGTTGGCTGCTTTCATCGCTGACCTGGCCTGAAGCTCGCGGAGCAAGGGATCCAGCAGCTGATCCAGCTCTCCGGAGAGAATGGATTCCAGATTGTGATTGGTCAAATTTACCCTGTGGTCCGTGATCCTGCTCTGGGGGAAATTATAGGTCCTGATGCGCTCCGAGCGGTCTCCGCTGCCCACCTGCTCCCTCCTGCTCTGATCCATTTCCATCTTGGCCTCGTCTTGCTTCATTTTCAAAAGCCTAGAACGCAGGATGGTCATGGCCTTGGCCCGGTTCTTGTGCTGGGATTTCTCATCCTGACAGCTGACCACAAGGCCTGAGGGGGTGTGTGTGAGTCTAACTGCGGAATCCGTAGTATTGACGCTTTGCCCCCCAGGACCGGAGGCTTTGAAGACATCTATCCTGATATCATTGGAGTCAATCTGTACATCCACCTCTGCTGCCTCAGGCAGAATTGCCACGGTAACCGCCGAGGTATGCACCCTGCCCTGGGATTCTGTGCTGGGTACTCTCTGCACCCGATGCACTCCGGATTCGTACTTCAGGCGCCTGTATACTTCCTTGCCTGAAATGGAGGCTACAACCTCCTTGAACCCCCCGCTGCCTGTGCTGTGGGAGTCCAGGAGCTCTACTTTCCAGCCCCTTTGCTCAGCATACTTGGTGTACATGCGCATCAGATCCGCGGCGAACAAGGAGGCCTCCTCCCCGCCGCTTCCGGCCCGTATCTCCAGGATCACATTCTTTTTGTCCATGGGGTCCTGGGGCTGCAAGAGTTCCTGGAGGCTGTTCTCCAGATCCCTTATCCTTTGCTGCTGCTCCTGGACCTCTACCTTGGCCAGCTTTCGTATCTCCTGATCCGGGTCCTCCTGCAACTGCAGATTGTCCTCCAGCTCACTTTGGACCTGCTTGTACTCTCTGTAGCGGTCCACTAACTGGGCCAGATCAGCATGCCTCTTGGCCAGCTCGCTGTAGCGCTTTTGATCCTGGTACACCTCAGGGGAGCTGAGCTGGTGCTCCAGGTCCTGGTACTCTTCCTCCAGGCTGTCCAATTTCTGCAAAAAGCCCATAGCTTGTGCTGATTGTCCAGTGCCTGGCCCGCAAATGCGCCAGACCGGTTACTAAGCTTAACTGTTGACTAGCTCCGGATCTAAATCAGATGCAAAGTCCGGCATCGGTGCTATTTCTGGCCCTGTCCCTGTACGTTCTGGCCGTATTTCTTTCTGAACCGGTCAATCCTGCCCGCGGTATCCACGAATCTCTGCTTGCCGGTGTAGAAGGGATGGCAGTTGGAGCAGATCTCTACCTCTATTTGCTCCCCCCTGGTGCTCAAGGTCTGAACCTCGAATCCGCAGTTACAATGGATCTTGGCCGGATACAATTCAGGATGGATTCCTTTTTTCATGCCTGTATGCCTCATTTTTTGTAGCTTTAAGTGTTTGGCCTTTTGATTGCTCAACTTAACGCAGCTAGCAGCACTAAGGTCAGATCGAGCATTTCCGCTAACGCCTAAACTTAAAATATAGCACCTTTCTCCCTGCTTTGCAAGATGCAATACTTCAGATCCAGCTTGAGGCTTCTGCGAGGCTAGCTTTGGGATTTGCTTATGTCGAAGGCAAGGGAAATGAGGTAATTGGAAAAGTCGACGTAGTCTACGCTCACGTCCTGGGGTACTTGGATCCTGGCGGGCGCGAAATTGATGATGCCCTTGATGCCGGCCTCTACCATATGATTGGCGGCCCTCTGGGCCCTCTTGGAAGGTGTAGTGATCAGCCCGATCTGGATCTGCTTCTCCTCCACCACTTCCTTTATCCGCCTGGTGCAGACAACCTCATGCCCGGCCACCACTTCTCCGATCTTGAAGGGATCGCAGTCGAAGGCTGCCACTACATTGAAACCTTTGCTTTTTAGCTGGTTGTGCCTCAGCATGGCCCTACCCAGATTGCCCACTCCCACCAGGGCGCAGTGCCAGGTGCGATCTATGCCCAGAAAGTGCTTGATAGCCTGCAGCAGATCGTGGACATAATAGCCCACCCCCCGCACTCCGAATTCGCCGAAGTAGGCCAGATCCTTTCTGATCTGAGAGGGATTCACCTCGCAGATAGAGGCCAGCTTGTCCGAGGAGATCACGCTTTGATCCTGGCCCAACAAATCCTCCAGGACCTGCACGTATACGGCCATCCTCTGAATAGTAGCCTTGGGAATGCGTTGTGTTTTCACAGCCAGCAATCAAATTTTGAGAAAAAATTCACAAGAATGCTGCATAAAAGAGGCCTGTTGCCAGGCCTCTTTTCTAGAATCCAGCCACCCTTACAGGAAGGGGTTGGCAAAAAGCAGTATCAGGTTAACCACCAAGGCGTAAATAGCCAGGGACTCGATCATGGCCAAACCGATGAGCATGGTCACTGTCAGCTTGCCGCTGGCCTCGGGATTGCGAGCTGTGCCTTCGCAGGCCGCCTTCAGGCCCATACCTTGGCCAATACCGCAACCAAATGCGGCTATGCCCATGCCCAATGCTGTGGCCAGGGCAATGTTAGAGATCACGCTGGCGTCAGCCTCAGCAGCGAAAGCTGACCCAGCACTGAATACCATGGCCAAAGTAGCCAGCAAAACCAGAATAACCTTGCGCATAACTCGGATCCTCCTAACGGTTTTATAAGTTTTGGTCCTAGGACCATTTCCCCCGTTGCTAAGGAGTCGACCTAATGGGCCTCCTCAAAGGACTGCTGCAGATAGATCATGCTCAGCATGAAAAACACAAAGGCCTGCAGGGTCTTGATCAGGAAATACAGAAAGTAGATGGGCAGGGTGGAGACCAGGGGCAACAGAAAGAAGAACAGGATCAGGGTCATTTCCTCCCCGAAGATATTCCCGAAAAGACGAAAGCTGAGGGATACCGGCCTCACCAGGTGACTTATGAGCTCTATGGGCAGCATGAGCGGTATCATCCACCATACCGGACCTGTGAAATGCTTAATGTATTTGGGCCCATGCATCTTGAGACCCAGATAATTGTAATAAACAAACACGCTGATGGCCAGGGCGAAGTTGGTATTCAGCACTGCTGTAGGGGCGTTGCAGCCCGGCACCAGGCCAATGAGGTTGCCAAAAAGAATAAATACGAACAGGACCAGCAGGAAAGGAAACACCCTGCGCCCGCTCTCGCCCATGGAGCTGACCACAAAGTTCTCCATGCCGCTAACGAGAACCTCCAGGAGGTTCTGCACCCCCTTGGGCACAATTGATAGCTTCCTGGTTCCCAGCCAGGACAGCACAATAAGGATGAGCATAACCAGCCAAGTGTAGAGGATGTGCTGCGGTATAAGGCTGTGCCCTGCCTTGTCCACCAAGCCCAGCACTCCCATCAGCTTTTCCAAAAGCACGACATGGGGAGCAATTTCTACAGCTGCCATCTGAACTATGCCTCCTTATTTTTTTGCATCCAATAGAACCTGGCGCTCCAGGCGATTATGCTGACCACCATCGTAGACAGGCCAGCTATCAGAGAGGGCAGGGAGAACTCCGCCCAGACAATGCAAAGGGCCAGGATCACTGCTGCCAGGGCCAGACGCAGGTAAAAGCTGAGCACCAGCAAGAAGCTGCCTCCACTTCCCTCCTGCAACACCCTGGGCACCATGTTGGCCAAGAAATACAGGTTCAGCGTCACCAGCAGGGCCCCGGTCACAAACCCAGGCAGCACTCTGGCCTGCAGCAGCAGCAAAAGCAAGACACAGAAGGCCACCTGATAGAGCTGGAATTTAACTATCCAGCGTATCTCTGGATTCTGCAGCCCGCCTCGGCGCAGAGCAACGTCAATCCTGCTTGTCCTTGTTCTTGGCTTCATCCTGCAAAATACTCTTTACATCCCGATGTACGTTCTTGAATCCAGCTGCGATCCCTAGTAGCAAAAAAATAAGGGTCAGCCAAGGAGTAGTCTGCAGCCACTTGTCCAAAAAGTAACCAATAGCCAGGCCAGCAAAGGTCCCGGCTACAATGTGGATTCCCAGCACAGAGGCCCGAAACAGGCTGCGCATGTAATCCCGATCCAGCTTATTAAAGAACATACACGTTCCTTCATTCACAAGCGTGGTTTGAATAGCATAGGCCATTGTCAAAGTCAATAAGTTCAACTAGTATAAGCAAAATTTCGTAGCTGCCTGAAAACCCGGCCCCAGCCGGCAGAATAAGGACATCCCCTTGGCAAGAGCTAAAACAGGCATGAGCAACAATTGGCTGCAGAACAAGCAGGACGAAATCGTGACCGATATCCTGAAGAACTTCTGCTATGTGCAGCAGACCCTGGAACAGCAGTTCCAGGAGTACAAGTACTCCGGATATCTGGATTTCCAGCTTTTATCCGACTTAGTCGGCCATGACATGAACCAGGGCAGGCTCTGGCGTCTCAAGGACACCGCCCACCTTCTGTTCAGATACTTGCCGGATCCCTGTCTGTGCGGAAGATTCCTGGACTGGTCCCTGGGGTACATCTTCCATGAATGCATGAAGCTTAAAGAGGATGCCTACCAGCAGCAAAATTACGCAGCCTGGTTCAGCCAGCTGGAGCAAGACCCCAGCCGCAGCAGCCAGGAAAGGGAGATCAGCAAGAACCTTTACCAATTGGTCTCCCAGACCAAAGAGAGCATCCGCAGGGAAGTGAATCGCATTTCCTACATCCTGAACATCTGCCGCAAAATCTTTATTCAATACCTGCCCCTGCACCATGAAAACGCGCGTTTGGCCAGATTCATCTACACTCAGAACCACCTAATGCGCTCCACTTTCCGTTCCGGTTACCCCAAGCTGATCCTGGCCATCTACGGGCAACAGCAGGAGATGCTCTATTGCCTCGCAGCCAGGAGCTTGCGCCAGGGTGGCTGGAGCAGCTCAGCAGCAGATGCCCTGCAGCAGGCCCTAAAAATCAACCCGAAAAATCCAGATGTCAAGCAGGAAAAGGAGCTTTTGCAGCGTACACAGCCCCCAGGCTCTGGATAAGACAGCTTTAGCTGCTGTCTTCAGGTCCGGGCAGCATCTCCAGGGCCAAGTAATCTCTGCAGCCTGTGCCTGGAGCTAC
>JBKGXZ010000081.1:0-8161 GCA_046546355.1 Desulfohalobiaceae bacterium | reverse complement strand
ACAGCCAGGATAAAGGCCAGCACAGTATTGAAGCCCAGGGCAAAGAAGGCCCAGCCCCAGGAGCCAGCCTCCCTGGCTATGGCTACCACTGTGACAAAGCAGGGAGCATAGAGCAGGATGAAAAGGATCAGGCTTATGGACCTCTTCCGGTCCCAGTCCGGATCCTGGGAGATCCTTTGGGCCAGGGAGGAGGTCTGGTCATCCTGGACTTCGCCCATGGAGTAAGCCGTGCCCAGGGTGGAGATAATGACTTCCTTGGCTGCAAAGCCCCCGGTCAGGGAGATGTTGATCTTCCAGTCAAATCCGGCCCAGATGGTCACTGGCTCCAGGAAGGTCCCTATTCTGCCTGCCACGGAGTGGCGAAGCTCCTGCTGGGCCCTTGCCTGCTTCAGGTTCTGCAGCTCTTGGCTCAGCTCGCGCTGCTGTTGCCCGGAGTTCGCGCCCTCTGAGGCTTGGATCTGCTGCAGTTCCTGCTCTAGATTGTTCTGCCTGGCCTGGTACTGCTGCTCCTGATCCGGGGGAAGGGTGGGGAAGGTCATGGCCAGCCAGATAAGGATGGATATGGCTAGGATTATGGTGCCTGCCTTCTTGATGTACTGCCAGGTCCGCTCCCAGGTGTGGATGAGCATGCCTTGCAGGGTGGGCAGGCGATAAGGGGGCAGTTCCATGACAAAGGGAGTGGCAGGGCCCCGGATCACAGTAGAGCGCAACAGCCTGGAGACCAGCAGGGCGCTTAGCCAGGCTACGAGAGTGATCATAAACATGACCAGGGCCTGGTTTTTAGGGAAGAACACGCCCACCAGGAGCAGGAAGACCGGAAGCTTGGCCCCGCATGTCATAAAGGGCGCCGTGAGCAGGGTGGCCAGCTTCTCCTTAGGGCTCCTCAGGGTACGGGCCGCCATTATCCCAGGCACGGCGCAGCCACCCGCAATTCCCCCAGAGACAATGAAGGGCATCACTGAGCAGCCGTGCAGGCCGAAGATGCGGAACACCCGGTCCAGCATGTAGGCTATTCTGGCCATGTAGCCAGAGTCCTCCAAAAAGGCAATACAGAAGAAGATAATAGCCAGAAGGGGCACAAAGCTGAGCACTGAGCCTACGCCATCGATGATTCCGGAGACCAGCAGGGAGCGCAGCAGACCTGCAGGCAGCAGATTGCGCATCTGTTCTCCTGTCCAGTCAAAGACGCTCTCCACCCAGCCCAAGGGAACCTCTCCCAGGCTGAAGGTCAGGGTGTAGACCAGGTACAAAACAAAGAACATGCACAAAGGCCCCAGCAGCTTGTGGGTCAGGAACTTGTCCAGCTGGTCGGAAAAGGCCACCCGGTCCACCTGTTCCTGCTTGTTGAGCACGTCTTTAAGCAGGGAAGAGATGAAGCCATAGCGGTAGTCCGCGATAATGGCCTCTGGATAGGTATCCAGGGTCTTCTGGCAGTGCTGGGTCACCCTTGCAGCAGCCTGCTTGAGCTGCCGGGAAACTTCCGGGTCCTTCAGGTCCCCTGTCTGCTGCACCTCCTGGTCCTCCTCCAGATACTTCAGCGCGGTCCAGCGGGCAGGATACAGGGAGGTCAGGAATTCGCGCTCCTGGATCTGGTTGACCATGTCCTGCAGCACCGGGTCTAAGTCCGGACCGTAAGAGATGTGCAAAGGCTCCCAGGACTTGGGGCCGCTTTCAGCCTGCTTGATGATCTCCTGCACCAATTCCTGGCTGCCCTGGCCCTGCCTGGCTACAGTCTCCACAACCGGGGTGTGCAGCTTTTGGGCCAAAAGCTGGGTGTCTATGTTCCAGCCTTTTTTCCTGACCTCATCCATCATGTTTAGGGCCAGTATGGTAGGCGCGCCCATCTCCAGGATCTGCAGGGCCAGATACAGGTTCCTTTCCAAGGCTCCGGCGTTCAGGACATCCACCACTGTGTGCGGATTTTCCTGCACCAGGAAGTTCCTGGCCACCAGCTCCTCCTGGGAGTAGGCAGTTAGGGAATAGGTACCCGGCAGGTCCACAAAGTGCAGCATGTAGCCTTGGTGCTCCAGGAAACCCTCTTTTTTCTCCACCGTGATTCCAGGATAGTTGCCCACGTTCTGCCTGGACCCGGTGAGGCTGTTGAACAGGGTGGTCTTGCCTGAGTTGGGGTTTCCGGTCAGGGCAATGTTCAAGTGCTTTTGGGCCATGTGATTTTTCTCCGTTGTTTGCAGCCTTGGTTTGGGCTGCAGGCCTTGTTAGTGTAACCTAATATTTTTTTGTGATTTGGCAAGGCAATTCGTGTCGAGCTACAAGAGCGTTGCTTAGCAGAAACACAATTGCAGGTCAATATCCTTGGCCACGCCAGGCCAAAATTTTTGTCCAAGCAAAGAATAATATTAGGGTCGCCTAACTAATCCCTGCTTGCCTGCAGCTGGGCAAACCATTATTCTTGTTTTTTTTAAAAGCACAGTCAGCCTTGAGGCAGCAAATATGCCAGGAGTGCAGTACCTAGAGGTCAGTCCTGAGGAGTCAGGCCAGAAGCTGCTGGCCTTTCTGCAAAGACGCCTGCAGCAGAGCATCCCCCGCTCCGCCCTGATGCGCTGGGTGCGCACCGGCCAGGTCAGGCTGGACCATTCCCGCTGCAAGCCGTTTGTACGCCTGCATCAGGGCCAGGTGGTGCGCATCCCGCCGCACAGGATCCAGGCCCAGGAGCTACGTGCCTTGCAGGAGAACAATCCCTTTTATCTGCGTAAGGTTTTTGAGGACCACAGGCTGCTGGTGCTGGCCAAGCCCCCTGATCTGGCTGTACAGCCAGGGAGCAACCTGGCTGACAGTGTGGTGCACAGGATCCGGCACATGTATCAGTCCAGTCCTTGGATGCCCGCATTGGTGCATCGTCTGGACAAGCAGACCTCAGGCCTGCTTCTGCTGGCCAAGGAATACGCATACCTGCAGCACCTGCAGGGGCTCTGGAAAGCGGGCCGGGTGCGCAAGGTGTATCTGGCCTGGGTGGGACAAAAGACTTCCTGGTCTTCCTGGAACAGGCTGGAGGATCAGCTGCAGACGGCAGCAGATAAAAAAAAGGACAGACAAAAGCAGGAACACACGGCCGTCAGCTATGTGCGGACCCTTTGTAATACCAGCCGAGGCAGCCTGCTGGCAGTGCACTTGCTTACAGGCAGAAAGCACCAGATCCGCCTGCAACTGGCCCACAGGGGGCTGCCCCTGCTGGGAGACCGCAGGTACCAGGGCACAGCCTCAGGCCAGGGGCTGCTTTTGCATGCCTGCCACCTATCCTGGCCGGATTACGCCTTCAATCTGGAACCTCCCTGGGTGCGGGAATTCAGCGTGCCCAGTCTGCAGGGACTTGGGCTGGACAGGGAGCTTCCTGGCCTGGGCTAAATGTCATCAATCTAGAGCTTGCTCAGCTCCTGCTTGCGCAGTCCCAGGCGGGAAAACCAGGGAAAATGCTTCTGCATGAACTTCCAGGAATACTCCAGGTCTTCCTTGGTGTGCGGCTCCAAGGTAAAAGTAGGGGTCAGCTCCAAGATTTCCAGACCGGCAAACAGCTCCACCCAGGCTATGTTGCCCTGGCCCAGGCCTAAATGCTGGTCTGCTATGCAGTCGTTGTCGTGCAGATGCAGGTGACGCAGGTAAGGGCCCATGGTCTGGATCCAGAGGCTCAGGTTCTGGTACTGGCTGCCGCCGCCATAGCTGGCCCAGTGGCCCAGATCGAAGCAGAAGTTGACCCTGTATTCGCTAAGCTCAGCCAAGAGGTCGCTCAAGGGCCTGGGGTCCTGCTCCCGGACGTTTTCCAGGTACAAAGGGGCTGCTTTGTTCCACTCCTGCAGGGTTTGCCTCCAGGTCTCCGCAGCCCTGGCCAGCCACCTGGAAAACAAATTGCTGTACAAAGGGATAAAGTTGGCATGGCCTACCAGGTATCTGGGCTGATATATGGCTGCAATACGCAGTGAACCGCGGAGCCTCTCCCGGGTGGCCTGCAGGATCAGGTCGTCCAGGCTGCCGGGTTGCAGATCGTGAAAAGGCAGATGAATGGAACAATAGAGTCCATGGTCTCTCAGGATCCCGGCCAGCTCCTGGTGCCAGGATTCCTCCAGGTGATCCAGGGCAATAGGATCCAGGCCCAGCTCAGGGTTCAGGCCTTTTTGCAGGAAGTAGTCCAGGTAGCTGGAGTCCTCGGCAATATATCTAACAGGCAGATTCACGAAGCAGCGACCCATAGATCACCTCTGAGCGTCGTTTTTGCAGGCACACTTAGTGCTGTCTGCTGGCTGAAAAGGACTGGCAGCTTGCTGCTACAGAGCACGCCATGTTTCCCGCAGGATACTGAAGCCCTCAGTTTCGGGCTGCACGATCAGCACCTTGCGGCCCAGGTCTGAATACCCTGATTGCCCGGTGTAGTCCTGCTGGAAGGAGATCCTGAATCCCCGGGGGTGCAGGTCCACCTGGATATCCTCCAACTCTATGCTGCTGGGAGGTTCTTGCTCCCAGGTCTGCTGTTTGTGCTCTAAAATGGACTCCAGACCCTTAAGCTGATCCTGGCTGGCTTCGGCCTGGTAGAAAGATTGATATGCCTGGGCATCAGCACTTAGCCAGGCTTTGCGCCAGGATTCCAGCCACTTCTTGAGGCTGTGCTCCCTGTCCTCCAGGTATTTGGACTCCAGGCCCAGAGCATCCGGACGCCATTCCCGGCCCACAATCTTCCATTCATTGTCCTGCTTTTGCCAGTAGAGCCTCTTGATGCCCTGGGATTGGAGGCCGGGGCTGCGGAAGAACTGGCCGAAGTAGGTTACCCAGTAGCCAGGGCCTGGAATAACGCGGATCTGGTCCAGGTAGACCTCTATCCAGGCGTACCTGGAGAAGAGCCTCTCTTTTTGGGCCTTGAAATCCTGGAAGGGACCTGCTCCCGATCTGGAGAACTTTTCCGGCTGGTAGAAGTCAAAAAAGCGCTCACTGCGTGCGCTCCAGGCCCGGGCCCACTTCTGGACCAGGGAGTGCAGCTTCCAGGCTGAAACCGGGACAGCTGATCCCAGCTCGAAGTCCTGCAGCCCGCTGCCGATGATCACTGGTGTCTGGGGCAGGCTTATATAAGGGCTGAGCTCTTGCAGATGGTCGGTTTCTATGGCTACGCAGCCCCTGGTGTCCTTGGGCACCAGGGGCTTGCCCCGACCGTGCAGCCAGATGCTGTGTCCGGTGTTGCCCTGGATTTTGTCCACAGGGTTGGGATAGTTCAAGGTGAAGGCCAGGTCCCCGTAGAGCTCAAAATCCAGCTCATGCTTGATCTTGCTTTCCAGGAAATAAATCCCTTCAGGGGTCTTCTTGTCGCCTTCACGGATCTTATCCCCGGATATGCCCCCGGTGGAACAGGTGTATTGCCGCAGGATCCGGGTGGGGCTGCGCTGGGCATACAGGTAGAGCTCCTGGCTGGACTTGTCCACTCCCAGGAAATGCTTGGGGAGATAGGGCTGGTTGACTATTCCCTTCCCCTGGCCCAGGGCCGGGGCTGGAAGCAGGCAGATAGCCAGCAGGAAGAGGAGGCTTTTTGTATATTGCAATTTAGGGGCTTATCGAGGTTTACAAGGCTTGCTCCTGTGCGCTCTGCAAAAGCTCCGGCCTGGTGAAAATGCACTCCAGCTGGTATCCCCTGCTGCGCAGCTCCTGTCTGCCGCCTTCTTCCCTGTCCAGGACACAGACTACCTGCACCACGTGCAGGCCGGCTGCAACTACCCTCTCGCAGGCCTGGAGCAAACTGCCCCCGGTGGTGACCACATCCTCCAATACAGCCACCCGGCAGCCAGGGCCGAAGTTGGCCAGTCCTTCGAGGTACTCTTGCGTGCCGTGCTTTTTTGGTTTCTTGCGCACTATGAAACCCGGCAGGTTTCTGCCTTCCAAGTGGGAGAGCACGCAAACCGCGCTCACCAAGGGGTCCGCGCCCAGGGTCACGCCTCCCACGCCCTTGACGTCCGGCTTTAGCTGCTGCAGCAAAAGCTTGCCCAGAAGATAGCCGCCCTCTGCATCCAGCGCGGTCTGCTTGCAGTCGAAGTAGTAGTCACTTTTGCGGCCAGAGGTCAGGGTGACCTCTCCCTCCAGGTATGATTTCTCCAACAACAGTTTGGCCAGTCTGTGTTTTTCCTGTTCCACGGCTTATTGCCTCAGGCTGCGCTGCAAAATAGTTTCCTCGTGCTGGAGATAATAGCCTGGATCAAAGACTTCTTTCAAGTCGTCCTCCTGCAGGAGCTGCGCGATATCCCTGGAGCCGCGGACCAGCTCCTCAAAGGAACGCTTTTGTTCCCAAGCCTGCATGGCCAGCCCCTGCACCAGTTCGTAAGCCTGCTGCCTGGCGCAGCCCTGATCAATGAGCCGCAGCAGGACCCTCTGGGAGAAGAACAGACCATAGGAGCCGTAAAGGTTCTGCTTAAGCCTGTCCTGGTTGATCTGCAGCCTTTCCAAAACCTTGTTTACCCTGTGCAGCATATAGTGCACCAGTATGGTGGAGTCAGGCATGATCACCCTCTCCACAGAGGAGTGGCTGATATCCCGCTCGTGCCACAAGGCCATGTTCTCCAGGGCAGCCAGGGAGTTGCTGCGCAGCAGCCTGGCCAGGCCGCACAGATTCTCTGCTGAGATAGGGTTCTTCTTATGCGGCATAGCTGAGGAGCCTTTCTGTCCAGGAGCGAAGCCCTCCTCCACTTCCAGGACCTCTGTGCGCTGCAGGTGCCTTAGCTCGGTGGACAGGCGCTCGATACTGCCCCCGATCTGGGCCAGGGCGCTGAAATAGTGGGCGTAGCGGTCCCTTTGGATGATCTGGGTGGAGATGGGGTCCGGCTCCAGGCCAAGGTGCCTGCAGGCTATGTCCTCCACCTGGGGGTTCAAATGGGCGTAGGTGCCCACTGCTCCTGAGATTTTGCCGGTTCTCATTTCTGCCTGGGCAGACTCCAGACGCCGCTTCTGCCTGGCCAGCTCCGCAAAGAAGCCGGCAAACTTCAGGCCCAGACTGGTGGGCTCTGCATGCACTCCGTGGGTCCTGCCCATGCAGATCAGGCCCTGGTGCTGCCTGGCCAGGGAGCGCAAAGTGCTTAACAGGTCCTGCAGCTTATCCTGGATCAGCTCCCCGGCCTGGAGCAATAGCAGGGAATTGGCAGTATCCACGATGTCCGAGGAGGTGCAGCCCAGGTGGATGAATCTGGCAGCCGGGCCCAGCTTCTCCTCCACTGCGCTTAAAAAGGCGATAACATCGTGTTTGGTCTGCTCCTCCAGCTCCTGGATGCGCTCTAGATCAAAATCCGCGTGTTCCCGGATCTGGCGCATCTCCTGCTCAGGTATCCTGCCCAGGCTGTGCCAGGCTTCGCAAATGGCTATCTCCACCTGCAGCCAGGCCCGGAACTTGTTTTCCAGGCTCCAGATCCTGTCCATGTCCGGTAGGGTGTAGCGTTCGATCATGCCTGGCTCCAGGGCAGTTTAGGAATTGTAGGCCAACAGAGCGCTGCAGTGGCGAAGTTTAACAAGAGCAGCTGCCCTGCCCAGGGGCAAGTCCTGCGTTGTTTCCTGCACAGGTGGCGGATTATTCCTGGGTGCTGCTTTTGGATTCAGTCTGGCTTGGGCTCTTGGTCTCTGCAGAGCTGGTCTGGGTTGACTCCTGGGGCGTCTCCTGGCTCTTATCAGCCTTGCCATTTCCATTTCCGTTGTCTGAGGCAGCGGAAGAGGAAGCAGACCCACGGCAGTAGTCTGTGACATACCAGCCAGAACCCTTGAGTATAAAGGCGGTATTGGAAATCATCCGCTTGGCTTCTGCCCCGCAGATCGGACATTGAATGGTTCTCTCCTGGAAATCCCTCTGCCACTCCTCGAACAGGTGCTGGCATTCCGGACAGGAGTATTCATAAATAGGCATGGTTCAACCCTCCTTACCTGGCTGGCGTTTCTTGAAATCTACTATTTGAGAGTACAGCAAGATTAACGCCAAAAAGAAGCAATTTATATATTTAGTCCCGGAATCCGGGACAGGGTGAGATCAACCCCTTTCAAAAGAGAGCTATATAAGCACTATTCAGCAAAAGTCAATCTCAAGAGCGTTTGCTGGATTCTGCCTTGGCCTCCTTGATCCTTTGCTTAAGCCTCTTCTGCCTCCTTTGCCTTCTGCGGTCCATTTCTTTGCGCCTTTCATGTTTTTTGTGTCTGG
>JBKGXZ010000080.1:0-8199 GCA_046546355.1 Desulfohalobiaceae bacterium | reverse complement strand
TATCCGCTGGACGCTCCTGCGTCCATAAAGAGACCGCAGGAGCGGTCAAAAAAAACTCCCACGCAGAGCGTGGGAGCAATAAATAGCCATCATGCCTGCAAAGCCGCAGGCACATAGTTCAACCCTTCCTATGACGGTCTTCACGAGTTGCCGGCAAGCAACAGGACCTAGGGGTTAATCGCAGTCTCCCGGACGGGACTTTTCTTTAGGCGTAACTATTCAGCACCTGATAAAGCTGGAAAATCTAAGCGCACCGCCGAATATCCAGGGTCCGGGGGCTTTATAAACTGGGCGTAAGCTGTTTGAGCACAGAACAACAATTCCTTTTCTTAGCATTGGTGATGCGGACAACTTCCTTACCCACGGTTTACCAGGCTAAATAGACCATAGGTCTACAGCAAAGCCGTGTTTAGCTGGGTGTCCAGTGTGTGCTATGCCAAGCTTTACAAACAACCAGCAGGTCCTTCAATTGGCTCCCTGGGTATTATCCATGATCTCCACCTCGTCATCTGGCGAGAATTCAAATTCATCAGCATCCAGGCCTACATTGAGCTCCAGATTGCTCAGCTCAATACGGTTCTTGTTGCCGAAGAAGTCCTGCAGGACCAGCTTGCGCACAAAATCCAGCTCCTGGTCCAACCAGATGGTGGCCCGCACCAGCTCAGGATCTGGATCTCTGGGTTCCAGGACAATCTTGAGCAGGCCGTTTGACTGTTCTTCCTGGGACTGCACCAGGAATTCCTGTCCTGGGTCCAGATCCCCGGTCAGGAGCTTAAGCAAGGTCTGGGATTCCACCTTGTCCTGCAGTGGATGCTTGTAAGCTACCTTATCCAAGGGAAAATACTGCCAGACGTATTTTCCGTCCAAAAGCAGCAGCTCTTCTTCAGGCTCTGTGGCCTCCAGGCGCAGCAAGTCAGGCCTGCGGAACTTGACCTGCCCTTTACGCTTTTCCACCTCCCCGCTGGAAGCATTGGTCAGCCTCTGTTCGAAATCCGCCCGAAAATCCTGCAAATCCTGATAATTCTCCTGCAGCTTCTGGGTGGCGTCCTCAGTTGCCTGCACCGCAATGCCTGAGAAAAGCAGCACCAAGAGCAGCAGACAGCATGCAATTATCCTGTACATATATTTTATTCCTTTCTTTTGGCGACACCCAATACATTGGGCACCTTGGTATAGTTGCCCGGCTTGCTGGACCACAAGCTGGATTCAGAAACGCCCTGCCAGGAGCGGCTTTCAGCTCCGGCATCCACATACAGACCCGCTGTAGGGCCGCCCTCCATGAACATGCAGCTCTGGATCCCCAGGGGCAGCTTCAGCAGGATTTTGTTCAAATCATAGATATTCCTGGGTTGCTCGCTGAAGATGAACAGCAGCCTGCCTTCCTGGTCCAGTCCTACGCTAGCCACGCTATAGCTCTTGTCGTTTTGCTCCCAGACATTTTTGCCTTGGTTACTGATCATCCGATAGCTCTGCACCACGCTCTGGTAGTCTTTCAACACATCCTCCCATTGGGGCTGGTTTTTCTTGTCTACCAGCTGCACAGCAGGAAATTTGCTGGACACAGGATTGAAAGCCAGGAAGGCATTGAATTCCGGGTGAATGGCTTGGTTGTTCAGATGCTCGAAGTTTTTCATAAATCCAACGCTGGTCTGCAGGTCCTCCCAGAACATCCCAGCGTTGATTACTGCCTGCAGATTGTATTCCCTGGCCCAACCCTTAAGAGTTCTCTTGCTCTGTCCCTTCTCGGAGGCGGATAACAGCAAGAGCTGGTACTGCTCTGGATCTATCCTGAGCACTACCAGCCCTGAACAGGAATCCTCAGTCTGTGCGCATAGCTCCTTGCCTGTGCTCAGCTCCAGTCCGTTCTGCAACTCCTGCCAGGGATCATCAGCCTGGACCTGCTTGAGCTGCAGCATGACTAAGGCCAAAAGCATAACCAGCAAAACAAGCGGTGGCCGGGAATGCTTCAGCATGGCTGCCGGACGAAATGTGCTCTGCTTCTGCTTGTTATACAACATCCCGAATTTCCTTGGTGGCACAGACACTTTATCTCCAAGCCTCTTAGCCAGTTGATGCCCTACTCCTTGACCAGATCTGCAAAAAAGTCAGACATGGAGTATAGTTTTCCGGGATTCTGGGAGCCGATCCACTTTGCAGCCCGCAAGGCCCCCTGGGCAAAGGTCTGTCTGGAATAGACCCGGTGGGTGACATCTATCCTTTCCCCTGGGCCCAGGAAATACACTGTATGCTCTCCCACCACATCGCCGCCGCGCAGGGTCTGGACACCTATCTCCTGCTGAGGCCGCTCCCCTATCATGCCCTGCCTGCAGTAGCGAAGCTCGGGCTGCTCATCCTTCCTGCTCCCGGCCAGAATCTGGCCCAGCTTGACTGCAGTGCCGCTGGGTGCGTCCTTTTTGTGCTTATGGTGAATTTCGGAGATCTCCAGATCATAGTCAGGGCCCAGCAAAGTGGCCAGTTTGGGCAACAGCTCCAGGAGCACATTTATGCCTACGCTCATGTTCGGGGCCCAGAAAATGGGAGTCTGGGCAGCTGCCTGCTGCAGGCCCTGCTCCTGCTCCTGGCTGAATCCGGTGGTGCCGATAACCATGGGCGTTTTTGCCTGGGCCGCGATCCGAACGTTTTCCGAGCTGCTGTCCGGGTGGGTGAAGTCCACTATCACAGCCTGTTGCAGACCCCGTAGACAATTCGCCAAATCAGAGCCTGTTGTGCACTTAAGGCCTTGCAGGCTGGATTGCTTGGCTTCTGTCTCCAGTGCTGCTGCCAGCTCCAGCTCAGGATCGGCCTGGGCCAGCTCCACCAGGGTGGAGCCCATCCTGCCTGCCGCACCCATGATTACAACTGCTGTCTTGCTCATACGTCAACTCCTTGCTCTTCCTGCCCGGGCAGCAGGGCCAGAAATTCCTGTTCACCCACTATCTTTACCCCGAGATCCCTGGCTTTGTCCAGCTTGCTGCCTGGATTGGAGCCTGCCACCACATAGTCCACCTGCCTGGAAACCGAATCCTGGACCCTGGCTCCGGCCTGCTCCAACAAGGTCTTAGCCCTGCTTCTGGGCATGTTCTCCAGGCTCCCGGTGAGTACGAACCTCTTGCCCTGCAAAGCAGATTCCCGGGAGCTTTGTTGTGGCGTCTTTTTTTTGCTGACCGGCCAAAGGCCCTCTTCGCGCAGCTCCTGCATCAGCTTCTTATTGCGGGGGTTATTGAAGAAGGATTTGATGGAAGCCGCAATCTCCGGCCCCACATCCTGGATCCGGGTCAAACTTTCCAGGTCTGCCTCAGCCAGTTCCTGCAGATCTGCAAAATGCTGGCTTAGAACCCTGGCGGTCTGTTTTCCCACCAGCCTGATACCCAGGGCTGAAATCAGCTTTTCAAGAGTGGCCCTTTCTTTGGCCTGCTGCAAAGACTGGATGATGTTCCTGGCCAGCTTGGTTCCCATACGTTCCAGGTGCAGAAGATCCTGCTCCTGGAGTCGGAACAGGTCCACAGGACTTTGCACCAGGCCTTTTTGCACAAATATCTCTATCCACTTCTGCCCTACTCCCTCAATATCCAGACCGGATTTGGAGACAAAATGCTTCAAGCCCTGCACCAACCTGGCTGGACAGGATATGTTCAGACATCTGAAGGCTACCTCGCCGGGCAGCCGGTCCACCTTGCCGCCGCACACCGGACACTCTTCCGGGAACTGAAAGCTCCTCTCCTCCCCGGTCCTTTTTTCCGGCAGAGGCCGGACCACCTCCGGGATCACGTCCCCTGCCCTCTGCACCAGGACCTGATCTGCGATCCTGACGTCCTTGGCCTGGATTTCGTCCTGGTTGTGCAATGTGGCCCTGGAGACTGTTACTCCCCCTACCTGGACCGGCTGCAGTTTGGCCACAGGCGTTAAGACCCCGGTCCTGCCCACCTGGACCTGAATATCCTGCAGCAGAGTCACAGCCTGCTCTGCCTTGAACTTCAGGGCAATAGCCCACCTGGGGGCCCTGGCGGTGCTGCCCAGCCTTTGCTGCTGCTGCAGGCTGTTCACCTTGGCTACCATACCGTCTATGCTGAAGGGCATCTCCTGGCGCAGCTTGTCCAGATCCTGGAAATATTCGCTGACTTCCTGCCAGCTCCTGCATAGCCTGGCTCCAGGCGGGATGCGCAGTCCCAGCTGCTTCAAGCCGTGCATGATCTTTTCCTGGGTGTTCCATTCCTGCCTGGATTCAGCCCAGCGCACCAGGCCTATGCCGTAGGCCATGAAGCGCAAGGGCCGGGCTGCTGTGATGTTGGGGTCCAATTGGCGCACCGAGCCTGCAGCCGCGTTCCTGGGGTTGGCAAAAGCCTTCTTGCCCTGGGCCAGCTGTTCCTGATTCAGGCGCTCAAAGTCCTGATCATTGATGATCACCTCCCCCCGGACCTCCAGGTACTCTGGTACGTAAGCCTCCTGGCGCAGGCGCAACGGGATGTTGCGCACCGTGCGCAGGTTCGGGGTCACATCCTCGCCGGTGTAGCCGTCTCCTCTGGTGCTGGCGGCCTGGAACACTCCCCCCTCGTAGATAATTTCCACTGCCAGGCCGTCCAGCTTGGGATCCACCCAGAACCAGACTTCTTCCTCGGGCAACAGCCTTTGGATCCTTTGTACATAATCCCGCCATTCCTGTATATCGAAGGCGTTATCCAGGCTGTACATGGGCAGGGAATGGCTGAGATGGGCAAAGCTCTTGCTGGGCTGTCCACCCACCTTCTGGGTGGGGGATTCCGGGCTGACCAGCTCCGGATGGGCCTGCTCCAGCTCCTGCAGCCTGCGGAAAAGGCGGTCATATTCAGCATCAGAGATCTCCGGCGCGTCCAGGACATAGTACAGGTAATCGTGATGCTCGATCTGCCTGCGCAGATCTTCCATCTCATGTTGCGCTGTCTCTTGAGCCATATTTGCGGATTTTCCTTTATTTAAGGTAGGTATCATAACTGTCGACAACGACCTCGATTACGATAGCGACTGCGATTGTTCAAAAGCCCCTGCTAGCCATTGCGAGCATCAGGTGCTTTCAAGGTCGCCATGACGCCCCTCACGGCTCCCGCCACTTTCTTCCCAGCTCTACGCTCTGAGCTCCCCGCTCCCTGCTTTCTTCATTCCAGCATCCCAGCATGCCAGCATTCCACATCCACCCTAAGCCAATTCCACCAGCCTCTGCCTCAGATAGGCCGCCTGGTCCCGCAGCCTGGCAGCTTCCTCAAATTCTAGCTCCTGAGCAGCCTTGCGCATCTGCCTCTCCAGCTGCTGGACCTGCTTGGAGATCTGCTCCGGATCAGCCAGATACTCTGCCTGCTCTTCCCGGGCCCGGCTCCTGGCCTCCTGTTTGGGCTGGATGCTGGAGGCATACAAGGGATTCTCCCAGTCCTTGCTGATGCTCTGGGGAATGATGCCGTGTATGCTATTATGCTCCAGCTGTTTGCTCCTCCTGCGCTCTGTTTCCTCTATGGCCTCCTGCATGGCTTTAGTGCGCTGCTCCGCGTACATAATCACCCTGCCGGACTCGTTCCTGGAGGCCCTGCCTATAGTCTGGATCAAGGAACGGGCGGAGCGCAGGAAGCCTTCCTTGTCTGCGTCCAGGATGGCCACCAGGGCCACCTCCGGGATGTCCAGCCCCTCCCGGAGCAGGTTGATGCCCACCAGGACATGGAATTCCCCCTGACGCAGGGCCTGGATAATGGACACCCGCTCCAGGGTGTCGATGTCCGAGTGCAGGTATTTGCAGGCCAGGCCCATATCCTGGATGTATTCTGTCAGATCCTCAGCCAGGCGCTTGGTCAGGGTAGTCACCAGCACCCGTTGATCCTTGTCCCTGGCCTGCAGGCACTCCGAGAGCAGGTCGTCTACCTGGCCTGACGTGGCTCTGACTTCCAGTTGGGGGTCCACCAGGCCGGTGGGCCTGATGATCTGCTCCACTACCCTGCCCTGGGCTCTCTCCAGCTCCCAGGGACCTGGGGTGGCAGAGATGTATACAGTCTGGTTCATGCGCTGCACAAATTCCTCAAAGCACAGAGGTCTATTGTCCAGTGCAGAGGGCAGTCGGAATCCGAAATCCACCAGGGTCTGCTTCCTGGAGCGGTCTCCGTTGAACATACCCCCTATCTGGGGCACGGAAACATGGGATTCGTCCAAAAATAGCAGATAATCCTCAGGGAAGTAGTCCAGCAGGCAGGCTGGTGGGGAGCCAGGGGCCCTGCCGTCCAGATGTCTGGAGTAATTCTCTATACCGTTGCAGTAGCCCACCTCTTCGATCATTTCCAGGTCCAGCTGGGTCTTTTGCTCCAGCCTCTGGGCCTCAACCAGCTTGTTGTTTTCCTGGAACCACTGCAGGCGGTGCCGCAGCTCCTCCCGGATATCGCTGATGGCCCGCTGCAGATTGTCCTGGTCAGAGACATAATGGCTGTTGGGAAAAATCACTGTCTGCTGCAGCTCGCCCAGCACCTCACCGGTCAAGGGATCTATTTCCTGCAGGCCGTCCACTTCGTCCCCGAAGAATTCTATGCGCAGGGCCTGCTCATGTCTGTAGGCGGGCACTATCTCCAATACGTCTCCCCGGACCCTGAAGTTCCCCCGGTGCAGGTCATAGTCGTTGCGCTGGTAATGGCTCTCCACCAGGCGACTGATCAGCTCTTCCAGACCCAGGTTCTGTCCCTTGCCCACAGGGATGACCATCTGCTTGTAATACTCTGGCGAGCCCAGGCCGTAGATGCAGGACACAGAGGCCACAATCAGCACATCCCTTCTGGTCAGCAGGGAATAGGTAGCTGAATGGCGCAGCTTGTCTATATCCTCGTTGATGGAAGAGTCCTTTTCTATGTAGGTATCTGAATGCGGCAGGTAGGCCTCTGGCTGGTAGTAGTCGTAATAGCTGACGAAGTACTCCACAGCGTTGTGGGGGAAGAGCTGCTTGAATTCGTTGTACAGCTGGGCAGCCAGGGTCTTGTTTGGGGCCATGACCAGGGTAGGTTTTTGGCATCTGGCTACCACATTGGCCATGGTGAAGGTTTTGCCTGAGCCTGTTACTCCCAGCAGGACCTGATCCTCGACTCCCTGCTCAATATTCGCGCACAGATTGTCTATGGCCTGGGGCTGGTCCCCTTTGGGCTCATAGCTGCTCAGCAGTTCGAACTTGGACATAGGAACAAATGTAATTCAAGTTCTCCCAGCAGGCAACCTAAGCTAAGCATCATAAAAGAGCATGTGGCCGCCCAATCATTCGTATTTTGTTCGCTCGGGCTTTCGAGCCAAACTCTTTGCAATCCATAAAACTGGGAAAAACGCGGGCAGACACAAGGTCTGCCCCTACGCCTTTAATCACACACCTGGGCAGCATCACAGATTTTGGAAAATAACTGGGTCCAGATTTTACCTCTAGGGGGGACCTTGTGTCTGCCCGAAATCCATTCGTGTAAATCCAATTAATTATGTCAGATTGTATGCTGAAAATTTATCCTTGCATTGCAAAGCCAAAATGATTAGAATTCCTTTTTGCTTTCGGGGCGAGGTAGCTCAGGAGGTCAGAGCATGCGGCTCATATCCGCAGAGTCGGGGGTTCAAATCCCTCCCTCGCTACCATTTTCCTTCAGCGGCATTTCCCCTTGTCAATTCTGGGGAAATGCTTATTTTTTATTTAACAAGGGGGCGAAAAGGATTCGACGGAGACAGTGAAGCGAGAGTGGCAGGCCGAGGTGCCGCGAGGCCTCGTAAAACACGCGGAAAAAAAGATAATCGCCAACGATTACGACTACGCCCTGGCCGCTTAAAAGGCCAGCGTCTTCCTGGGCTAAAGCCTGATAGGCCCTGGAAGGCGACGACACCATCAGGCTGGCCTTTTTGCCCGCCTTCCGGCAAAAAGGTGAGAATCAAAGGAAGGCTTGCTGTCGCTGATCCGGGTCAGGGGGAGCAGTGACAGCGAGACACAAGCCCTGACCTAAGCCTGTAGAAGCTCTTGTGGAAGGTCTCCGGACGCGGGTTCAACTCCCGCCGCCTCCACCATTTTTTTAAACTCAAACAAAGAGTTAGAAAAACACAAAGTCCAAAGCGCCAAATTTAGCTAACTATAGTCAAGCAAAAAAGAAGGCCAGGAGCAGATGCTCCTGGCCTTCTTTTTTGCTTGGAACGGAAAAGAATCGCTCAATTTTGGTTGTAGTAAGCTCTGGCTAACTG
>JBKGXZ010000079.1:0-8301 GCA_046546355.1 Desulfohalobiaceae bacterium | reverse complement strand
GTGTCAAGTGTGGGTAAAGACCGGGATAATTGGGGCTGCTATGGACAGACGGGGCTATTTATAATATGTATGCCAATCTTGCCAGGGCCTTTGCCTGGCAAAATCCCCACAGGCTGGAAGCAAGAATTGGCAGCACCCAGCCCCAAGCAAGGAGGGTGGAATGAAGGAGCAGCTGCGTAAAATTGGATTGGCCAATTTGGAACAAGTTAAGCACAACTTGACCACTCCGGCCCTGTATGAGCAGGCAATTTTCAGGGGCGAGGCCCAGATGGCCCATTTGGGCCCTCTAGTGGTCCAGACCGGGAAATACACCGGACGCTCCCCGAATGACAGGTTCATCGTCCAGGAGGAGAGCTCCCAGGACCGGATCTGGTGGGGGGAGGTGAATAAGACTATAGACCCAGGGGTGTTTGACCATCTGCAGACCAAGATTACCGGGTATCTGGAGGGCAAGCCCATATTTGTCCAGGACTGCTATGTGGGCGCTGACCCCAGCTACCAGGTCCCTTTGCGGATCATTACCGAGAAAGCCTGGCATAGTCTGTTCGCCAGGAACATGTTCATCCAGATCACAAAGCGCAAGGCCCTGGAAGAGTTCGAGCCCCAGTTGACAGTCATCCAGGCCCCAGGCTGCACAGCTATTCCAGAGCTGGATGGCACCAATTCCGAGGCCTTTATCCTGCTGCACCTGGGCAAGGGCCTGATCATCATCGGCGGCAGCAGCTACGGAGGAGAGATCAAGAAGGCGGTGTTCACAGCCATGAACTATATCTTGCCTCTGCAGGGGGTGGCAGGCATGCACTGCTCCGCCAACCTGGGCAGGGACAAGGACACTGCCCTGTACTTCGGCTTGTCTGGCACTGGCAAGACCACCCTGTCCACGGTCAAGGATCGCCTGCTGATAGGGGACGACGAGCACGGCTGGCACCAGCAGGGGGTTTTCAACATGGAGGGCGGCTGCTATGCCAAGGTGATCCGGCTGTCCTCAGAGGCTGAGCCAGAGATATACGATTGTACCCGCAAGTTTGCCACCATCCTGGAGAATGTGGTTCTGGATCCTGTAAGCAGGCGCCTGGACCTGGATGACGACAGTCTGACCGAGAATACCAGGGCTGCCTATCCCCTGACCCATATCCCCAGTGCGTTGCGCAAAGGGTTGAATCCGCATCCTTCGAATATTTTCATGCTCACAGCGGATGCCTTCGGAATCCTGCCGCCCATTGCCAAGATGACCCCGGAGCAGGCTATGTACCATTTCATGTCCGGCTACACAGCCAAGCTGGCAGGCACGGAAAGGGGAGTCACAGAGCCGGTAGCGGTGTTCTCTACTTGTTTCGGAGCGCCTTTTATGCCCTTGCACCCCCATGTGTACGCAGATCTTTTGGGCCAGAAGATCATCGAGCACAATGTGGACTGCTGGCTGGTGAACACCGGCTGGAGCGGAGGACCCTACGGGGTAGGACAAAGGATCAGCATCAGCTACACCAGGGCCATGATCCGGGCAGCCCTGCATGGGGACCTGAACAACGAGGAGTACTCCCGGGATCCCATATTCGGGTTGCATATCCCCCACAGGTGTCCGCAGGTGCCCAAGGAGATCCTGGATCCCAAGAATACCTGGAAGGACCCGGAGGCTTACGAGCAGAAGGGCAAGGAGTTGGCCAGGCTGTTCCAGGACAATTTCCAGCGCTTCGAATCAGAGGTTTCTGACCTGGTGCGGGAGTCAGGACCCAAAGTGATCTAGCAGGTGACAGGAGTCGGGCATGAGACTGTATATGCAGTGCCCCACAGGCATCAGCGGGGATATGTTCCTGGCAGGACTTGCTGATCTGGGCCTGGACCTGATCCCTCTGCAGGATATCCTGCAACAGGCAGGGCTGGAGATAGCTATCCAGGCCAGGCATAAGAGGCAGCATGGCCTGGCAGGCAGCAGCCTGGAGCTGGAGCTGCCACAGGGGCAGCCCCTGCGCAGGCTGCAGGATATAGAGGCCCTGCTGGATAAGCTGCAATTGCCGCAGCAGGTCCGGGAAAGGAGCAAGCAGGCCTTCAAGCGCTTGGCTCAGGTGGAGGCAGAGGCGCACGGGGTGTCTCTGCAGGAGGTGCATTTCCATGAGCTGGGGGCCATGGATACCCTGGTGGATATCGTGGGCGCTTTCTGGGGCCTGCAGGAGCTGGGGGTCAGGGAGGTGTACTGTTCCCCCTTGCCCTGGTTCACAGGGGAGGTGGACTGCGAGCACGGCAGGCTGCCCCTGCCCGCCCCTGCAGTGGTCAGGCTTTTGCAAGGCAAGCCGGTGTATCCTACGTCCTGGCACAAGGAGCTGATCACTCCCACTGGGGCCCTGCTTGTGGATCAGCTGGTGCAGGATTTTACTCCCGGACCGTTGGGAGTGCTTAAGGATTTTGGCCTGGGCTGGGGCAGCATGGAGCTGGGGCAGCAACCCAACTGCCTGCAGCTTTTTATGTATGAGGCCCAGGAGGATGCCGGCCAGGAAACAGTCTGGGTCCTGGAGAGCAATCTGGACCACCTGACAGGAGAAGAGCTGGGGGCAGTGTTCGAGCCCCTTTTCCAGGCCGGGTCCCTGGATGTCCTTTATCTGCCTGGCATTATGAAAAAAAATCGTTGCGGGGGGCTGCTGCAGGTCATGTGTGCTCCCGGAGATCTGCAGTCAGTAAGGCAGGAGTTCTTCAGACAGACCCTGAGCCTGGGCATCAGGCAGTACCAGGTTGAGCGCTGCGTTCTGAATCGCAGCCAGGGCAGCATAGGCACTCCCTGGGGTAATGTGCAGAGCAAGAGGTTCTGCATTGCTGGAGAGGAGCTGGAGCGGGCAGAGCACGAGGCCTTGCAGGAGCTGGCCCGCAGATCTGGTCGCTCTCTGGCGCAGCTGCGGCAGATGCTCTGGGGAAAGGGGCCCAAAGAGCAGGGCTAGCATTCAATTTTGCTGCAGGCCCTGTCTAGAGCAGATCAAAGCCAGCTCGCACTCTGAACATTTGGGGCTGCGGGCCAGACAGACCTCCCTGCCGAACCAGACCAGGAGATGGTTGATATCCCCCCAGCGCTTTTCGGGCAAAAGGGGCATGAGATCCTGCTCAATGCGTCTGGGATCCCGGGATTGAGTTAGTCCAAGCCTGTATGCTATTCTGCCCACGTGGGTATCCACTGCAATGCCCTCCTGCAGGCCAAAAGCATTGGAAAGCACAATGTTCGCGGTTTTTCTGGCCACTCCAGGCAAAGTCAGTAGCTCAGACATGCTCCTGGGTACCTGGCCCTGGTAGGCCTCCTGGATCCTGGCCGCGCTCTGGATCAGGCTTTTGGCCTTATTCCGATAAAATCCAGTGGGTCGGATGAGCTGCTCCACCTGGGCTGGATCAGCCTGGGCCATCGCCTCTGGGTCTGGCCAGCGGGCGAAGAGCCGGGGGGTGACCTTGTTGACCTGCTGATCTGTGCATTGGGCGGCCAGGATGGTGGCTGCCAGCAGCTGCCAGGGAGATTCCCAGAGCAGCATGCCTTTGACATTTGGATATCTTTGCTGCAGGGCTTGCAGCACATATTCGGCCTTTTTTTTCGGGGACATGGGCATAGGGTTCAAGGCTTCAGGGGAAGCATTGGGCTTTGCGGATAAAGTGGCCTTTGTGCCAGAGAGCTGTAGATGCAAGGCAATGAAAAGACAATGACACAAATGGAGTATAAGCTATGAGCGCAGTGCTTGTCTACATGACAGCCAAGGACAAGGAGGAGGCCCAGAGGGTGGGTCAGGCCCTGGTTGAGGCCAGGCTGGCGGCCTGCGTGAATATCCTGGACAATATGCAGTCCATGTTCTGGTGGCAGGGCGGGGCCCAATCGGAGCATGAAACCGTGCTGCTGGCCAAGACCAGGGTGGGCCTGGTCTCCAGCCTGAACTCCAAGGTCCAGGAGGTGCATTCCTATGACTGTCCCTGCGTGGTGGCAGTGCCCATTATAGACGGCAACCCCGAATTTCTGGACTGGGTCCGGGAGGAGACAGAGCAGGCAGAATAGCCTATTTGGATTATGCGTTATCATCTATTGACCCAGGGATGCCAAATGAATGTCAGCGAGTCCCTCTGGCTGGCCCAGGCTCTGGAGAATCGGGGCTGGAGGCAGGCTCCAGAGGACCAGGCCCAGGTTTTCGTGCTGAATACCTGCAGCGTGAGGGACAAGCCGGAGCAGAAAGTGTACAGCATCCTGGGCAGGCTGGCCAGGTACTGCAGGCAGGATCCCCAGGCCTTTGTGGCTGTGGGCGGCTGCGTGGCCCAACAGGTGGGGCAGGATTTCTGGCGCAGATTTCCACATGTGCGCCTGGTGTTCGGACCGGACGGGGTGGGTTCTGTCCCGGACTGCCTGCAGCGCCTGCTGCAGGAACCGGGGCTCAGACTGAGCCTGCTGGATTTCTCTGAGCATTATCCGGAGCGCAGCCGGGAGTTTGCTTCTAGGTTCACCCCGGCCCAGGCCTATGTGAATATCATGCAGGGCTGCGACAACTTCTGTGCTTACTGCATAGTACCCTATACCCGGGGCAGGCAGAGATCCAGGCAAAGCCAGGAAGTGATAAAGGAGTGCCAGGACCTGGTTCGCCGAGGGGTCAAGGAAATAAACCTGCTGGGCCAGAATGTGAACAGCTATGGCCTGGACAGCTCCGCGGACGGGGTGACATTTGTGCAGCTCCTGCACAGGGTCTGCGCCATACCGGGTCTGCAGCGGGTGCGGTTCACTACCTCCCATCCCAAGGACATCCCTGGGGAGCTGATCCAGGCCTTCGGCAGCCTGCCCAACCTATGCCCAGGGTTGCATTTGCCTTTGCAGTCAGGTTCCAATAAAGTGCTGTACAGCATGGGTCGCAAGTATACCAGGCAGCAATATTTATGGATCGTCCAGGAGCTCAGAAGGCACTGTCCGCACCTGGCCCTGAGCACTGACCTGATAGTGGGCTTCCCGGGGGAAGAGGAAGCAGATTTCCAGCAGACCATGGATATGGTAGGGGAAGTGGGCTTCAGCAGCAGCTTCTGCTTCAAGTATTGCGACAGGCCCGGAGTCAGGGCTGCTTCCTTCCAGGGCAAGCTTTCGGAGGAAGTCAAATCCAGGAGACTGCAGGAGCTGCAGGCCCTGCAGGAAGAAATTACGGCTCGGGACTTGCAGGAGCAGGTGGGCCGCAGGCTGGAGATCCTGGTGGAAGGATCCAGCAGCAGACAGCAGGCTGGAGAAGCGTGGCAGTGGAAGGGCCGGGAGCCTGGAGGCAGGGTGGTCAATTTCAGCTGGGGACTGCAGGAGGATTTGCATGGCTGTTTGCTGCAGGTGCGCATCAAAGAGGCCAAAAAACACTCACTCTGGGGGGAGGTAATACAACAGTATGATAGAAATGAAGATATACGGCTTGGCCCTGGATGAGCAGACCCAAGTGCCTTTGCTGATCCTGAAGGACAAAGAAACCGAGCAGCAGGTGCTGCCTATCTGGATCGGAGCCATGGAAGCCATGTCCATCTCCATCAGTCTGAACAAGGTGGAGGTCTCCAGGCCCCTGACCCACGATCTGTTGCTGAATCTGCTTGGCACCCTGGAGTCCAGGATCCAGAGAGTAGTGGTCACAGACCTCAAAGAGGGCACCTACTACGCGGAGATACATCTGGAGCACGGCAATCAGACCTTTCTGGTGGACAGCAGGCCTTCGGACGCAGTGGCCCTGGCTGTGCGGGCCCAGGCCCAGATCTTCGCCAGCGAGGAACTCCTGGAGCAGGTAGGCAAGAGGTTCGCTCAGCAGGAGCATGAGGTAGGCCTGCAGGATGAGGAGGCCAAAAAGTGGACCGAGATCCTGGAGAAGTTCGATGCCGAGGATACCAAGTACAAGATGTAGCCCGGGTGCAGCTTGCGGAAGGTCTCAGGCTGTGGAGCAGAGATGATTGACCTGCATACGCACACCTTGTTCAGCGACGGGGCCCTGATACCTGCTGAGCTGGCCAGGAGGGCCAGGGTGGCTGGGTATCAGGGGCTGGCCATTACAGACCACGCGGATCAAAGCAACATGCCCTGGATTCTGGAGCGCCTGCAGCCAGGGGTAGCAGAGCTGTCCCGGGCAGCAGGGCTGCAGCTCTTGGCTGGCATCGAGCTGACCCATGTGCCTCCGGAGCAGATTGCGGGCCTGGTGGGCCAGGCCAGAGAGTTCGGGGCCTATCCCATCCTGGTGCACGGGGAAACCCTGGTGGAGCCTGTGGCTCCTGGCACTAATCTGGCAGCCATAGAGGCTGGCGTCGATATCCTGGCCCATCCCGGTCTGATCACGGAAGAGGAAGCCAGCTTGGCAGCAGCCAAAGGGGTGGCCCTGGAGATCAGCACCCGTAAAGGGCACTGCCTGAGCAACGGGCATGTGGCAGCCCTGGCCTTGAGTCTGGGCTGCAGGCTGATCATCAATAATGACGCCCACGAGCCAGGGGATCTGATCCCAGAGGAGCTGCGGGCCAGGATCGGCCTGGGCAGCGGCCTGAGCCAGGAGCAGTACCAACAGGCCGAGGCCGCTTCCCGGGACATTCTGTTAGCCGGAGCTTACCTGGAGCGTTGAAGGTAAAACGTAAGGGCAAAATAAATTAAGAGGTTAATTTAGTTGCCATTATGGACAATCAGAGCCTTGTAAATGTTCAAAAAAGATAAAGTGTTTTTTAGAGAACTTTTGACTGTCAAGTACAGCAGATTCTGCAACTAAAGGCCTAGACATGGAAGCTGCAGCGAATATCGAGTTCTTATCCCTACTGGCCGGGGCCACCATTGTGGTCAAGGCGGTTTTCTTTATCTTGCTCAGTATGTCTATCCTGAGCTGGACCCTGATCTTCTATAAGCTGTTTGTGCTCAGCAAGGCCAAAAAGGAGATCAAGAGTGAATTCCAAGCCTTTGAGGCAGCCAAGGACCTGGCCACTGCCCTGCGCACCCTGAAGAGGAGGTCCGGGTCCAGGCTGTACCTGATCGGGGCCAAAGCTGTATCAGAGATCCGGGCCCTGGAGAAGTCCACTCTGACTTCAGGGGGCAGGGTCAAGGTCTCCTCGGACAATATCCGCAGGGTACTGCGTCAGGCAGTGAGCCAGGAGATAAACAGCCTGGCTTATTCCTTATCCTTTTTGGCCACCTGCGCCAATTCTGCGCCCTTTATCGGCCTGTTCGGGACTGTGTGGGGCATAATGCATTCCTTCCAGGGCATAGCTGTGCAGCAAAGCGCTGCCCTGACAGCTGTAGCCCCGGGCATTGCCGAGGCCTTGATAGCCACTGCCTTCGGACTGGCTGTGGCTATTCCGGCTTCCATAGCCTACAATACTTTCCTGGGCCTGCTAAACAGCATCGAGTCCGAGCTGATAGACTATGCCGGGACTTTCCTGAACCGGGCCCAGCGTGAGCTGCCCTGGCTCAGCGCCAGCAGCCAGAGCCCGAAGGAAGAAAGCCTGTGAGTGCAGTCCAGGGAGGGAGCTATGGATCTTAATCCCCGCAAGGGCGGATTCCTGGCCCAGATAAACGTGGTGCCCTTCGTGGATGTGATGCTGGTGCTGCTGATCATCTTTATGGTCACTGCCCCGTTCATGACCCAGGGGGTGGAGGTCAATCTGCCCCGGACCCAGACCGTGCAGACTTTGCCTGAGGACAGCCAGGAGCTGGTACTCAGCATTGACCAGGAGGGCAAGATCCTGCTGGACGAGTATGAAGTCAAGCTGGAGAATCTGCAAGAGCAGCTGCAGAAGCTGGACATAAGCCAGGACCAGATGCTCTATCTCCGGGCTGATCAGGAAGTGAACTACGGTTTTGTGGTCCAGGTCATGAGCGAGATCAGGGCAGCGGACATCCACCGTATCGGGGTAGTGGCTGAGCCTGAGCAGGATGAGGATTGATACCTTGAGGCTGGGATGCGCTTAAGCAGTTGTCTCCTGTCCCTGCTTCTGCATGTGGGCATTTTGTTTCTGGGGCTATATTTCCCCTGGCAAGGGGCCAGCAAGCCTGTGGACCTGGGCAGGCCGGTGTATGAAGTGGATCTGGTCCAGGCCCCTGAGCCTGAGCCTGAGGCTGAGCCTGAGGAGCCTGCAGAGGTCCCGGAGCAAGAGGCTCAGCAGGAGCCCGCACCAGAGCAGGAAGAGCCCAGCCCTAAGCAGGCCAGGAAGCAGGCTAAGGCCGAGCCTGAGCAGTCCCAAGCCCAGGCCAAGAAGCTGCAGAAGAAATCCCGGGCCGAGTCTAAGCCAGCCCCTGAGCCCAAGGAAAAAAAACAGCAGCCTAAAAAGCAGGAAAAAAAGCCCCAGGACCAGAAGAAGTCCCAGCCCCAG
>JBKGXZ010000078.1:0-8422 GCA_046546355.1 Desulfohalobiaceae bacterium | reverse complement strand
ATCCGCAACGTAAAGGGCGAGCGCCGCTCGCAATAGAAGGGCGAGCGCCGCTCGCAATAGAAGGGCGAGCGCCGCTCGCCCCTACTAGCATCGCAGCAGCACATCGCTTTAACTCAGTCCTGTCGGTAAATTACAGGCTTGCAGGGGCGACCGGTGGTCGCCCTTTTTGAAAGAGCTGTTGCTGGAGATCTAGTTTTCCATACCAAATAGACGAGGAAGGTTTGTTATGAGCAAGGTAAAGGATCTGGTGCGAGCTTCCCGGAGCATACGCAGGTTCAAGCAAAGTGAACCCCTGGATCTGCAAATTTTGCAGGAATTGGTGGATACCGCCAGGCTTACTCCCTCTGCTGGCAACAAGCAGCCCCTGCGCTATGTGCTGAGCACAGACGCTCACCTGAACCAGGAGATCTTCGACTGCCTGACCTGGGCCGCGGCCCTGCCGGATTGGCCCGGGCCTGCCCAGGGTGAGCGACCTGCTGCCTATATAGTGATCCTGGAGGATACCAGGGTTTCAGGCACGGGCTGGATGGATCAGGGCATTGCCGCCCAGACCATGCTGTTGGCTGCCAAGGAAAAAGGCTACGGGGGCTGCATGCTGGGGGCAGTGAACCGCAGGAGGCTGGCCGAGGTGCTGGACCTGGAGGAGCAGTACAAGATCCTGCTGGTCCTGGCCCTGGGCAGGCCAGCTGAAGAGATCATCCTGGAGGAGGTCGGCCCTGAGCAGAATCTGGACTATTACCGAGATGGACAAGACGTGCACCATGTACCCAAGCGCAGGTTGCAGGATGTTGTGCTGGCCAGTTATTATTAGCCTTGAGCTGGGTTGATTATCAGATGCCTAGAGTGCTGCTTGTTTGTTGCTGCCTGATCCTGTTGTTTCTTCCTGCCTTGCTCCAGGCCCAGGAGATCTCGGGCCAAGGAGTTGATTACCAGCCAAAGCTCCAAGGAGAGTTGAGCCCAGAGGTGCGAAACGCCCTGATTGCTGAAGCAGATACCTTTCAGCTACAGGAGCAGCTGCCAACCAGTCGCAGACAGCTGGAGCACAGGGCCAGGCAGGACGTCCCCAAGATGTCCAGGACCCTGCAGGCCTTCGGCTATTTCCAGCCAGATATAGACTTCCGGCTCCAGGAAGCAAAAACTGATCTGGAGGTGGTTTTTTCCGTGCAGCCAGGTCCCAGATATGTCTTGGGTCAGGTGGTCATGTTGGACAACTCCGCAGAGCAGGAGGCTGGGCAGGCTGTGCCGGATCCGGTAAAGCTGGGACTGGAGCCTGGCTCTGGCTTTCGGGCTCAGGAGGCCAGCCAGGCTGAAGGCAAGATCAGGGAGCATCTGCGCAACAAGGGCTGGCCTTTCCCAGAAGTCTCCCTGCAGCAGGTCCTGGTGGACAAAAAGAAACAGGAAGTGGATCTGCGCTACAGTATTCAGCCTGGGGCCAAGGCCTGTTTTGGCAAAACCAGCATCCAGGGCCTGGACAGGGTGCGCAGGAGCTTTGTGCGGCAGCGCATCCCCTGGGAGCAGGGGGATACCTTCCAGGCTGAAAAGCTGCAGGAGCTGCGCCGCAGTCTGGTGGCCAGCGGCCTGTTCTCCATGGTTCAGGTAGAGACCGCTCCAGAGCAGGACCAGGAGGACAGGGCAGAAGTGCTTATCCGGGTGATAGAGCGAAGCCCCAGGACCATCAAGGCTGGAATCGGATATGAGACTGATGTCGGCCCCAATCTCAGGCTGGGCTGGGAGCACCGCAATCTGCGAGGCAAGGGTCGCTCCCTGCAGAGCAGCCTTTCGGTCTCAGGTGTGGAGGCTTCCCTGGACACGGAGTTCTCTGTGCCCAGGTTCAGGCATAAAGACCAGACCTTGAAGCTGACCTCCAGCCTGAGCAGGGAGGACACAGATGCCTATCAGAGCAGCAGCCTGAGCACTGCAGCCAGGGTTGAGCGGCAGGTCAGCGAGCATCTGGCAGCTGGCCTGGGGCTGGCCTACAGGATGACTGAAGTGACTCAGGAGGAAAGGGATGAATTCGGTCTGCTCTCCCTGCCAGCCAGCCTGGTGTGGGATTCCAGGGACCAGGTCCTGGACCCGGGGCAGGGGATCAGATCCCATCTCAGGCTAACCCCGTATACAGACACCCTGGGCCAGGATCTGCAGTTCCTCAAGGCCCAGCATGGACTCAGGCATTACCAGAGCCTGCTGCAGGACAAGAGGCTGGTGCTGGCCAGCAGAGCGGAAGTGGGGGGCCTGTCCGGGGCCTCCAGGCAGGATATACCGGCTGACGAGAGGTTCTATTCCGGAGGCGGCGGCTCGGTGCGCGGCTATGGCTTTCAGAAGCTGGGGCCCTTAAAGGACGGGGATCCCGTGGGCGGCAGATCTCTCTTGGAGCTGGGGGCTGAATTGAGATTGCGTGTCAAGGGCAAATCCGGGCTTGCTGCTTTCCTGGAAGGAGGGCAGGTCTACAGCCAGTCCTTTCCGGATTTGGGGGAGCGAATACGCTGGGGCGCAGGCCTGGGCTATCGCTACTATACCGGCTTCGGTCCCTTGCGGCTGGATGTGGCAGTGCCCCTGGACAAAAGGGACGGGGTGGACAGCGATTTTCAGATTTACATCAGCATCGGGCAGGCTTTTTAGGATTATGCCAAGAGCTGTGCTGCATATTCTGGTTGGCTTGGCAGGAGTACTGCTGCTTGTGCTCATGGCCTTGCTGGTCTTGCTGCGTACAGACTGGGGTCACAGCCAGCTGGAAAGGGGCTTGAACCAAATTTTGGCCAGGGGGGAACAGGAAGTCAGGATCAATGGCCTGCAGGGAGCTTTGCCTTTCCAGCTGCAGCTGCAGGAGCTGAGCATTTCTGACAACCAAGGCAAATGGCTGCAGCTGCGAGGTTTGGAGCTTGGCTGGTCCCTGCGGGATATATTGCAACGCAAGGTGGTGGTCAAGCATCTCCGGGCCAGGGAGCTGGAGGTTTTGCGTGCTCCGGATTCAGAGGCTGCTCAGGAGCCCAGGCAAGAGGAGCCTGAAGATTTTGACTGGCCTCTGCAGCCCGCACTGGGGCTGGAGCTGCAGGAGCTGCAGCTGGCCAGGATCAGCCTGGGGGAAGAGCTTATAGGCACGGAGGCTGACTTCAGCCTGCAGGCTCACCTGGGACTGCAGAGGACAGGTGGCCTGCAGGCAGAGCTGGATGTGCACGGTCTGGACAGGCCGGAGCTTTTGCTGCGGGCCAGGGCTGAGTATCAGCCCCAGAGCGAAAAGGATCTGGATCTGGACCTCCGCTTCCAGGACCAGGGCCTTCTGCAAGAGATATTGCCAGACGCGGGGCTTCCAGGAGATGTCTCCCTGCGTGTGTCTGGAAAAGGGCAGGGAAACAGCTGGCAGGGTCAGGCAGGGCTGGATGCGCCTGGCCTGGTCAGTTTGGATACGGACCTGGATCTGGGGCTCAAGGACGGGATCTCGGTGGGCTTTACTGGTGGGCTAGAGGTCAACCAGGACTTGGCGCCGAAACAGTTGCAAGCTTTCGTGGGGGACCAGGCGAATTTCCAGGGCAGGCTCCAGCTGGATACAGATAAACAGAGGCTGCATCTGCAGGGCCTGCAGATGCAGCTCCCAGGGCTGGAGGCCAAACTGCAGGCAGGTGCGGATCTGACCCACAGGACCCTGCAGGGCAATCTGCAGCTGAGTCTTTGGGATCCTGGGGCCCTGCTGGTAGGTACGGGCCTCCAGGCTGAATCTTTAGAGCTGCAGGCTTTGTTCTCCGGGCCCTGGTCCGGGCCAGAGGTCAAGTTGGACCTGGAAGGCAGAGGTGTAGAAGGTGAGGTCTTCAGTCTGCAGAAGCTAAGCCTGGAGACTGGCCTCAACCTGGATGAAGGGGCAGAATCAAGGCTTGACGCCAATGGCAAGGGCAGCTTGCAGGGGCTTGAGCTGGCTGGCCTGGCAGGGACCAGGGATCTGGATCTGGAGTATGACCTTGGGCTGCAGGGGGAACAGTTAGTGCTTAGCAGCCTGCGGCTGCAGTCAGGCAGGGATGAGCTGCAGGCTGAAAACCTGCGCCTGGACCTGGAGAGTCTGGAGCTTGGATCCAAATTAAAAGTACGCCTGGCCAGTTTAGATGCCTGGATGCAAGGTGAGGATCTGCCCCAGGCGGGTCTCATGCTGGAGACTGAGCTGCAGGGCAACCTGCGGGAGCTCGACCTGCAGGCGGATTTCCAGGGCAGCATCCTGGATTTGGCCGATCTGCCTGAGCAGGCCCTGCTTATGACCGGGCCGGAGTTAGATCTTTCCGGGAGGGTGGAGCTAAACCAGGGCCAGGAGCTGCAGCTGCAGGGGCTGCAGCTGCAAGGCAGGGAATTTGCCATGCAGGCTGCAGCTCAATTGCAGCTGCAGGAGATGCTGCTGCAGGCTGATCTGGACCTGCAGCTGCCCAAGCTGCAGGCCTGGGCCGCACAGGAGGGTATCGATCTCCAGGGCGGGGCAAGGCTGAGCGCCCAGCTGCAAGGGGAGCTCCCCAGGCTGGATGCAGATGTAAGTCTCCAGGGCCAGGAGCTCATGCTGCAGCAGCAAAAACTGGATCTGGATCTGGGCCTGCAGGCCAGGGATGTGCTGCAAAAACCCCAAGGGAGTCTGGAGCTCGATGTAGGGGCCCTGGGTGAAGAGCTAAAGCTCGGGACTGATTATGTTCTGCAGGATAAATTGCTGCAGGTGGCCGGGCTCAGACTTAGCGGTGCCGGCACTGAACTGGCAGGGGATCTGGAGCTGAACCTGGAGCAGGTGCTCATCTCTGGTCAGGTGCAGGGCGAAGCGCAGGATCTGTCCAGGCTGGGGAGGATTGCGGGACAGGACCTGCAGGGCTCTTTGGCTCTGGATCTGGAGCTTTATTCCAGGCAGGCAAGCCAGCAGGCCAAGCTGGGTATAGGTCTGGAGCAGCTGCAGGCGCAGGGTATTATCTTGGACCGGCTGGAGTCAGGGCTTGAGGTCCGGGATGCCTTGCAACAACCTGAAGTGGATGGGGATTTCAGGTTGCAGGGGCTGCAGTCCGGAGAACTGGAGTTGTCAGAGCTAGAGGGGGATCTGGCTTGGGCTGGACATATTTTGAGCCTGAATGCCCAATGCCGGGGCAGCTTTATGCATCCCCTGCAGCTGGACCTGGGCCTGGAGCTGCAGCCAGGCCTGCAGGGTCAGGCCCACCAGCTGAGCGTGCAGCATATGCAGGGCAAATATCAAGAGCGGGAAATCAGGCTGCAGCAGCCTCTACTGGCCAAGTTTTCTCAGCAGCAGGTCTCCTGGCAGGAGCTTTCCCTGCAGTATGGGGAGGGCAGCTTAAGCAGCCACGGCAGCCTGGGGCAGGAGCAGATCGAGGGCCGGATTGAAGTGCAGGACCTGCTGCTGCAAGATTTGCCCCTGCAGCAGTTCAGCAAGCTGCAAGGCAAGCTGGGGGGCAGCCTGGAGCTGGCAGGCAGCGGATCCAGGCCCAGGCTGCAGGGAGCAATAAGACTTTCCGAGCTGCGTACCCTGGATCTGGCAAAGAAGGAATTCTCCGGCCTGGAGGTGGATACCAGGCTGAGCTATGAGCTGGGCAAGCTCAAACTAAGCTCCCAGGCCTGGGCAGGGGAGAAGAATGCCGGTTCCCTGGAACTGAATGTTCCCCTGCGGCTCAGCCTGCAGCCCTTTGCAGCCCAGCTGCAAAAGGAAGCGGAGCTGCAGGGAGTAATCCAGGCCGATGGCCAGCTGCAGCAGCTGGGCTACCTGCTCTTGCCTGAAGGACAGCTGCTGCAGGGCCGCATGCATCTGGACGCTGAGATAAAAGGCAAAATGCAAAGGCCCAAGCTGCATGGTCTGCTGCGGGTAAATGAGGCCTCATTCGAGCAGCCTGCGCAAGGGATCCTGCTCCAGGATATCCTGCTGGAGGCAAAGCTGCAGGGAGAAAGCGCCAAGCTGCAGCTCAAGGCCACTGACGGAGCCCGGGGCAGGCTCCAAGGCCAAGGGGATTTGGTATTTGGCAGGGAGGAAGGCCTGGGCTTGGGCCTGGATCTTGATCTACAGAATTTAAGAGCCCTCAGCAGCAAGGAGGTCCAGGCCTGGCTGGAGCAGGGCAGGCTGCAGCTGCAGGGGGACGCGCAAGGGGGGAAGCTGCAGGGCAGCCTGGAGTTCGACAGGATCCTGGCTGCTGTGCCCCAAGGGGGCAGCCCCCAGGTAGTGCATCTGGAGTATACAGAAAAGGGCGATCAGAAGGGCGATCAGCAGGAAGAAAAGCAGGATCAGACTCAGGACCAAGGCTCTGAGCCGGGCTTTGGCCTGGATCTGGATCTGGATCTGGACTTCCCGGCCCGGGTCTATGTTCGGGGCAGTGGGCTGGACTCTGAATGGCGGGGAGCTCTGAAGGCCTCTGGGACAGCGCAGAGCCCTAAGCTTACAGGTAAGCTGGAGCTGGTGCGGGGGCATATGATGTTCTTGAATAAGCGCTTCAGCTTGGATCAGGGTTCCAGCATTACTTTTAGTGGGGCCAGCCCGCCTGCACCGGTTCTGAATATCACCGCCAGGCACAAGGGAAAGGAGCTGGAGGGTATCGTGCGGATTACAGGCCCGGTAGAGGATCTGGAGCTGGAGCTTGACTCTGATCCGCCCATGTCCCAGGACCAGATACTGGCCAGGGTCCTTTTCGGTAAGGATATTTCCCAGATCAGCCCCTTTCAGGCTGTGATGCTGGCCAATGCAGCCAGGAAGCTGGCCACAGGGGGCGGGATGGATCTCATGGGTCAGGTGCGCAGTGTGCTGAATGTGGACAGCATAGATGTGCAGACCGACCAGGAGACAGGGGGGGTGCAGTTCGGGCTGGGCAAGTACGTGCACGAGAGGGTCTATATGCAGGTGGAGAAAGGCACTGAGCCTGGATCGGATGAAGTCAGCGTGGAGGTGGAGCTGACCCCCAGGCTGAACCTGGAGAGCAGCCTGGAATCAGAGGGCCAGGGTGGATTGGGGTTGTTTTGGAAGCTGGATTATTAGCCTGGGAGGGAGGTGTCATTATTCAAGCCTCACCTAACCCCTCCCTTGAAAAGGGAGGGGAATCAGAGGAAAGAGAGCATGCACGTAAAGACCCGTGTCAAAGAGAAAAGGCCCGAATTCAAGTTCCCCTCCCTGGTCAGGGAGGGTTAGGGGAGGGTCGTGATGGAGATCCTTTCCTTACCCACGGTTTATCGTTCCCACGCTCTGCGTGGGAACTCCTCTGGACGCTCCGGCGTCCATAAAGAGACATCAGGAGCGGTCAAAAAAACTCTTACGCAGAGCGTGGGAGCAATAAGATTGTGCCATACCCAGCTTGGCAAGTAGGTGTTCAGGGGATCTTTACGCAATCAACACTCAAAGGGGTGCACCAATGTTTCTTCGCTATCCAAAACAGAACTCCAGCCCTGGATGGGGCAGGGTGTTGTCCCTGGCCCTCATCCTGCTTACCCTGTTCTGTGTGCAGGAGGTGCTTATGAGCAGTGCAGTGTTCGGCAAAGGCAATACGGATCAGGTGCAGCTACCAGAGTACCAGGCAGAGGACTCGGATCTGGCCGGGCTCTTGTATGAGAGGCGCTCGGTGCGCAGTTTTGCATCTGGGGATATTTCCTTTCAGGAGGTCTCCAGGGCGCTTTTCTCGGCCCAGGGCCAGACCAGGGGCCAAAGATTCCGGGCAGTGCCCTCTGCCGGGGCCCTGTATCCCTTGGAGCTGTATTTGGTGGCTGAAGATGTGCAGGATCTGGAACCCGGGATCTACAAGTACCTGCCGGGTGAGCATGCGCTGGAAGCTGTGCGCGGAGGCCAGAGGTTGCAGGACCTGGCCCGGGCTAGCCTGGGCCAGATGTGGATCAGCGAGGCCCAGGCCGCAGTGGTGGTGACTGCAGTTTATGAGCGTGTCACAGGCAAGTATGGCTCCAGGGGAGAGCAGTACGTGCATATGGAGGCAGGCTGCGCAGCCCAGAGCCTCAGCCTGCAGGCTGCTGAGCTGGGGCTGGGGACTACCGTGGTAGGCGCATTCAGGGACGGCCAGGTCCAGGAGGTGCTGGGGGCCAAGGATGAAGAGGTCCCGCTCTTGGTGATGCCTTTGGGCAGAGTGCAGGAGTAGAGTCTATGGAGGCAGCTCTTTCTTGTGCCTGCAGATAAAGTACAGAAGCAACAAGATTTATGCGAATAACTATCATGCCCTAAACAGGCATAACGAAGTACGAAAAACTTCAACCCGTAACGCAGAGGGCGAGCGCCGCTCGACCTCTGTATTGGTCAAAAAATCGGTTACGATCACGAGCACGACAACGTCAGCGAGGGGAGGGCAGAGCACATCATGATCGTGGTCGTTGTCGTAATCGCTGTCGATACTCATGATATCCATCTTTGCCTTTTAAGATTTCTGAATCAGGCAAACGCTGCTTTGCTCATTATGGCGTAACGGCGGGTGAATCAACT
>JBKGXZ010000077.1:0-8456 GCA_046546355.1 Desulfohalobiaceae bacterium | reverse complement strand
AGCCCTTGCGGATCCGGTTCTGGAGCAGGGCCTGGAAGTGGGGGCTTTGCTGCTGCTGGGACTGGACTCTCCTCCAGTGTTCCCTGGTCCTGGCCGGGATGTGCAGCAGGAACAGCCCTGGCCGCATAAAGAGCTGCTCAGGGCCTCCCTGTTCGTCCATGGTGCCGTAGCGCTCGGTACTGTCCAGGATGAAGGGAGACTCATAGAACTGTCCAGTCTCCAGAAAGATTCGGAATATGATGTGCCGCATAGGCTGCTGCAGGCAGTTGGGCAGGGCTCCAGGGTTGGTGAAGCAGATCACGGCCGGCGGCTTTTGGATGGCAGAGCGCCAGTAGCCTGTGGAGCCCAGGTACATGCCTGCCTGGAGCAGGTGCAGCAGCTGGAGCTGATAGGCGTTGGTCAGCAGGCAGTCCAGATCCTGATGCTGCACCACCTGGATGCCCAGCCTGTCCAGACGCATTAAAAACTCCAGGAATTTTTCCATATACAAAACAAAGCCCAGGGAGTGCTTCGCGTCCTTGGGGATCATGCTTTTCAGCTCACAAACTTCGTTGAACAGCCTCTGGGAAATCTGGGGTAAGGGCCAGATTTCGAACATGTGCAGCAGGCTGTAGACCTCCAGGTTGGCCCTGGTCTCCTGCAGCAGGGGATGTTCCTGCCTGCTGCCCAGGACCGGAGTGGCCAGGCGCGGGGTGTAATCCCCGTTCAGGACCCTTTCCATGTCCCTTCTGACATGGGATATCCTGGCAAAGTCGCCTTTGATCTGTCTTTGGGCCTTTTTCTTCTGGATACAGATCAGCCTGTAGTCCTGCATTATCCTGAACAGCAGGCTGAAAATCTGTTGTTGCTGGTCAGATTTCGGTTGCAGAGCCCCGTGCCTGAGCAGGAGGTTGTGCAGCCCGCGAATGATGTCCTCGTTGTTTATACTCAGGACCAAGGCCCTGCCCAGATCCAGGGCCCTGTTCTGCTGCTCCTGCATAACCGCCTGCAGGTAGCTCTGCAGAAAGCCGGACAGGCCCTGGGTGCCGGAAGGCGCCCTGCCGGTGTTGCGCAGGCTGCTCAAGGTGGTGGAGAACCACTGCCTGGCTACAGTGACCTTCTCCTCCTTCTGGTCGTAGATCACTGACTCCAGCCTGCGGTACAGCTTCTGATAGGCGCTGACCCAGGAGAATATGTGCTGCCTCTCACTCTCTGCAAAGTCCGGATTCAAAGCTGCATAGATCAAAATCTGCTCTATGTTGTAGTTGTTGACCAGGGTCCTGCTGGCCCGTCCCCTTTCAATAATGCTCAGGCTCTGGTCGGCTACGATCCTGAGCAAAGGTTCTGCCAGGAGCAGGAATTCCGGCCTGCGCTGGGAAGTGTAGCTTAAGATATCCCTGATTTGGGCCAGATACAGGCCAGGATTCTGATCCCTTTCCTCCAGGAGGCTGTTTAGTCTGACTGCCAAAATCATATCTAGAAGGATGCGGATTTGAGGGCTATCCTCCTCCTGGACAGGGGTTTGCAGAGCATGCAGCAGGGGTATCTCGCCATAGATCTGTTCTGCAGACTCTGTTGCTGGTCGGATCAGGCCCAGAATTTGATCCAGGGAGGCCCTGGGATCGGCGAGTAGGCTGTCCAGGCTCTGTGTCTGCTCTGTAAAGGCAGGACTGGAAGTCTGCTCCTGCAGCAGCAGGAAAATCTGATCAGGATCCAGGGTGGTCTTGTCCAGGCTGTCCTGGCATAGAAAGCAGACATTGAGCTCCTGGATGCTGTGCAGCAGCTTATAAGCCTTTGGCAGAAAGTAATTGTCTACCATAATAACAACATCTTAACTAGAGTACATTCAAGATTCGAACTGTTGATTTGGTTGTGGGGATTGCATGGCCCTATTATACACATTATTGGCTGCAATAAAAGGGATTTCGGGCTGCATCTAGATATTGACCAGCTGTGCCAGCAGGTCTATTCATCTGCTTTGCGCACTTTGCACATAAAGGTCCGGTTGGCAGGGGTGCAGGTAACAGGGTCCCGTTTAGAATCGTCAGTCAGATTGTTCACATTGGCTTCAGGCTGTACCTCTGCCCAGCCCCAGTCTATACAGATCGAGCCGGGCTGGATCCTGGTAGAGAGCCTGGCAGGCATGCGCACCTCTCCGCTCGGGGTTTGCACCAGGGTCATATCCTGATCAGTAATGCCCCTGGCCCAGGCATCATCCGGGTGGATGTTGATATAGCCTTGGCTTTGCTGTCTGGTGAGAGCGGGGATGTGGTGGAACTGGGTATGGGTGAAATGGTTGTCCCTTTGCCCGCTTATGCCCACCAGGTCCAGGTCCGGCCAGTGTCCGGAAAAGCTGATTGCTGCCGCCTGCACAAAGTCCTGGTAGGGCACCCCGGATTGACCCTGCTCTGCCAGCCGCCGGGAATATAGCTCCACCTTGCCTGAGGGGGTGGCAAAGCCCTGCATTCTGTATTTTGTATACGCCTGCTTCTGGGCCCAAACCCCTTCTGGGTGCTCCCGGAGCATCTGGACAGTAATGCCTGCTGGCTGGAGCTGATAGTCAATAGCCTCTTCAGCGCTGGACCAGGGGAACTCCTGTTCCAGCCCCAGGCGCCGGCCCAGCTCGAAGACGATCTTCCAGTCCGGCCAGCTCTGGCCCAGCCAGTCCAGGACCTGGTCTTGCAGCACCACCTGGTTGTTGCGCAGGTAAGCCCGGTTGAGCTGGGTCTTTTCGAAACAGCTGCTGGCTGGCAGAAAGACATCAGCCATTTCTGCGGTTTGGGTCATGAACAGGTCAATGACCGCAATGAAGTCCAGCTGGCCCAAAGCCTGCCTGACCCGCTTGGAGTCAGCCATGCTATAGGCTGGATTGCCGGACTGAATAACCAGGCTGCGGACAGGATAAGGGTGCTGTTGCAGGATGGAGTCTATCAGACAGGATTGGGCATGCAGTCCCCAGTTGGGATGGAATGTGCTGAACAAGGGATAATCCCTGGTCACAGGCTCTGGCTGGGCAGGCAACCGATCTTGGAGCTGGATGTCCCGAACCGGCACGGGCTGAGGTATGAGATCCCCGCCCTGGCGGTCCAGATTGCCGGTCAAGGCCCTCAGGATGCATACAGCCCGGGTGATCTGGAAGGTATCCAGCTGCATGTCCAGGCCGTTGCCGTCTATTATGCAGGCTGGTCTGTTCTGGGCGTACATGCGGGCAGCCTCTTTGATCTGCTGGGCATCCAGCCAGATGGATTCGGCTATCTGCTCTGGAGCATAAGCCTGGGCAGCCTGCCTAAAGTCCTCAAAGCCGAGACAGAAGTCCTGGACAAAGTCTGCATCCCAAAGATCCTGTTTGAGGATCTCCTGGGCCATGCTCATGGCCAGAATCCCGTCCTGGCCAGGTTTGATCTGCAGCCAGACGTCCGCCATCTCAGCTGGCCTGGTCTGTACTGGATCAATGACGATCAGCCTGGCTCCAGCCTGCCTGGCCTTGAGGATGGCCTCGAACATCCCTGGAGCAGTATTGCTGTCGTTTTTGCCCCAGATCACAATGCACCTGGCAGCACCAGGCTGGGGCAGGGTCATGGCTCCGTAGGTGTATGTATGGGCCATTTCCCGGGCTACATGGCATACAGAACCGTTGCCTATACAGTTGGGAGACCCAAAGGCGTGCATCAGTCTTTTGGCATAGTCCCAAGGAGCGCCCCAGTCTGCGGCCATGCCCCGCAGCCAGGCTGTCTGATGGGCTCCGAAATCCTGCCTGGTCTGCAGCATCCTGGAGGCTACCAGGTCCAGGGCCTCGTCCCAGGAGGCTCGACGGAAATTCCTTTGTTCATCCTTGATCAAGGGGCTGGTAATCCTGTCCTGGGAGTAGACTATCTGGGCTGCAGCAGAAAGCTTGTGGCAATTGAGCTTCTGGCTGGCTGGCGCAGAGGATTTGCGCCTGGCGCTGAGCAGCCTGCCATCCTGGACCTCCACCTGCACAGGACAGCAGGCAGAGCAAAGCCGGCAAACCGTGTCTTTTCGCATATGAGGCTCCTGATATTGGCCTATCTTGCGGCGTGCACGAAGCAGCTGCGGATCAGCTCGAAGTGGTTGGCATGGGTGCGGATCTTCCACCAGACCTGGTCCTGGTGCTGTATGGCCCAGGGCCGGGAGAAGTGTCCGTTGCTGGACTGCAAGAGGGCCTGCACATTGTCTATTCCCAGGCCTGCAAATGTGCCCTTTTCTGTGCCGCCCAGCCACAAGTCTTCCTGGGCAGATTCTGTGGACCAGGAAAAGGGATCAGAGATCAGGCATTGCACGCCTTTTCCCTTTGCTGCCCGGTCCATTTCCTGCAAATGGGCCAGGGGATCTGGCACCTTGTCCAGCATGTTCAAGGAGGCCAGGGAGGCAAAGCAGCTGCTGGCAAAAGGCAGGGCCTGGGCATTGGCTACCAGGAAATCGGTTTTGCTGCGCTGCCAATGCTCAGGCAGCTGCAAGACCACTTCTCGGGTCAAACGGCCCTCCACAGGCAAGTGAAAAGTTTTTTGTCCCTGCAGCATGAGCTCCCTGGCAGTCTTGATGAAGGCCACGGAGTTGTCCACCCCCAGGGCGAAATCGCATTTGTCCGCCATTTGGAACACAAAACGGCCCACAGCAGCCCCGATATCCAGGCTGAAGCCCTGGTGGGGCTGAAATTGCTGCACCCAGCTCTGGTAGGCTGAAGAGGCCTCTGGATCGGACAAAAGATCCGCGTAATGGCTCCAGAGATAGGAAGCTATAACTTGAGGGGTTTCATATTTGCTGCCTGAGCCTGTTTCCGGGCTGCTCCAGGGGTCTAGATAGGCTATGCCCTCCTGGATGGGATACAGGGCAGAGCAGGCAGGGCAGCTAAGCTCTCCCTGCAATATATCCTGGTTTTGTTCCTGCTGGATCTGCAGTGAGAGTCTATTTTCCTCTGGCAGGCAGTTGGGGCAGATCAAAAGCTCCTGTACCGCATGCTTCATAAATAGTGCTCCTGGTATAAGCTGTTCGAATTATTAAAAGCAATTAAGGATCAATTACGGTAACCACAACGATAGCGAGGGGGGTAAACCGTAGTCGCAGTCGTGGTCCTAATCGCTTTCGATATAACAGCCAGTTTTTTCAAAAAGTTCGCCTTACGCGCGGCGTCAAGTACGGGTAAAGACCAGGCCTCTAGAGGAATCAGCTTCAGCTGGACAGGAGCTGGCCGTAAGTGCCGTGCCAGGAGCAGTGCTCACAGAAGATCTTCCTCTCCGGGTAAAGTTCTGATTCGGGATTGATGCCTTCCTCGAATACAGGGCCCTGCTCGGTCATCTCGAACATGTGGTACTCGAACTGATCCATGGGGTCCTGGATATAAAAGGTCTGGCGTCTGCAAACTGGGCATTTGTGCATATTTCCTCCTTTACTCGAGAGTCAAAAGCTCTTTGCTGACATCCTATTCTTATTGATCATGTGTAAGGTTTGAGATGGGTGTTTCTTGTCTTTATACATCAGCTTGATTGTATTGTTACAACCCTGAACCGTGAACCTGGAACTTTGAACCCTAAAGTTCCTGGAGATTGCTGCGGGTAAGAGGGGATTAGGCGATGCAACAGCAAGGATCTCCAGACAGTTACTGCTGGCCTTGGTCTGGTTTAAGGAAGCCTTGATCCACTGCGGCCTCAATGATCTGCTGGGCATATTCCCAGAGAAGGGCTGAGCCTTGCTGCACTTTGGCCATCCTGGTTTGGACCTGATCCTGGCTCACGCCGTGCTCCTGCCAGCTTATGCCCTGGGTGTGAAAATTGTGCAACAGGGGCATCAGCCTGTCCACGGCATGGGCCAGCCTGGCCTCCGGGGTCTGCCCGGCTTCGAACTCTTCCCAGAGCCCGCGCAGCCAGCCCTCCTGATCCTGGGGCAAAATCCCAAACAGCCTGTTGGCTGCATCCTTTTCCAATGCCGGCTTGTCCTGGTTGCCCTGCTGGTCGTAGCAGTAGGTGTCCCCGGCGTAGATCTCCACCAGGTCATGTACCAGGAGCATGCAGACCACCCGGCAGATATCGGCCTTTTGGTCCGCGTGCTCAGCCAGGAGCATGGCCATGATGGCCACGTGCCAGGAATGCTCGCTGCTGTTCTCCTTGCGCCTGGAGTTAAGCAGATAGGATTGCCGAAAGACCTCTTTCAGGCTGTCTATCTGCAGGAGGAACTGCAGTTGCTGGTTCAGTCTGGGGTTGTCCTGCATCACCAGTTCCTTAACAGAAACGAGAGCAGAAAAAAAGGTTCTGTTCTAGGCTTCAGGAAGGCTCTTCGGTCCAGAGATCCACAAAATCGAAGCTGCCTACATCCACCAGGCCCAGATCAGTGAGTCTGAGCTCAGGGATCACAGGCAGGGCCAGAAAAGAGAGCAACATAAAGGGATCCTGGGCCTGGAGCCCCATTTGCCTGCAGGCCTGATTGAAGTCATGCATGACCTGTACCACTTCCGGCAGGGATTGATCGCTCATCAGTCCGGCTATGGGCAGGGGCAGCTCAGCCAGGATACGGCCATCCAGGGCCACTGCCATGCCGCCCTGCATTTCTTGTATCCGCAGGGCTGCAGCCAGCATGTCAGAATCGCTTGCGCCGGCTATGATTAGATTGTGCGAATCGTGGGCCACTGTGCTGGCCAGGGCTCCGGCTTTGAGACCCAGGCCCTGGACAAAGCCCAGGCCGATATTGCCGCTGGCCCTGTGCCGCTCCAGCACAGCCAGCTTGGCCAGATCCCGCTCCGGGTCCGCAATAGCCTGGCCCTGGCTCAGCCTGGGAGGCAGCTGCAGGGCCTTGGTCAGGATTTGCCCGGGAACCAGGCCTATCACCCTGAGCAGCCCTGAGCCTGCAGGGATGCGAAAGCATCCTTCCTGCAATTTGGCCAGATGCATATCTGAAGGGGAGCTGCCTTTATGTGCGGGGAACTCTATCTCCTGCAATGGCCTGCCCTGCAGAAAGACCTGGCTGATCTTAAAATCCTGCAGATCCTGTAAAAGAACCATGTCCGCCTGATAGCCCGGAGCCAGGGCTCCTTTGCCCCGCAGCCCGAAATGTCTGGCAGGGTTGATGCTGACCATCTGCAGGGCCCGGACAGGATCCAGCCCAGCAGCTACAGCCTGGCGCAGGATGCGGTCCAAATGGCCCTGGCTGGCCAGATCCAGGGGGTGCAGATCATCTGAGACCAGACAGAATCTGGGCCAATTGAAATCCGAGACCAGGGGCAAAAGCTCCTGCATATTCTGCTCCGAGGTGCCCTGTCTGATGAAGATCTGCATGCCCTTGCGCAGCTTCTCCCTGCCTTCCTCCAGGGCAGAGCACTCATGCTCGCTGCTGGGCCCAGCCAGGATATAGGCGTTTAGCCCCTGACTGCTAAGCCCTGGGGCATGGCCGTCCTGGATCAGATCCCGGGTCAGCTCCAGCTTGGCCAGAAGCCCCGGGTCACGGGCCAGAACTCCGGGGAAGTTCATGACCTCAGCCAGGCCCAGGAATCTGGAGCCATAACTCCCAAGCAGGTCTTGCATGTCAGCGGCAGAGATGCCTGCGCCTGCGGTCTCCAGGTGGGTGGCTGGCACGCAGGAGGGCAGCATGAAGAAGATCTGTACAGGCAGGTCCCTGCAGGCCTGGAGCATGTACTTAAGGCCCTTGATTCCTAGGACATTCGCGATCTCATGCGGGTCGCAGACCACTGCTGCCGTGCCCCTGGCAGCCATTGCCCTGGCTAGCTCTACTGGGGCCAGGAGGGTGGACTCCAGGTGCATGTGGGACTCTATAAAGCCAGGGGCCAGATACTGGCCCTGGCAGTCGATCACCCTGTGGGCTGGATACTCCTCAAAACCCAAAACCAGCCCCTGGCCTACAGCCAGGTGGCAGGCGTGGATTTCGCCGGACAGGGTGTTTACCAGGCGTACATTGCGCAGCAGCAAATCTGCAGGGATTTCTCCCAGGCCCAGTGCAATTCTGTTTTGCAGGTGCTGCATTATCTGCTCCCATGGCTTAGCGCTGCAGCAAGGGCAAGAGCTCCTGCAGGCTCTTGGTGTTGATGATATCCCCGGGCTCCAGCCAGCCTCTTTGGGCCTGATTCAGCCCGAAGTAAACCAGGTTCAAATTGTCCGCATAATGGGCATCAGAGCCCAGGGCCACTTTGACTCCGGCTTCCTGCGCAGCCCTGAGGTGAACGTCATCCAGATCCAGGCGCTCAGGCTGACAGTTGAGCTCCATGATCACCCCTCGCTGCCTGGAGCTCGCCGCGGTCCTCGCGCAGCTCAGGCTGGATATAGGGAAGCTCCAGGCTGGCCCTGATGGTATTTCTCCAGGGCCAGATCCGGAGCTATTATTTTATATGTCCAGGATCCGGGCTCAAGCTGGTAACGGATGAGCTCCCAGTCCTGATAATCAAGATAATCGACCTGCCCCCTGCCTTCTGGGCCCAGTGCGCCGGCAATCTTCTGCAACAGGGGCTCGATATCCAG
>JBKGXZ010000076.1:0-8463 GCA_046546355.1 Desulfohalobiaceae bacterium | reverse complement strand
ACTGGCCCTCCTCCTCCAGCTCCAGGTCGATCTCCTGTCTGGAGAGGCTGACATTGCTGAGCCTGACTTTGACCCTTTGGCCCAGAGTGAACATGCGGCCGGTGTTCTTGCCCACCAGGGTATACTCCTTGGGCCAATAGATGTAGTAGTCGTCCACCAGGGTGGAGAGCCTGACCAGCCCGTCTGCCATGACCTCCACCAGCTCTACCCAGAAGCCGAACTCGGTGATGGAGGAGATGACCCCCTCGAAGCTCTCCCCTAGCTTATCCTGCAAGAAAAGCACGGTGAGCCTCTTGATGATCTCCCGCTCTGCAGCCATGGCCTTGCGCTCCTGGATGCTCAGGTGCTCCCCCAGCTTGCTCAGCTTTTTGGCCCCCAGCTTGCCGGAAGAGTTGCTGAGCACGTTCTTCAGGCTGCGGTGCACCACCAGGTCCGCGTATCTGCGGATGGGGGAGGTGAAGTGGCAGTAGCAGTCAGAAGCCAGGCCGAAATGGCCGATATTCTGCGGACTGTAGGAGGCCTGCATCATGGTTCTGAGCAACAGCCGGTTGACCAAAAATTCCAGGTCAGAGTCCTGGACCAGCTGCAGAAGCTCCTGCAGGCCTTTAGGGCCAGCCTCTTGGGGCAGGCTGGGTGCGAAGGAGGTCTTTTGCAGCAGCTCGAACAAGGCTTTTAGCTTGTCCTGGTCCGGTTCCGGATGGATGCGGTACATGCAGGGGGCTTTGCCGGTCAGAAAGCTGGCCACAGCCTCGTTGGCCGCGATCATGAACTCCTCGATGATCTGGTGGCCGAAATGCTGCACCTTGGGCCTGATGTCCAGGGTATCTTCCTGCAGGCTGAACAGGATCTCCGGCTCGGGCAGATCGAAGTCCAGGGAGCCCCTGTTCCTGCGCTTGGAATGCAGCAGCCTGGCTAGTTTTTCTGCCTCCTGCAACATGGGCAGAACATCCTGCAGCTCCTGCATGCTCTGGGGGTCCAGATCCAGAAGGACCTTTTTGACCTGGCTGTAGGTCAGCCTGGCCTGGCTCTGGATCAGCGCAGGATAGAAATCCTGCTGCAGCTGCTGGCCCTGAGAATCGAAATCGAGCTCCGCTACCATGGCTAATCTGGGCTGGCCGGGATTGAGGCTGCACAAGCCATTGGACAGGGTTTCAGGGAACATGGGTTCCACCGAGTTGGGGAAGTAGCAGGAGTTTGCCCGCTGCTGGGCCTCCTGGTCCAGGGCGCAGCCGGTGGGCACATAGTGGCTGACATCTGCAATAGCCACGTACAGCTTGAAGCCTTGCCTGGTCTTCTGCACCAATACCGCATCATCAAAATCCTTGGCCTTGGCCCCATCAATGGTCACAAACTGCAAGCCCCTCAGATCCCTGCGCTTTAGCAGCTCCTCAGGCTCAGGATCTTCAGGCAGCTCCTGGGCTTCCTGCAGGACCTGTTCCGGGAATGAGGTGGGGATTTCGTGGTGCAGCTTGACTATCCTTTCCTGGACCCGCAGATCCTGTTCCGGTCCCAGGATCTCCTGGGCCTGAGCTGAACAAAGTCCAGGATCCAGCTGTTCGCCGGGCCGGACTATAGCTACATCTCCCAGCTCAAGTCTGGAGCTCAGGTTTGGGGTCTGGACCATGAAGTTCAGGCTGAGCTTCTTGCCAGCTGGCCGGCCCAGATAGAGGTCCTGGCCCATTTGCTTGTGCAGGATAACCGGGACCTGCTGCAGGGCTCTGTGCAGGATGCGCACTATCCTGCCCTCAGGGTTCTTGCCCCGGCTGCGGGGCAAGAGAGCTGCCACCACCCGGTCCCCGTGCCAGGCCAGGTTCAGGTTGTCCTTGCTGATATAGACATCCTTGCGCCTTTTGTCTTCGGGCAGCACAAAAGCGGCCTGGGTGTGCATCTCCAGGGTGCCGCGCACCAGATCCATCTTTTCGGTCAGACCGTAGGCCTTGCCCTTAGCCAGGCGGACCAGTTTGCCCTTGGCTTCCAAGTTATTTAATATGTCCAGCAGGGCTTGCTTCTGCTTCTGTTCCGGATGGAAATGGGCATATATCTCCTTAAGCCCCAAGGGCTTATCCCTGTTTCTGAATAGGGCCAGGACATCCTTGCTGCTAGGTACCTTAGCGTTTTTCTTTCTTCTGGGCATTGTGCTTTGCTCCTGTTATTTTTGCCTGTCTCCTGAGCAACATATTGTAACTTCTCAGCAAACAAGATGTCCAGCTGGAGGCAGTAACTGCACGGAGAGATACATGTTAGTCACCAAATTCGCAATACCGGAGATCATCTTCGGCAAGAACAGCCTGCAGTACCTGGGGGCTTGCGCCAAGCGAAACGGTGCAAACCGGGTGCTCCTGGTCAGCGACCCTGGTTTGCAGGCCGCGGGCTGGGTGGACCGGGTCCTGGAGCATCTGGATACCTCTGGCTTGAACTGGGTCTATTTTGACCAGGTCAACTCCAATCCCAGGGATCACCAAGTGCATGCAGGAGCGGAGTTCTATCTGCAACAGCGCGCTGATGTGATAGTGGCCCTGGGCGGAGGCAGCCCCATGGATCTGGCCAAGGGCATAGCCCTTATAGCCAGCAATGGCGGCCAGGTCAGCGAGTATGAAGGGGCCAACAGGATCCAGAAGCCGCTGCCGCCCATGATATTTATCCCCACCACAGCAGGCAGTGGGGCGGATATCTCCCAATTCGCGATTATCAATGATGTGGATAGGGGGGTCAAGATGTCCATCATCAGCAGGACCTTGACCCCGAACATTTCCATCATTGATCCCAACTGCCTGCTGACCAAGCCGGACTGGCTGATAGTGGCCTCTGCTGTGGATGCCCTGTGTCACGCAGTGGAAGGATATCTGTCCAGGATCTCTTCTCCTTTTACAGAGATGCATTCCTTGCGGGCCATAGAGCTGATCATGCAAAACCTGCAACCGGCCATGGAGAAGAGGTCCCAACAGCACTTAAGCAATCTGAGCACTGCCAGCACTGTGGCCGGAATGTCCTTCAGCAATGCCGGGCTGGGCATGGTGCACTCCATTGCCCATGCTCTGGGAGGGATGTTCGACGTCATGCACGGCAGTGTACATTCAATACTGCTGCCTGCGGTGATGCGCTTCAATCAAGGAGAATGCACCGCCAAGATGGCTGCGGTGGGCAGGATTATCTGCGGCAGGAGCTATGCATCAGAGGAGGATTGCGCCAAGGCAGGGGTGGACAGTTTGCAGGGCTTTTTCCAGGAGCTGGGCGTGCCCATTCGATTGCGGGAGATCATCCAGGACAGCTCCAGGCTGGCGGAGGTCAGCAAGCTGGCTGTGCAGGACGCCTGTGGCTTGACCAATCCCAGGCATGTCACAGAAGAGGACTGCCTGGCTGTCTGCGAAGAGGTCTGGTAAAATGGGCCTGCAAGCAGCAAAGGCAGGTGGAGTATATCAAAATAACCCCAGGAGCAGGTATGCAAGGACAGACCACGATCAAGGACCTGATCGGGATCGAGGATATCAAGCTGGGCTTCTACCAGGAGGCCCGGGCCAAGATGGAGGAGCTGCGCTGCAAGAACCGGGAGCTGGAGCAGAAGCAGCAGGAGATCCAGGCCATTTTGGACGGTATAGTGGATGTGATGATCGTGCTTTCCGAGGAGCTGGAGGTGATCTCCGTGAACCGGGTCTATCACAAATTCTTCTCAGATTCCTGGCCTGAGGGCAAATATTGCTTTCAGGCCCTCAAAGGGGCTCAGAGGCCCTGCAGCTTATGTCCAGCCAGACAGGCCCTGCAAAAGGACGAGGTGCAACGCAGCAGCGGCACTTATTATTGTGCAGGACAGCGCAGATTCTTCGAGCTGCTCGCCTCTCCATTGCAAAATTCTGGAGATATGCAGAATAGGGTGCTGTTGTTCATGCGGGATGTAACCCTGGAAAAGGAGTACCAGAGCCAGTTTTTGCAGGCGGAGAAGATGGCCACCATCGGGCTTCTGGCAGCAGGGGTGGCCCATGAGATCAACAACCCCCTGACCTCCATCCTGGGCTTTACCCAGGGCCTGCAGAGGAGGCTGCCCCGGGTGCGGGAGCACCTGGAGCAGGAATTGGCCGCGGACATGCAGGAATATGTGGAGATCATCCTCAACGAGTGCCAGCGCTGCCAGGATATAGTCCAGACCCTGCTCAGCTTCAGCCGCAGCAACAGCTCTTTGTCCCAGGTCCTGGATCTGAACACCATGCTCAGGGAGTGCTTGAAGATACTGCGCTATAAGCTCAAGAACTGTCCAGAGGTCAGTCTGGAGCTCGATCTGCAGGAGCATCTGGACGGCATAAGCGGGGACCAGGCCCAGTTCAAGCAGGTGGTGCTCAATCTGCTGACCAATGCCATTGATGCTGTAGAACCTTCGGGCAGTATCCAGGTCAGCACCAGTCAGGATCAGGAAGGGTCTGTGACCCTGATGGTCCAGGATGATGGTCCAGGCATTCCCAAGGATCAGTTGGAGCGGGTGTTTGATCCCTTCTTTACTACCAAGCCCCAGGGCAAGGGCACAGGCATCGGGCTTTCCACCTGCTACAATATCGTGCGCAATCACCAGGGCAATATCTTTATCTGCAGCGAAGAGGGCTACGGCACCAAGGTCTATGTCCGAATCCCAGGCCGGGATAAAGGAGCTGAAAATGCCTGAGGCCTACAATGTGCTGGTGGTGGATGACGAGGAGTCCATCCGCAAGCTGGCCAGCAAGGAGCTGGCTACCTCCAGGAGGCTGATCAGTACCGCAGGCAGCGCCAAGGCAGCGCGCAAGAAGGTAGCGGCTGAGATATTTGATGTGATCCTGCTGGACATCTATCTACCGGACGGGGACGGGCTGGACCTGTTGGCGGAGTTCAAGAAGTCCTGTCCAGAGACAGAGATCCTGCTTATTACCGGCTACGGGAGCATCGAGAATGCTGTGGAGGCTATGCGCATCGGGGCCTATGACTTTGTGACCAAGCCCTTCCAGCTGGACAGGCTGGACATCATCCTGGAGAAGGCCCACCAGCGGGCCAGACTGCAGAGGGAGAATCTGGCCCTGAAGAGCCAGGAGCCAGGATTGGAACAGGAGCTAGTGGGCATTTCCCAGGGCTTGAGTCAGGTCAGGGAGCTGGTGCGCAAGGTGGCCCCCTCAGGGATCCCGGTGCTTCTGACCGGCGAGAGCGGCAGCGGCAAGGACGTGGCAGCCAGGGCTATACACGTGGCCAGCCCCAGGGCTGAAAAGCCATTTGTGGTCAAGAACTGCGCTACCCTGCAGAGCAGCCTGGTGCGCAGCGAGCTGTTTGGCCACTGTAAAGGAGCCTTCACCGGAGCCACCCAGGATCAGGAAGGACTGCTGGCTGCAGCCCATCAAGGCAGCATGTTCCTGGACGAGATCGGCGAGCTGCCCCTGGATGTGCAGGGCTCTTTGCTCAGGGTCCTGGAAACTCAGACCTTCCGCAGGGTGGGCTCTACAGCTGAGCGCAAGGTGGATGTGCGCTTTATTTTTGCCACCAACAGGGACCTGGAGCAGGAGGTCCAGGCCGGGAGGTTCAGCCAGGCCCTGCTGCACAGGATAAATGTGTTCCAGATCAAAATGCCGGCGCTGCGGCAGCGCAAGGAGGACATCTCCCTGCTGGCAGAGCATTTTCTGGCCAAGTTTTGTCCTGAGCAGGACCATGTGCTTTCCAAGCGGGCCATGCAATGCCTGCGCAATTACGATTGGCCAGGCAATGTGCGCGAGCTGAAGAACGTCCTGGAAAGGGCGCTTATCCTTTGCGAGGATAAAGTAATAACTGAGCAGGACTTGCCCCAGGAGATAGGCTTTTTGGGCCTGGAGGAGGAATCCAGGGAGCAGGGCACCTTGACCCTGGAGGAGGTGCAGCAGCAGCACATCAAGTCGGTGCTGCATATCTGCCGGGGAAACCAGACCCAGGCGGCCAGGATTCTGGGCATTGATCGCAAGACCCTGCACCGTAAGCTGCAGGAACGGGAAGGATAGGTACGTTTTTTTGCTCTGCGCTTAGCTTCACGGTACAGCCAGGGGCATTTTGCCTCAAACGCTGTTTATGGGCCGGGTCAGATCTCCGCGATTATAACCTCTTGAAATATTGGGTATTTTTTATAAAGTCTTCATCTACAGCCTGCAGAGTCTGGTCAGCCTGCGGATATGATGGTGAACAATGTCTGGGCCTGGCCAAACTGAGGCAGTTAAGTTGCCGGAATGCATGTTTCTTATATATTGGCCTGATATTTGCGAAAGGGTTTGGGTAATAAAGGTCAGTATTCATTCCAACCAGGAAAGTCCCTGGTGAATCCTTTAGCAAACATAGGAGGCTTGAGATGGCAGTACAGGAACAAGTAAACGGCTTTTTTATCCCCAGCGTGACTTTGATCGGTATCGGCGCACACAAGGAAGTCCCAGAAAAGATGAAGGCCCTGGGGGGCAAAAAGATCTGCCTGGTCACTGACAAGGGTATCACCGAGGCAGGGATCACCAAGCAGCTCACTGACCTGATTGAGAAAAGCGGTCTGGAAGTGGCTGTATTCGACGAAACAGTACCTAATCCTACAGACAACAATGTGCACGACGGCGTGGAGTTCTACAAGAAGAACAACTGCGACTCCCTGATCACCCTGGGCGGGGGCAGCTCCCACGACTGCGGCAAGGGCGTGGGCCTGGTGATCAGTAACGGCGGCAAGATCCACGATTTTGAAGGCATTGATAAATCCACCAAGCCTATGCCTCCCTATCTGGCTATCAACACCACCGCAGGCACAGCCAGCGAGATGACTCGCTTTTGTATCATCACAGATACCTCCCGCAAGGTGAAGATGGCTATTGTGGACTGGAGGGTGACCCCGAACATGGCCATTGATGATCCCCTGCTCATGGTGGGCATGCCTCCAGGCCTGACCGCAGCCACTGGCATGGATGCTCTGACCCACGCAGTGGAGGCTTATGTCTCCCTGGCAGCTACACCCATGACAGATGCCTGCGCCCTGAAGGCCATCGAGCTGGTCTCTGATTATCTGCGGCCGGCAGTGGCCAATGGCCAGGACATGGAGGCCAGGGACAAGATGTGCTATGCCCAGTACCTGGCAGGCATGGCCTTCAATAACGCCAGCCTGGGGCACGTGCACGCCATGGCCCACCAGCTGGGCGGTTTCTACGATCTGCCCCACGGGGTGTGCAACGCCATCCTGCTGCCCCATGTGGAGCGCTTCAACCTGATCGCCAATCTGGACAGGTTTGTGGACATCGCGGTGGCCATGGGCGAGAATGTCCAGGGTCTGTCCAAGCGGGAGGCTGCTGAGCTGGCCTTGAACGCGATAGAGACCCTGTCCCAGGATATCGGCATCCCCAAAGGCCTGGCACAGCTCGGGGTCAAGGAGCAGGATATCGCTACCATGACCGCCAACGCCCAGAAGGACGCCTGCGGATTCACGAACCCCCGCTGCCCCACTGACGAGGACGTGATGGCCATTTACAAGGCTGCTCTGTAGTAGCTTACCTTTATTGCAAGGCTAAAAGCGGGGTGGCTCTGCCAGGCGCAGTGTGCCCCGCTTCGTATTATTTTCCTTGCATCTCAGGTAGTGCTGCCTTACTATGACCAATTAACCAAGTAAGCAAAAGACCATGAAGGAGGGAGCATGGACAAGATTCTGCGTATTGATGTCACCGGGGGCCAGCCCCAGGCTAAAGAAGAGCCTCTGGGAGACTATGCTGGCTTAGGAGGCAGGGCTTTGACATCCGCCCTGGTGAATAAAGAGGTTACAGCTGAATGTCATCCGTTGGGACCGGAGAATAAGCTGGTTATTGCTCCGGGTTTGTTGAGCGGCACAGCAGCTACCAACTCCGGCAGGCTCTCTGTAGGTTGCAAGAGCCCTCTGACGGGCACCATCAAGGAAGCCAATTCCGGGGGCCAGGGGGCCCAGGTGCTGGCCAAGCTGGGCTATGCTGCCATTGTCTTGGAAGGCGAACGGCAGGGAGATGAGCTGTTCGTGGTGCGTATCAGCAAGGACGAAGTCAAGATAGACAAAGACAATAGCGTACGCATGCTGACCAATTATCAGCTTAAAGACAAGTTCGAGTCCGAGTACCTGAAGAACGGGGCCATGATCAGCATCGGCACTGCAGGCGAGATGCGCATGGCCAACTCCACAGTTGCTGTCACGGATCCTGAGGGCAGGCCAGCCAGGCACGCCGGCAGGGGCGGAGTTGGAGCGGTTATGGGCTCCAAGGGCATCAAGGCCATCCTGCTGGACGGCACAGGGACCAAGATGCTGCAGCCCAAGGATCCGGAGAAGTTCAAGGAGGCCAACAAGAAGTTCACCGAGGGCCTGCGCAACCACGCGGTCACCGGCCAGGGCCTGCCTGCTTATGGAACCAACGTGCTGACCAACATCATCAATGAGGCTGGAGGCTACCCTACCTACAACTTCAAAACCGGCCAGTACCAGGATGCAGGCAAGATCAGCGGCGAGTC
>JBKGXZ010000075.1:0-8613 GCA_046546355.1 Desulfohalobiaceae bacterium | reverse complement strand
CAAGGAGGGGTAAGGGGTGGTTGAAAAATGACCTCTTCCTTATCCCACGGTTTACCTGGCTAAATAGACCTTAGGTCTACGGCAAAGCCGTATTTAGCTGGGTGTCAAATGTGGGTAACGACCAGCATAGGGATGAGATCAGGCATATCGATTACGACCACGACAACGATAGCGAGGGGAGGGAGGCTAAACCGTAGTCGCAGTCCTGATCGTAATCGCTTTGGATACGAATGACCTCTACCATCTTTCCTTCCCTGGCCAGAAAGGACAGGGGACGTTGAAAAGGAGCATCAGGACATGTCTACCCAGAACCTGCAGGCAAAGCTGGATTATCAGACCAGGCTGAACCGGCTCTATCATGTTTTGCACGAAGCAGACAGTTTTGTGCAGGTGCTGCCGGAAGTGGAAAAGGAGATCCTGGCCATTCTGGATGCAGAGCGACTCACCATCTACCAGCGCGACATCCAGGCCCAGGCAATAGTCTCCAAATACAAGACCGGGGATGAAATCCAGGAGATCCGCCTGCCCCTGAGCTTTACCTCCATAGCCGGATTCGTAGCTTTGACCAGGCAGCCGGTGCAGATCCCTGACGTATACGACCAGCAAGCCCTGCAAAAGATCCATCCCAAACTGGGCTTCAACCAGAGCTATGACCAGCGCACCGGGCTGCGCACCCGCTCCATGCTGGCTGTACCCATCAGTTTCAAGCAGACCCTGCTAGGGGTGCTGCAGGTCATGAACAAACAGGATGGAGGCAGCTTCTGCAGCCAGGATCTGCAGCAGGCCCAGGAGCTGGCCCGGATCATAGGCCAGAAGTTCCATTACCAGTTCCAGGCCACCCAGAGTGAATTCGACTACCTGCTGCAGCAGCAAAGGATCACTCCCCAGCAGCTGGAGCAGGCCAGACAAAGCGCCCAACAGCAGGGGAGCTCTGTGGCCAGCATCCTGAGCAGCGATTTTCAGCTCTCCCCCCAGGAAGTGGGCCGTTCCCTGGAGCTCTTCTACCAGGTGCCCTTCCACCAGTTCGATCCTGGAATCACTCCGCCTGCAGAGCTGATGCAGAATCTCAACCTGGCCTATCTCAAAAACAGCCTCTGGGTGCCCATCGCCGGAGATCAAGAAAAAGCGGTAATTTTGCTTGCAGATCCCAACAACAGCCAGACTGTGCAGGAAATCCAGCAGGCCCTGGGAGCCAAGAGCTATGAGTTTCAGGTGGCTCTCAGGGAAGATATCCTGGCCTACCTGGAAGGCAGAACCCGCGAGCTGCAGCAGGGGCATCATCAGGACCAGGATCTAAAAGAGGTCCTGCAGCGCCTGGTACAGGACTCCTGTATCCAGGAGGAACAGGAGATCAGCGATGCCGGGGGCCTGCCGGACGAGAACGAATCCTCGGTAATCCAGCTGGTGAATCAGCTTATCTCCCGGGCCATCAAAATCAATGCCACAGATATCCATATTGAGCCTGGTCCCGGGAATGAAGGGGCCGGAGTGCGCATGCGGGTGGACGGAGTTTGCCAGGAGGTGCTGCAAATCCCTGCCAGCCATGTCCGGCCTGTAATCGCCAGGATCAAGATCATGTCCAGACTGGATATTGCAGAGCGCCGCAAGCCCCAGGACGGCAAGATCAAGGCCAAGCTGCGCGGGCAGCCCGTGGAGCTGCGGGTGGCTACCCTGCCCACGGTGCATGGGGAGGCTGCTGTGCTGCGGGTGCTGTCCAGCTCCAAAGCCATGACCCTGCAGGAGCTCAATCTTGCCCAGACCAATCAGGACAGGATCCTGGGCCTGATCTCCAGGCCCCATGGGATCTTGCTGGTGGTCGGGCCCACTGGCTCTGGCAAGACTACCACCCTGCACGCCCTGCTGGGGAGGATCAAATCTGCTCAAAACAAGATCTGGACTGCAGAGGACCCGGTGGAGATCACCCAGCCCGGGCTGCAGCAGGTCCAGGTCAATCCGGGCATCGGCTTTGATTTCGCAGCTGCCCTGCGCTCCTTTTTGCGGGCTGATCCGGATGTGATCCTGATCGGGGAAATGCGGGACCAGGAGACCGCCAGAATCGGCCTGGAAGCGTCTCTGACCGGGCATCTGGTCTTCTCCACCCTGCACACCAACTCCGCGCCGGAAACCATCACCAGACTCCTGGGCCTGGGCCTGGACCCCCTGGACTTTGCTGACGCCCTGCAGGGTGTGCTGGCCCAGCGCCTGGTGCGCACCCTGTGCCCGGAGTGCAAAAAGCCCTATACCCCTGAGGCCAGGGAACTGGAGCAGTTGGCCAATATGTATGGGGACCAAGAGGCCTTTCAAAAGCTCGCGGGAAACGAATCCGGTCTTGCCCTGTACCAGCCCCAGGGCTGTCCTGCCTGCGCCCACCTGGGCTACAAGGGCCGCACCGGGATCCACGAGCTCCTGGTCTCTGATCCTGAGATCAAAGCCCTGATCTCCCAAGGCAAGGATGCCTCCCAGCTGCGGCAGCAGGCCTTCAAACAGGGCATGACCAGCCTGGTCCAGGACGGGGTACAGAAGATCCTGCAGGGCCAGACAGACCTGGCCCAGCTGCGCCTGATCTGTGCGCAATGAGCAGAAACCTTGAGGAATTGATGCACAATATGCGCGAAGTCATCGAGTTGTGCATTGATGATGAGCCCTTTATCCAGAATGAGTTTATTGGCGTACAAAAAGTGAGCATTGAACATGAACCTGCCAATGCTCAAGGCTGATGAGGTTATCAAAGCTCTCAAAAAGCACGGCTTTATAACAAAAGAAACACCTCCAGCTCCTCAGCCCGGCCCGGAATCCTGTGCAGGCCGGCATTTTGCAGGTTCTCCGGCAAGGGGCTTACCCCCTGCAGGGCCTCCTGGCTGACCACCAGCCTGGTATCAAGCTGCCTGGAGAGGCCTTCCAGCTTGGCCGCGATATTCACCGCATCCCCGATCACAGTGTACTCCATGCGCTCCTGGGAGCCGATATTGCCTGCCAGGACCTGCCCGCTGTGGATGCCTATGCTGTTCACCAGCTGCATGTCCTGCTTCAGCCCAAGGCTTGAATTGAGCCTATCGCACTCAGCCAGCATCTCCAGCCCTGCCTGCAGGGACTTGGCCCTGCTTTCTGGTCCATGTTGGTCATAGCCAAACACAGCCATGACTTTGTCCCCTACGAACTTGTCCAGCATGCCGCCATGAGCCTCAACCACCTTGACCATGGCGCTGAAGTAATCATTGAGCAGCCCCACCAGGACCTTGGGCGGCAACTTCTCACTGATTGCGGTAAATCCCCGCAAATCGCAGAACAGGATACTGGCGGTGATCGTCTCCCCGCCCAGTTGCAGCTCGTTGTTCAGGAGCCTGTTCACAGCTTCCCTATGCATCACCTTGCCCAGGCTGGCTTTCAGGAGCTCCTTTTCTTTGAGCCCCTGCACCAGCTGATTGAAATCCCTGGAGAGCCGGGCCAGCTCATCTTTGCCGTTCTCAGGCACCCTGGCCTCCAAATCCCCCTCGCCCACCCGTCTAAAGGCGTTCTGCAGGGCGTGAATGGGCCTGGCCATGCTTTTGCTCAAAAACCAGGTAAAGCAAAGCGCCAGCAGGAAAGACACCCCCAGGGAGATCAATCCTGCGCGCTTGATCTCCGCCAATTTGGCCTCCATCCTGGCAGCGCTCATGTCTATGCCCAAAAGGCCCACATTTCTGCCCTGGGAATCCTGGATAGGCGCATATCCGGAAATGGTCCAGCCCCACTGATCCTGGTAGAGCTGATCATCCACAGAGGGCTGCACAAACCCTTGCAGCAGAGTCTGCGGCGGGTTCGGGTATTTTTCCCCAATTGGCGCTGGCAGCTCATCCTCTGAGATGACTCCGTCCTGATTGTCGTCACTGGGCGGGGAGTCCACCACAAACCGAACCTCGCCGTCCTTGAGGCGCATGGTATAGGCATACAGAAAATCCGGATTGGTCTGGGTGATATCCCAGAGCACATCCTGGACCCTTTTGTAGGCAGGGGAAATCACCTGCTCCTGTCTGGTCAGGAGCTGGAGATCCTCACCAGAAATTGAGCCGGCAGAGGACTGGGATGCGGTGCGCAGCTGATCCTGGATGGCCCGGAGCATGCTCTGCTTGGCCTCAAAGTAGAAATAAGAACCGGTAGCCCCAGAGACAATAAAGGCCACTCCAAACATAAGCAGAAAAATCTTCAGACTAAGCCTCATCCTGGAGCCTCCTGATCTGGCAGCTGGAATGGACAGCTAAGATTATTTGCTGCTTAGCATATGGGGTGCCGGATCGCAAGCAAAAACGACCTGCAGGGCTTTGCTAAAAGGAGAGCTAGACCTGCAATAAATCAACCCCAACAAGACCAAAAACCAGCCAAGGACCCTATGCCCAAAAGCACCAAGTGCATAGCACCAATGGAGAGCGCAACTAAAGCAAAAATGGACATCCCAGCCCCCTTTTCCAGCTGGGCATATCAGGTCGGCAAAAAAAATTAGGTTCTTTAAATTTTTTTGCTTGACAACTCCAAGCCTATACTTTAAAAATGCTTTCAAATCCTGCCTTAACAGGATATTTTTTTAACAGTTGAATTAGGCATAGCTAATTATTTAGCCCAAAATCAACTTTTAACCCCTGTAAGCCTATGACACTAAAAGAAATCCAGCCCGGACAAAGCTGCATCATCAAGTCAATCCTTACTGTCAGTTGCCTTGGGCAAAGGCTCTTCGATCTGGGCCTGCTGCCAGGACAAAAGGTCCTGGTCCTGCGCAACGCACCTCTCAAGGACCCAATAGAGGTCCAGGTAGCCAACACCTTGGTCAGCCTGCGCAGGGATGAAGCAAGGCAAGTACTGGTGGAGGCCAGTCATGCTTGAGCCCAGTTTGCGTATTGCCTTGGCTGGACAGCCCAACAGCGGCAAATCCACGGTATTTAACCTGCTCACCGGGGCCAGACAGCACATTGCCAACTACCCTGGGGTGACTGTGGAAAAGAAACTGGGCTTTTTCAGTCAGGCAGGACACAAAGTGGAAATCACAGACCTGCCAGGGACCTATTCCCTGAGCACCTTTTCCCTGGAGGAGAGGGTAGCCAGGGATTTCCTGCTGGAGGAGCAGCCTGATGCAGTGGTTCAGGTCGCTGATGCTGCCAACCTCAAACGACACCTGTCTTTGTTTTTGCAGCTGGCGGAGATTGGGCTCCCTTTGATCCTGGTCCTGAACAAAATGGATGTGGCCCGCAAGGACAATATCAATATAGACCTCCAAGGCCTAAGCAGGCTCCTGGGGGTTCCTGTCCTGCCGGTCAGTGCCAGGTACGGACAAGGCAGGAACGAGTTAAAACAGACCATTATCCAGGCAGCTGAGCAAAAACAAACCGTCCCCAAAGTTGGAATAGATTACGGCCCCCTGGAGCCTGCCATCGAAAACATGTCCCATTGGCTGCAGGATCACCAGGAGGTCCCTTCCCATTTGCCTGTACGCTGGCTGGCGATCAAGCTCCTGGAGAATGACCCCCTGGTCTGGGAGCTTTTCCAGGAGCGAGGAGCGCAGGCCCAGCAAATCCTGCAGCAGGCTTCTGATCTGCGGGCCAAAATCCAAAAAGAGCAGGGAGAGGCACCTGAACGCCTAATCAGCATCAGCCGTTTCCAGCAGGCAGCAAATATTGGAGACAGGTTTATCCAGTCCAGGAGTCCCAGACAAGCCAAGCTCACAGATCGAATCGACAGCATTGTCTGCCATAAGCTCCTGGGCCCTGTGATCCTGGTAGCGGTCATTTATCTCCTGTATGAGCTGTCCATTGTCCAGGGCTACAAGATTACTGACTATACCTGGCCGCTTCTGGCAGGATTCAAGAACTTGGTGGTATCTTTCCTGCCCCAGCCGGAGTTCCTGTTTGATCCAATCCTGCGCAGCTTCGGGATCTGGTTCATGGACAGCGTCAACGCCCTGCTCAACTATATCCCTATCTTCATTATCCTGTTTGCCCTGATCGCCTTTCTGGAAGATGTAGGCTACATGCCCAGAATGGCTTTTCTTATGGACCGCCTGTTCAACCGCTTCGGCCTGCATGGCCAGTCCACCCTACCCATGGTCCTGGGCGGGGTCTATGTGGGCGGCTGCGCAGTGCCAGCTGTCATGTCCACCAAGGGCATTCCGGACGATCGGGCCAGGCTGGCCACCATTCTGATTATCCCCATGCTCAACTGCCTGGCCAAGGTCCCTTTATACATCCTGCTGGTCAATGCCTACTTCCCGGATCATAAGGGGCCGGCTATGTTCTTCATCTCCACCATCACCCTGTTCATGGCCCTGCCTGTGGCCAAATTTTTGAGCCTGACAATGCTCAGGAAGCGAGAAACCGCGCCTTTTATAATGGAAATGCCCAGCTATCACCTGCCCACAATCAAGGGCGTCCTGGGCCGTTCCCTGGAGAGGACCTGGCTCTTTGTGCGCAAGATCGTGACCATCGTGGCTGCTGTGGCAGTAATCGTCTTTGTCCTGCTCTACTTTCCAGGCTTGAGTCAGGACAGGGAGCAGCATTTTGAGCAACATGCAGATCAGGCAGTCACAGAGTTTCAAAACAGCCTCCAGGATACTGAATATGCAAATACCTTATCCGATCAGGATTCCATCCTGGCATTGCTCAGTTTTCAAGATGACTACAAACAGGCCCGCAGAGGGGTAAGCAGCAAGGAGCAATCAGATAGGGTCAATAAGGATTTCAAAGAGCGCAACCCAGAATATTACCAGATTGTAAAACGGGGCAGGAAGCCAGCTGAAGCCAGGCAGGCCGGTCAGGCCCTGAAGGCCCTGGACAACGAGCGCAGGACACTGAGAAGGGAAATCCGCTCCGAACGGATTGACGCCAGCTTTCTGGGCCAACTGGGCCGGGCTATGGAGCCTGTCACCCAATGGGCAGGGTTCAACTGGCGGATTAATGTCTCCCTCTTAAGCGCCCTGGCAGCCAAGGAATCCTTGGTGGCCACCCTGGGCTCCATCTATCAGCAGGATGAGTCTGATACTGGTAGTCTGGAAAACAGGATGCGCGGGCAGGAGAAGGACTTTACAGCCCTGCATGCCCTGGCCCTAATGCTGTTTATGGCCCTGTATCCTCCATGCCTGGCCACTTTGATCGGGATCAAGATCCAGACCCTGTCCAGCAAATGGATGCTCTTCTCCCTGCTGTACCAGATAAGTCTGGGCATTGTTGCGGCTGTGCTGGTCTTCTCCGGCGGGCAGTTCCTGGGTCTCACTGGCCTGCAGGCCATGTTCAGCTTTTATGCGCTGATGGTCACGGTCACCATAGGCATGGGTCTGATCCCTGATAAACGCCCATGAAACCATTAAACCATATGTAAGGAGGTTCGTTATGCACAAACTAGGTATTGCGGCTTTGTTCACCTTTTTGACCCTGTTTTTGGCCACCCAGGCCCTTTCCCACACCCCGCTGCTTGATTGCTGGGACAACGGGGACGGGACTATCACCTGCGAAGGCGGATTCTCTGACGGCGGCAGTGCAGAAGGAACAGCAGTCTACCTCCAGGATGCAGAAGGGGATAAAATCCTGCAGGAAAAGATGGACCAGGATTCCCAAATCACTTTTGACCAGCCAGATGAGGATTACACTGTGGTCCTGGATGCAGGCAAAGGTCATCAAGTAAAAGTTAAAGGCGACGAAATCTATTAACTCTTACTTTCCAGGCCCACGACGTCGCAGGCAAAAAGAAGCTTGAAAAAGACGAGGATGTGTTAGTTGTCAGTTATCGGGTGAGATGCAAGACCCTGATAACTGACAACTAGTAACCAATAACGGTGTTCCCAACAAATATTTTAGTGAGGTCAAAATGAAGTTCTATTACAGTATGCCTATCATGTTGATTATGCTTTTGGTTGCTGCCACTTCAGCCCAAGCCCACTTCCAGCTCATCTATACCCCGGAATCTGCCTTGCAGAAACCAGAAAAGCTGCAGTTGCGGCTCATCTTCACCCACCCCTTTGATGCTGGGCACACCATGGACATGCCTGAGCCGGAAGAGTTTTATGTCCTGCACAAAGGCCAGAAAACAGATCTTATGCAGGATCTGCAGCCCATCAAATGGCAAGGGGCCCATAACTCCGGCCAGGCCTTTGCCACTGACTACAGCCTGCGTGGCATGGGAGACTGGGTATTTGCTTTAAAGCCGGAGCCCTACTACGAAGAGAAAGAAGAGGTATATATTCAGCAAATCACCAAGACCGTGGTCAATGTCAAAGGCCTACCCACGGACTGGGATACTGAGCTGGGCCTGAAGGCAGAGATTGTGCCTCTGGACAAGCCCTATGCCCTGTGGACTGGCAACGTATTCAGAGGGGTGGTCAAGGCTGACGGCCAGCCAGTGCCCAACGCGCAAATCGAAGTGGAGTACCTGAACCATGAGCCGAAAATTGAATCCGACTCTTTTGCTAAGCAGGCCAAGGTTGAGGCTCCCCAGGCCGCTTTTGAGACCATGACCATCAAGGCCAATGAACATGGGGAATTCAGCTTCGGCATCCCCAAGGCAGGTTGGTGGGGATTCTGTGCCCTGGGTGTAGGCCCAGATGACCAATATGAAGGTAAGGAGCTCTCCCAGGATGCTGTCATCTGGGTCCAGGCC
>JBKGXZ010000074.1:0-8679 GCA_046546355.1 Desulfohalobiaceae bacterium | reverse complement strand
CTGTGCTCATCTGGTCCACGGTGGCCTCTGCCTTCAAGCTCAGCCTGCGCCAGGCCAGTGTGACCCAGCTGCTGTTCTTCTCCTCTATGGCCTCGGTCCTGGTCCTGGGCCTGATCGTTGTTCTCCAGGGCCAAGGCCCAAGGCTTAGCCGCTGCACCACCAAGGATATCCTCTACTCCGCCCTCTTGGGGCTCTTAAACCCCTTTGCCTACTACTTTATCCTCCTGCAGGCCTACGACCTGCTGCCAGCCCAGGAGGCCCAGCCCCTGAACTACACCTGGGCCATCACCCTGTCCCTGCTTGCTGTACCCCTGCTTGGCCAGCCTTTAAGGAAAATCGATCTGTTGGCCCTGGTTATCAGCTATGCAGGGGTGTACATCATCTCTACCCGGGGGGACATCCTGGCCCTGCAGTTTTCCAACCCTAAGGGGGTGGCACTGGCCCTGGGCAGCACCGTGATCTGGGCCCTGTACTGGATCCTGAACACCAAAGACCCCCTGCCCGCAGCCTGCAGGCTGTTTTTGAACTTTGCCTGGGGCAGCCTGTTCGTAGGCCTGGTGCTGCTGTTTTCTTCCGGCCCAGTGCTGCCCTCCAGTCTGGGCCTGTTGGGGGCTGCATATATAGGCCTGTTCGAAATGGGCATCACCTTCGTGCTCTGGAGCACAGCCCTCAAGCTTTCCAGCTCTACAGCCCGGGTGAGCATCTTTATCTACCTTTCCCCCTTTCTCTCTTTGCTGTTCATCCGCTTCCTGGTAGGGGAAGAGATCCTGCCCAGCACCCTGCCCGGGCTGCTCTTGATCGTCTGCGGCATTATGCTGCAGCAAATCTGCCAATACAGGGAAACCGCCTAGGAGGCGATCTTAGCTGCCCGCACCAGGCATGTCACAATTGGTGCTGATCTTTCATGTTGGCAGGCCAGGCCCGGATATGCTATCAGGCAAAAGACGTGCCAACTTCACGTATACAAAGCTTATCACTGGGGCTTACCTGTCAACAATCTAGGCCTCAACCAGACTCCTTGTCCAGGCCTGCTGACTGGTGAACAATTACCTATAAATTTTTCAAGGAGCTCAAGTGCCCAGGATTGGCATTTTCGTGTCTTACTCCGGGGACGGAGGAGTGGAGAAGATGGTCAGCAACCTGGCCAGGGGCTTTCTGCAGGCCGGGCACCAGGTGGATATGGTCCTGATCAAGGCCAGAGGAGCGCACCTGGGGAGCATTCCACCGGAAGCCCGGGTCATAGACCTCCAGGCAGGCAGCACCCTGCTCAGTCTGCCCGGCCTGATCAAGTATCTGCGCCAGGAAAACCCCCAGGCCCTTTTGGCAGCCAAGGAACGGGCAGCCAAGGTGGCCCTGCTGGCCAGGCGTATGACCGGCAGGCCAGAAAAGCTCTTGCTGCGGCTGGGCATCCACCTCAGCCAGTCCCTGCAGGGCAAGTCAGCACTGCACAGGGCCCTGCGCTACTATCCAGCCCGTTGGCTCTACCCTGGGGCGGACAGGATAATCTGTGTCTCCCAGGGGATAGCCCAGGACCTGGCAGGGATCTGTAGACTGCCCGCATCCAGATTCAGGGCTATCCCCAACCCGGTGCTCACTCCGGAAATATATCAGCTGGCTGAGCAGCAGCCTGAGGATCCCTGGCTCAGCAGCTCCGGCTGCTCTAGAATCCTGGCAGCTGGCAGGCTGACCAGGCAAAAGGGGTTTGACGTCCTCCTGCAGGCCTTTGCCAGGCTCTGCACACAGCAGCCCTGCAGACTGCTTATCCTGGGCGAAGGTCCCTTGAGGCCGCAGCTGCAAAAACAGATCCAGGACCTGGGCCTCAAGGATCTGGTCCAGATGCCTGGCTTCCGGGCCAATCCTTATGCCTATATGGCCAGGGCTGATCTGTTTGTGCTCTCCTCTCGCTTCGAGGGCTCACCCAACTCCCTGAAGGAGGCCCTGGCTCTGGGCACACCGGTAGTGGCCACAGACTGCAACAGCGGCCCCAGGCAGATCCTGCAGGACGGACGCTTCGGGCCCCTGGTCCAGGTGGACGACCCTTACGGCCTGGCCCTGGCCATGCAGGATACCCTGCGCTGCCCCCTGCCCGGCCAGGAGCTGGCTTCTGCTGTTGCGCACTACACCCTGCTGGCCAGCAGCCAGGCCTATCTCCAGGAAATGGGCCTGGAGACAGCTGTAACGTCCCGGCCAAGCGACTGAAGGCTTCTCAATGCTGATCTCCTACTCTAAAAACTTTCTGTTCGTACACATCGCCAAGACCGGGGGCACCAGCGTCCGGGCGGCTTTGCGCCGCTACCGCTGGGGAGGCTGGTGCAGCCTGCCCCTGTGGCTGGCAAGTCAGCTGGATCAGCTCACCCGGCCCAAACACAGGCTGGGTCTGAAGTTCCCCAGGCACGCCAAGGCCATAGCAGCTAAGGAAATGCTGCCTCCAGAAGTGTTCCAGAGGCTTTTCAAGTTCGTAGTGGTCCGCAACCCCTGGGACCTGCAGGTCAGCTCCTACCACCACCTGCTGCGGGAAAGGCCGCAAGCCCTGCAGGGCATTAAGTCATTCCAGGATTTTTTGCGTCTCAAATTCGATCCCGAACGGGCCTACAGCTTTCTGCTGGATATTTCCGCGGAGCTGCAGCACGAATACATTGTGAACCTGCAGGGCCAGGTGATAGTGGACTATATCTGCCGCTACGAGAACCTGGAGCAGGATTTCCAGACCGTTTGCTCCCGGATCAAAATCCCTGCTCCCAGGCTGCCCCACCTGCGCCGGGCCAGGGAGCGCGGGGATTATCGCAGCTACTATACCGACCAGCTGGCTGAACTGGTGGCCGGCCACTACCAGCGGGACCTGGAGCTGCTTGGCTATACCTTTGACCTCCCTGCCCCCAATGGGCAGCAAAACAGAAGTTAGGCTGGACTGGCCAGCAAAAAATCTGTACAAAATTGGGCTGAAGGCAGCTGGCAAGCCTTGATACCATAAACTAAAAACATGGACTTTCGCTAAGATGGACAGCAGGCTCAACTTTGCGGTCATAGGCTGCGGCAGAGTTGCTTACAAGCATTTTCAGGCCTTGCAGACCCTGCAGGACCAGGCCAGGCTGATAGCGGTCTGTGATATCAACCCGGAAAAGGCCGGGGCAGCAGCCCAGGAATATGGAGTGCCTGCTTATCTGGATTACCATGAGCTCCTGGCCAGGCACCCTGAGGTGGACGTTTTGCAGGTCCTGGTGCCCACAGGCTACCATGCTGCTGTGGTCCAGGATCTGGCCAGCTACGGCAGGCATATAGTGGTAGAAAAGCCCATGGCCCTCCGGATCAAGGACTGCGAGGCCATGATCCAGGCTTGTGAGGAGCATGGCTGTCAGCTGTATGTCATTTATCAGAATCGCTACAACCCGCCGGTGCAGGCAGCCAGGCTGGCCTGGGACCAGGGCAGGCTGGGCAGGCCGGTGATGGCCACAGTCCGGGTCAGATGGGCCAGACACCAGAATTATTACCAGGACAAGTGGCATGGAACCTGGGCCCTGGACGGCGGGGTCATGTCCCAGCAGGCCAGTCACCACCTGGACCTTTTGCAGTGGTTCATGGGCCCTGTGCAGTCCATCCAATGCCAGGCCGCCACCCGAGTCCTGGACATCGAGGTGGAGGATACCGGAGCCGCGCTTTTGCGCTTCAAATCTGGAGCTATGGGTATCTACGAGGCCACTGTGGCAGCCAGGCCGGACAACCTGGAGGGCTCCTTGAGCCTGCTGGGGGAAAAGGGCACTGTGGTCATCGGCGGCATAGCAGTGAACGAGCTATTGACCTGGAAGTTCGAGCAGGAGACCTCGGAGGATGATGAGATCAGAAAAAACGTCTCTCAAATGGTGCCCAATGTCTACGGCCATGGCCATACTCCGAACATAGCTGATGTAATCCAGGCCATTACCACCGGCATCAAGCCCTCGGCCCTGGTGGACGGCCAGGAAGGCAAAAGGAATATAGAGATATTAAACGCCATGTACGAATCCGCTGCCACAGACGGTGAAAAGGTCTGCGCCGGGGTGGAAATGAAGACCTGCCGTCTGGGCCTGCTGCAGAACTAGACACTGGCCTTTAACATCTATTTATGGATTTTGATATGCAAGAAGTGCCCTTTGTGGACCTGCAGAGGCAGTACGCCCCCCTGATGGACCAGATCCAGGACCGGGTAGGGGCTGCCATCTCCAGCTGCCAGTACATAGGTGGCCGGGAGCTGGAGCTGTTTTGCCGTGAGCTCAGCCAATGGTGGCAGGTGCCAGGGGTCGCAGGCGTATCCTCAGCCACCCTGGGACTGTATGCTGCCTTGAAATCCATGGGCATAGGCCCAGGCCACGAAGTATTGACCACGGTGCACACCGCCATACCCACCAGCGAGGCCATCAGCATGACCGGGGCCAGGGTCGCCTTCTGCGATATAGACCCCCGAACCTATACCCTGGACCCTGAACAGGCCAAGCAGAGGATCACCCCCAGGACCCGGGCTATCATCCCGGTGCATCTCTATGGTCAGCCCGCGGATATGGGCAGGATCATGGACCTGGCTAAAGAGCGCAGCCTGTTCGTGCTGGAGGACTGCGCTCAGGCCCAGGGAGCCAGGGAGCAGGGGCATCTGGTGGGCACTATAGGTGATGCGGCAGTGCTCAGCTTCTTTCCCTCCAAGACCCTGGGGGGCATAGGGGACGGCGGCGCGGTCACAGCCCAGGATTCTAAGCTGCTGCAAAAGATCCGCATGTTCTGCAACCACGGCCGCAGCCAAAAGCACTGGCACGAATTCGAAGGCACCAACACCAGGCTGGACAATATCAAGGCAGCCATGCTCAGGCTGGCCCTGCCCTGGCTTGAGACCTGGAACAGCCAGAGGAGGCAGGCTGCCCAGTGGTACACTGAGCGCCTACAAGGTGTGCAGGACATTGTCCTGCCTTACGTGCGCCCAGGCTGTGAGCACGTATTTCACCTGTTTGTAATCCTCTCCAGGCAGAGGGATCAGCTTGCCGAGCACCTGGCTCAAAAGGGTATCCGCACCGGCCTGCACTATCCTTATGCCCTGAACCAGCTCCCGGCATACGCCTACCTGAACCAGGGCACCGGCAGTTTTCCGGTGGCAGAGGACGTCTGCTCCAGGGTGCTTTCCCTGCCCCTGTTCCCCGGGATTACGGAGCAGGAGGTGGACCTGGTCTGCCAAGGGATCCAGGAGTTTTACGGTAAATAGTCATGACAGTTGCTGCCCAGTCCCCAGCCCCTGAGCTGTCCATTGTGGTCCCGGTCTACAATGAGGCGCAGAATCTGCAGCCCATGTATCAGGAGCTGCGATCCAGGCTAGAGACCCTGGACCTGGACTTCGAGGTCATCTTTATCAACGATGCCAGCCAGGACCAAAGCCAGAAGGTCCTGGAAGGCATGCAGCAGACAGACTCCAGGATCAGGCTGGCCAGGCACAGCTTCAACAGCGGAGAGAGCGCCGCCCAGGCCACAGGTTTTTTCCTGGCCAGGGGCAGCCTGGTAATGACCATGGACGCGGATCAGCAAAATGATCCCGGGGATATCCCGGCCTTTCTGAAGGCCTTACAGGACGGGGTGGACTGCGTCTGCGGCGTCCGGAGCAAGCGCAACGACACCCTGGTCAAGCAGTTTTCCTCCTGGGCAGCCAATCGGTTCCGCAACTTCCTGACCAAGGACCAGGTTTCAGATGCCGGCTGCACTTTCAGGCTGCTGCGCAAAAGCGCCCTGCAAGAGATGCTGGTCTTCAACGGCATGCACAGGTTCATCCCCACCATCCTCAGGCTGCAGGGCTTCAAGGTGGTGGAAATTCCTATCCAGGATCGGCCCAGGGCCGGCGGTGTCTCCAAGTACGGGGTGGGCAACAGGATGTTCCGGGGCATTCTGGATTGCCTGGCCATGCGCTGGTATGCCAAAAGGGCGGTTTTGGCTCGGCGCAGCCAGCAGCAAGCAGAACCTGCCAGGCAACAAGACTGAAATTGTGCCTTGAATAATACAGGCATGGCAAAGGACTCCGCCTTGCAGGAGCATACCTCCCAGCCCCAGCTCGGGGCCTATTGGAGCAGGGCCGGACGCAAGCTGCTTGTCCTGGCAGGATTCGCTGCCCTGTGCCTGATCCTCATCCACCTCACCGGCCTGAAGGACTACCTGCAGGATATCCAGCAGATCAAAGACCAGCTCAGGCAGCTCGGGGCCTGGGGACCAGGGGTGTTCACAGCTGCCTCTGCCGCGCTAGTGGCCCTGGGTGCGCCCAGGCTCATCTTCTGCGCCCTGGGCGGGCTGGCCTTCGGCTTTGTGGAAGGCCTTATCTGGTCCCAGATAGGCACCCTGCTGGGCTCCTACCTGACTTTCTGCTTCGCCAGATGGGGAGGCAGGGAGTGGGCCCAGGCCAAGCTGGCTCAAATGCCTGGGGGCAGGCTGCAGCAATTCCTGGACAATCCCAGCCTGCTAGGGGTCTTTTTCCTGCGCCAGCTGCCCGTGGGGGGACTGTTCATCAATCTCTTCCTGGGTCTGACCCGGGTGGGCACAGCCGCTTTTCTGCTGGGTTCCCTGCTGGGTTTCCTGCCTGAGGCAGTAGTGGTGACCCTGATCGGCAGCGGCCTGGGCAAGGATTCAATATCCCGGGCAGGTCTGCAGATCCTGGTGGCCCTGGCCTGCGCTGGGATCGTGCTTCTCAGCTCCCTGCTGCGCAGGAAGCTGAGGGGCGGCGGCAGCTCTGGCCACAGCCCCTAATCCTGCTTTTCCCCTTGGACCTGGCCCAGCAGCAGGTATTTGAAAGCCTGCCTGTTTTCTTTGTCCCTGGCATACTTATAGGGCAGCTCCACTTTGCCGGCCTCTGCAGACAAGGGCTGCATCTGCAGCTCCTGCCGGGCAAACTCTATTACATTTTCCGGAGGCTCCTGCCCTGTGCGCTCTGCGTCCCAGACCAGCAGGGCTGTTTTCTGCTTCCCTATCTCGGGCTGGAGCTGCCTGCCCAGGACCGGATCCAGGATCCTGGCCTGGGGCAGATGCAGGCCCAGATTGCCTGCCAGCCTGCTGTCCCTGGTCAGGATCAGGCCGGAGCCTGGGACTTGCTCCTGCAGCTCCGCAGCCAGGTTTTTGTAGGGCATATTGAAATGAGTGATGTAATCCAGCCTGGGCCCCAGCACTACCCGGCCCGGGATCAAAATCAGGACCAGGCCTGCCACAGCCAGCACCGCGCCCAGCCAGCTGCGAATCGATCTTTGCCCCAGACGCTTTAAATCCAGCAGGGAGAAGAGATAGACCGGAAAAATGAACAGCAGGGGCTGCATCCAGCGGGACTTGAATTCTGTCAGCTGGAAGAACAAGACCCCCAGGACAAACACTGCTGCCAGCAACAGAAAATAGGCGTGGAAGATCCGGGCTGCGGGATGCTCCCTGGCAGCTTGCCAGGGAGTCTTTATTTTCCTGCCCGGCAAAAAGACTGCCAGGAAGATGATCCACAAAGGGGTCAAGAAGGAAACTGCAGCCTCTGCCAGGCTGTAGAGGCCGTCCCAGGGCCAGCCTGCCTGGCCCAGGCCGAACTTGTGCACTGAACCAGTGGAAACATCCAGGTTCAGCACAAACCAGGTGTAATGCGGGCCTGCCACAAGCAGCACCAGGCCCGGCACCAGAAGCATGCGCCTATCCCGGAACAGCTGTCTGCTCCCCTTTCTGCAGGCCAGAAGCAAAAGCAGGATCACAGCCAGAATGGCGAAGTTGTACTTGGCGAGCATTCCCAGTCCGAAGACCAGGCCCACAGCTATATAGCGCAGGGTGCTGGGGCGTCTGGCCAGCTGGATGCTGGCTAGAACCGCAGCTGCTGCCATAGCGGTCACCAGCACGGAATGTGTCAGATCCCGCTGGGATTCCCAGACTATTTGGGGCACAAAGAAGATGGAGACTGCGGCCAATGCTGCTGTCAAAGAGCTCTTGAGCAGGATGCGCGCGGACTCAAAGACAAAGGCCAGGGTCAGGAACAAAAGCAGATTCTTGAACAGGGCCAGGGAGAATACCCCTGCCCCGAAGATCTTGTTCAGCCCTATCTGCAGCCAGGTGTACAATGGCGGCTCAGAACCGTACCCCAGAAGCAGCCACTGGGAGAAAAAGACCTGCTCTGCCTCATCCAGCTCCAGGCTGTCGCTCACAAAGGTCCGGATTATGATCTGCAGGGCATAGTACAGGATTACAAAAGCATAAAAGCAGATCCTGATCTTGCCTGCAGACCACTGCTGCTGGAGCGCTGATTTTGCTGCCGCAGACATGGCTTGCTGTCCTTTACTCGCAGCAGGCGTCCGGAGCGAATACCCGGCGCAGGACAGGGATTTTGCCCAGCCAGGCGTAGAGGATGGCCTGGGCGCAGCCCACTCCGGGCCGCACACTGATGGCCCCGGCAGGGCAGTTCAGGGCACAGGCCCCGCACTCCATGCAGGCCCCCTGATCCAGGCAGGCGGCCTTTTTCTCCTCTAGGCCGAAAACCTGGTGCGGACAGACTGTGAGGCAAGCGCCGCAGCCCACGCAAAGCCGGGGGTCATACTGTAATGTGGCCACGTTCTCCAAATAGCGGAATCCTTGCATGGCAAGTCCCTGTAGTTGATTATCAGTTTGCTGGTCTTCAGGGGACTCAGGATCCCTGCTGTCCAACCTGGTCTTTACCCACAACTTGACACC
>JBKGXZ010000073.1:0-8716 GCA_046546355.1 Desulfohalobiaceae bacterium | reverse complement strand
AACCCTCGACCTCAGCCGTGCGAAGGCTGCGCTCTCCCAACTGAGCTACGTCCCCGTAACAAAAAGATATAATCTTGGCCTGCGGCAGAAGTCAAGGGGGCCAGCAGAATATTGTCTTTTGAGCCTGGGATATGAAAAAATATCGGGATCACTATTTCAAAAAGGCCAAGCAGGAGAATTATCCAGCCAGGTCGGTATACAAGCTGCAGGAGATGAACAACAGATTTGGCCTGTTGAAGCCGGGGCAGAAAGTGCTGGATCTGGGTGCCTATCCCGGCTCCTGGAGCATGTTTGCAGCCAAGCAGGTAGGCAGGAAGGGCCTGGTGCTGGGGGTGGACCAGCAGCAGCCGGAGCAGGATCTGGGCCCCAGGATCAGGTTCGTGGTCAGCGATGTCCTGGAGCCTGGCCCAGAGCTGATAGAGGTTTTGCAGCAGGAGGCGCCCCTGGATCTGGTTTTGAGCGACCTGGCTCCGCAGACTACAGGGATCAAAATCCGGGATCAGGCCAGATCCTTGGAGCTGGCTAGATCTGCCTGGGAGTATGCCCGGGAATATTTGAGACCAGGGGGGCACCTGGCCTGCAAGGTGTTCGTGGGGCCAGATCTGCCTGAGCTGCAAAAGGAGATGCAGGGCACATTCAAGAAGGTTAAGAATCTAAAGCCCAAGAGCTCCAGATCAGAGAGCAAGGAAACCTTTATCCTGGGGCTGGAGTTTAAGGCATAAGACTTATGCTGGAATTGAGGGCTTGGGGATAAGAGGGTGACAGCCCGCGAATCACCCCAATAGATGCGAATGAAGGAAAAATGTTTTCCCTGTCATGCATATTCAATACTGGAGGATAGATAATTATGGCCGGACACAGCAAGTGGGCAAATATAAAATACAGGAAGGAGCGCCAGGACGCCAAACGGGGCCAGATGTTCACCAAGGCCACCAAGGAGCTTATGCTGGCAGCCAAGTTGGGGGGTGGAGACCCGGAGATGAATTCCAGGCTGCGCATGGCCATCGAGGCTGCCAAGTACATCAATATGCCCAAGGACAAGATCGATACCGCGATCAAGAAGGGCACTGGCGAGATATCCACGGGCAGCATAGAGGAGGTGCTCTACGAGGGCTACGGTCCTGGCGGAGTGGCCCTGTTAGTGGAGGCTGCCACTGACAACAAGAACCGCACTGTGGCTGAGATCCGCAAGATATTCAGCAAGAGCTCCGGAAACCTGGGCGAGTCAGGTTGCGTGAGCTGGATGTTCGACAAGAAGGCGGTATTCAGCTTCGACAAGCAGAAGTACAGTGAGGAGCAGTTGCTGGAAGTGGGCCTGGAAGCAGGCGCAGAAGATGTGCTGGACGAGGGCCATGTTTTTGAGGTGCATGCTGCACCAGAGAGCTATATGGAGGTTAAGCAGGCCTATGAGCAGGCAGGCCTGGAGCTGCAGAACGCGGAAGTGACCATGTTGCCCCAGACCACCATGCAGCTGGACCTGGAGACTGCCCGCAAGGCGCTTAAGCTCTATGAGCAACTGGATGATCACGAAGATGTGCAAAAGGTCTATACTAATTTTGAAATTCCAGATGAGCTGTACCAGGAGCTCAGGAACTGATAAGGAGCTTGATTTGCAAGACCAGGGCAGGGTGGTACTGGGGCTGGACCCGGGCAGCAGGTGCACAGGCTACGGCCTGGTGCAGGAGCTAAGCGGGGAGCTGCGGCTGCTGCACACCGGCTGCATCAGGACCAGCTCCGGGCAGGCCCTGAGCCAGAGGCTGGGCCGTATCTTCCAGGCTCTGGCCAGCATCATCCTGGAGTTTGGGCCCCAGGAGGCAGCAGTGGAGGATGTGTTCGTGGCCAGGAACACAGCTTCTGCGCTAAAGCTGGGCCAGGCCAGGGGAGCAGCCATTGCGGCCTGCGCCAGCCTCGAGCTGCAGGTTTTTACCTATGAGCCCAATCTGATCAAGAAGAGTCTGGTGGGGGCGGGCAAGGCGGATAAGAACCAGGTGGCATTCATGGCTGGCAGGCTCCTGAATGCAGACCCCAAGGGCTGGTCCCTGGACAGCAGTGATGCTTTGGCCGCTGCTATCTGCCATTTGAACATGCAGCGCAGGCTGAGCTGGGAACAAAAAACAGGGGCCAGGGGATGATCGCATATCTGCAGGGCAGCTTGCTGCAGGTCTGGCCTGAAGGCTGCATCATTCTTACCCCGGGCGGAGTGGGCTACATTTTAAGCATTCCTGGCAAGCTGTATCAGGAGCTGCCCGGGAGCGGAGAGGAGGTAGCCTTATACGTGCACACCGTGGTCAGGGAGGATGCCCTGGAGCTCTACGGCTTTGCGCAGCAGGAGGAGCTGCAGACCTTCAAGCAGCTGATCGGGGTCTCCAAGCTGGGCCCCAAGACCTCCCTGGGCATCATCTCCAAATTTTCCCCGCAAAAGCTGCAGGAGATACTCTATCGGGAGGACACCGCCAGCCTGAGCCAAGTTTCCGGGATCGGTGCCAAGACCGCCAAGAGGATTATCTGGGAGCTTAAGGAAAGCTTTTCCCTGCAGCAGAGCCTGCCTGGCCAGGGGCAGCAGCCCTATACAGCCCAGGGAGGGAATTTTGCAGATGCCTTGGCTGCCCTGCAGGGACTGGGCTATACTGAAGCGGAAGTCTTGCCTGTTTTGCAGCAGGTGCAGCAGGAGGAGCCCGATCTGATGCTGGAGGAGGTTATCCGCAGCGTGCTGAAGAGAGTATCCAAAGCCAGGTCCGGAGAATAGACCCGGCCTGGCCTGAGCAAGGATCTGTCCAAGATGAGCCAGAACCCTGGAAGAAAGCCTGATGAACAGATAAGGCCCCTGCGTCTGGAGGATTTCGTGGGCCAGGACGACCTGCGGGCCAATCTGAAGGTTTTCCTGCAGGCGGCCCAGGACAGGGGGCAGTCCATGGATCACACCCTGTTCTACGGCAGCCCTGGTCTGGGTAAGACTACCCTGGCCAGGATCATCTCCGGGGAGCTGGGGGTGAACCTGGTCAGTACCTCAGGCCCGGTGCTGGAGAGAAGCGGGGATCTGGCAGCTATCCTGACCAACCTGCAGCGCCACGATGTGCTTTTCGTGGACGAGATCCACAGGCTGCCTGCTACAGTGGAGGAGATTCTGTACCCTGCCCTGGAGGATTTTAAGCTGGATCTGGTTATTGGTCAGGGACCAGGGGCCAGGACAGTGAAGATCGACCTGGAGCCCTTTACCCTGGTGGGGGCGACCACCAAGATCGGGCTCTTGACTTCTCCGCTCCGGGACAGGTTCGGGGTCATCTTCAGGCTGGAATTCTATTCCCCTGAGGAGCTGGCCAGCATTGTGCATCGTTCCGCCCGCATCCTGGATATCCAGGTTTCCCAGGACGGGGCCCTGGAGATAGGCAAGCGTTCCAGGGGCACGCCCCGGATAGCCAACAGGCTGCTGCGTCGGGTCAGGGACTTCGCCCTGGTGCAGGGCAAGGAGGAAGTGGATGGACTCCAGGCCATAGAGGCCCTGGACAGGCTGGATGTGGATCCTCTGGGGCTGGACCAGATGGACCGCAAAATTCTGTTGGCCCTGATTAAGAACTTTGGAGGCGGGCCAGTGGGGGTCAAGACCATCGCTACTGCCTGTGCGGAGGAGGTGCGCACCCTGGAGGAAATCTACGAGCCCTACCTGATCCAGTCCGGTTTTCTGAAGCGCACTGCCAGGGGCAGGGTGGCCACAGGCAAGGCCTACAGGCATCTGAAGCTCATGCCCGGGGATAGATGAAGGAAGTATGTCTGCATTACGAGCACAAAAGCAAGCGCTGGTCGCTTTTCTGCCCGTGGCAAGATTGATATCATGAGTATCGACAGCGATTAGGACAACGACCACGAATAAACAAGGGAGTGGGGTATGCGGATCATTGAGCCTTACGTGGAAATCCTGCACCTGCCCTCGGCAAAGGAGATGCTCGGGCTGATAGAACAGGCAGGCAGGACCTGCTACAAGTCTGAGGACAAGATCTCTGAGGGCTCTGCAGAGGACTTTGTGCGCAGGATCCTCAAATCCGGGCACGAGAGCGTGATCGAGCACGGCAGCCTGACTGTGCGCATTGTCTGTGACCGGGGTGTGAGCCATGAAATCGTCAGGCACAGGCTGGCTGCCTATTCCCAGGAGTCCACCAGGTACGCCAACTATGCCAAGGACAAGTTCGGCAATGAGATCACCGTGATCAAGCCCTGTTTTTGGTCAGAAGACAGCCAGGAGTACCAGGTCTGGCTGCAGGCCATGTATCAGGCGGAGAAAGCCTATCTAGACCTGCTGCAGAAGGGAGCCAGTCCCCAGGAGGCCAGGAGCGTGCTGCCCAACAGCCTGAAGACCGAGGTGGTCATGACCTGTAATCTGCGGGAGTGGAGGCATGTGATAGGGCTGCGCTCCTCCAGGGCGGCCCATCCCCAGATCAGGGAGGTCATGCTGCAGCTGCTGGCCAAGCTGGCCCCCAGAGTTCCGGTGGTGTTTGACGATCTCTACGCCCAGTATGAGCACCTGCTGCCCAAGACTGAAGGCTAGAAGCTGGGTATCTCAACAAGATAGTGACTTTCCAGGGCCACTAGGTCCTGATAGCTCTCCCTGGCCCTGATCAGTCTGGCCTGATCTCCATTTACCAGAACTTCGGCTGCCCTGGGCCTGGAGTTGTACTGGGAGGCCATGCTGAAGGCATAGGCCCCTGCTGAGAATACTGCCAGCAGCTCGTCCTTCTCCACCCGGGGCAGACTGCGTTCCTGGGCCAGGAAATCTCCGGTCTCGCAGATTGGACCCACCACGTCCACAGTCTGCTCCTCCCGGCCCTGGGGCACCACTTCTGATATCCTGTGGTAGGCCCCGTACAAGGAGGGTCGGATCAAGTCGTTCATGGCAGCGTCCACCACCACAAAGTTCTTGAGCGGGCTCTGCTTGGTGAACAGGCTCCTGGTGACCAGAATGCCTGCATTGCCTGCGATGACCCGCCCTGGCTCCAGGATCAGGGTCAGATCCTGATATTCCTGCAGGACCCGGCTCAGGGCCTGTCCCAGCTCTGTGGGGTGCGGGGGGTCCTCTTCAGCATAAGGGATACCCAGGCCTCCGCCCAGATCCAGATAGCGGATTTCCAGGCCCAGGTCCCGGAGCTGGCGGTAGAGGTCCAGCAGGCGCTCAAGGGCTTCCAGGAAGGGGGAGACCTCTGTCAGCTGGGAGCCGATATGGCAATCTATGCCCACGGCCTGGATCCAGGGCATATCCTTGCTCCTTTTGTACAGCTCCAGGGCCTGCTGCCTGGGAATGCCGAACTTGTTCTTCTGCAGGCCTGTGGATATATAAGGGTGGGTCCCGGGGTCCACATCCGGGTTGATGCGCAGACTAATACGTGCTTGCTGGCCTTTATCCTTGGCTACTTGGTGCAGGAGCTCCAGCTCCTGCTCGGATTCCACATTGAACATCAAGATGTCCGCCTCCAGGGCCTGCTGCAGCTCAATGGCCTGTTTGCCCACGCCGGAGAAGACGATTTTTTCCGGCTCTATCCCGGCGCTTAAGCATCTGTACAGCTCTCCTCCGGAGACGATGTCCGCGCCAGCGCCCAGGCTGTGCAAATAGCTCAGGATGCTCAGGTTGGAGTTGCATTTGGCTGAAAAGCAGGTCAGGTGCGAAAGATCCTGGAAAGCGGAGTCAAAGGCCTGGAAGTGCCTGTGCAGGGTGGCGCTGGAGTAGACATACAATGGGGTACCGTACTTTCGGGCTAGATCCTGGACCGTTACCCCTTCTGCCCAGAGCTCGCCTTGTTGCAGCTGAAAATGGTGCATGTAGGTTTCTCCTTGGCTTGTTTGTAGGTTCCCACGCTCTCTGGGTTCCCAAGAATGACCGCGGAGCGGCCGGGCGACATCCCACGTGGAGCGTGGGGACGATAAGAAACATCAGTTTAATGATCACTACCCTGTAAGGGTGCTACATATATTATTCCGCCCTTACAGGGCTTACGGTACACATTCCCTGTAATCCTACTTCCCCAGGGCGCTGCCCTGGGCTAGGTATATGCAGCCCTTTCAGGGCAAAGATTGCTCTTTTTCCCAGGAACCTGCAAGATAATTTCAGTTATTTCAAAGAGTTCCCCTTACCCACTGTATCAAGTGTGTGCTATGCTCGCCCCTTTGTGCGGCGGGTTGATGCTCCACGTTTTGTTGTGCCCTGTGTAGGGGAGTTAGACAAAACTGATATCACCGGCTTGCAGAGTTATGGTCTTGTCTGAGGCCAGCCGCACCTGCAGCCCGCCTGCATGGTCCAGATCCTGAGCCAGGCCGGACAATAGGGCTCCCTCCTGATAGAACTCCACTTGCCTGCCCAGGGTGCAGCTCAGTTGCAGCCAGGCCTCCCGGATGCCGGAAAAACCCTGGTTCAGGTATTGGCGGTAAATTTCCTCCAGGCTGGCCAGGATCTGCTGCAGCAAAGGCACTCTAGGCACCTGCTGCTGCAGGATCAGCCCCAGGGAGGTGGCCAGATCCCGGACCTCGGGGCTAAGCTCCTGCAGGCCGGCATTCACATTCAGGCCCAGGCCCAGGATCAAATACTGCACTTGATCCGCCTCTGCAGAGACCTCAGCCAGGATGCCTCCCAGCTTTTTGCCTTGCCAGAGCAGGTCGTTGGGCCATTTCAGCCGGCAATGAAGACCCAGATGCAGGTTCAAGGCCCTGGCTACAGCCACTCCTGCCAGAAGGGGGATCTGCGGGGTCTTGAACAGCTCGATCGCCGGTCTGAGCAGGCAGGAGAGGTAGATGTTCCCTGCTGGGGAGGACCAGCTCCTGCCCAGCCTGCCCCTGCCGGCCAGCTGGCGCTCTGCCAGGACCAGCAGGCCCTCAGAGGCCTGATTTGAGGCCAAGGAACGGATCAGGGCCTGGGTGGATTCCACCTCGCTGCGGCAGATAATCTCCCTGCCCAGGAACCGGGTCTTGAGCCCGGCTCTTATCTGCAGGGGCAGGAGCAGATCCGGGGCTGGATGAAGGAGATACCCCCTGCCGGACAGGGATTGGACAGGATAGCCCTGCTGCTGCAGCTTGTGGATGTGCTTCCAGACCGCATTCCTGGAGACCCCGGCGTATTCAGCCAGCTCCTGGCCCGAGGCCTGGCCTTTTGCCTGCAGTTGGCGGAAGATAAGCTCCCTGGTGTCTTGGCCGGACATGAATTCCTTGGTTTAGGGCTTGGGGCCTTTGGCAAGTAAGCCCTTTAACAGAGAATACCGCTCAGGGCAATCAAGCTGCAAGCATGGTAGGTGTCACCCATTTAAATATACTGGTTGACAGCTGGGTCTGATCCATTTAGGGGTAGCTCTTAGTTCTTAGCTCTTAGCTGTTGGAGGAATATATCTATGCAGGAATCCTTGGCCAACCTGCACCGGCTGGTGTGGATCTCCCTTGTGGCGGCTTTGATAGTGGCAGGGGGCTACGTGCATTTCCCCCTGGGTCCGGTGCCCTTTAGCCTGCAGACCCTGTTTGTGCTCCTGTCCGGCTTTGTTTTGGGCCCGATAGCTGGCTTTGCTGCAGTGGGTCTGTATCTCCTGGCAGGAGCAGCTGGGCTGCCGGTATTCCACGGCGGGACCTCAGGCCTGGGCCATATCCTGGGGCCTACAGGCGGCTACCTGGCCGGGTTTCTGCTCACTCCCTGGATCACCGGACTGGCCGGAAAGGCAATCTCCAGTCGGCCCTTGCCTTGGGCCTGGGCCCTGGGCTTTGCCCTTGCCGGCAATCTGCCCATTTATCTGCTGGGCCTGCTCAGGCTGCAGATGCTGCTGCAGATATCCTGGTCCCAGACCCTGCTCACAGGGTTGGTGCCCTTTTTGCCAGCGGATTTGATCAAGGTCTTCCTCTGCGCTGCCCTGGTCAGGTTCCTGCAACGTAATCAGCTGAGCCTGCAGCCCAGCTGATATGGACTGCAAGCCCATGATAAGCATCCAAGATTTAAGCTTTGCCTTTTCCAAGCACAGGCAGGTCCTGCAGGATATAAGCTGCGAGATCCCTGCAGGTTCCTGCCTGGCTCTGGCCGGGGCCAACGGCAGCGGCAAATCCACACTGCTGGCCCTGCTGGCCGGGCTGTATACCCCATCCCGGGGCTGGATCTGCATCCAGGGGGTTAAGAGCCCCGGCCAGCAGGGCCAACTGCGAAAATGCAGCGCGCTTTTGCTCCAGGACGCGGATCTACAGATCCTGGGCGGCACGGTGGGAGAGGACATCCTGCTGGGATGCACAGGGGACCAGGCCCAGCTGGAACAAAGGGCCAGAAACCTGGCTCGGGGTTTCGGGCTCTTAAAATTCTGGGAGCGACCTGTGCAGCAGCTCTCAGGCGGGGAAAAGCAGAAGCTCTGCCTGGCCGGAGCCTTGATGCATTCCCCGCAGGTGCTTTTGTTTGACGAGCCCTTCAACAATCTGGACTACCTGGCCTTAAAGGAGCTGCGTCAGATCATATCCAGCCAGAAGCAGGCCGGGACCACACAGATAATTTCCAGCCATGATCTGGAGCCTGTGCTGGATCTCGCAGACCAGATTGCTGTCCTGGAGCAGGGCAGGCTGGCCCTGAAGCAAGCGCCCCAGGAGGCTCTGCCCAGGCTGGAGGAGCTAGGGGTCCGGCCGCCAGGCTTTTGGGCTGCTCATTACCCACACTTAAGACCCAGCTAATTACGGCTTTGCCCTAGACCTATGGTCTATTTAGCCAGGTAAGCCGTGGGAT
>JBKGXZ010000072.1:0-9007 GCA_046546355.1 Desulfohalobiaceae bacterium | reverse complement strand
ACCTTCCTTACCTATGCTGTCAAGTGTGTGTTATGCTCAGCCCTAGCCAGGGAGGGCATAATGGTAAACATCATCAGTATCGATTGCGATTACGACCACGACATCGATAGCGAGGGGGAGGAACCTTTCAAACCTTTTTTATCAGGGTCGTAGTCGTGATCGTAGTCGTAGTCGATCCTGATGATTTCTTCCGCAGACAGGGCTACCCGGACATCTTCTGCAGGGCCTGCTCCCCTGCTATGCTGATGGGCTCCAGGCTGGGCTCAGAGGAGTTGTCCGGGTTGCCGGCGCACATCAGGGTGGTCAGGTCCTGGGCGGTCTTGTGCCCCAGGATCAAAGCGTTCACAGTATCTATCTCCTTGGCCGGCCCTTCGTGATCGCTGATGATCTGCCCGCCCAAAAGCCTCTGGGTGCCGCGATCAAAAACCAGCTTGATCTGCCAGGGCTGCACACCAGGGATCATGCCGTGCTTGCTGCGGGAATTCACTGTAGCGCAGACCGGATCATAGCCCTCCTGCCTGGCTGCTGACTCTGTAAAGCCTATGGCTGAGATATACTTGCCGAACAGCCTGACCTGGCTATTGCCCAGCAGCCCGGGAAAGGGGAAATCATAGCCAGCAAGCCTCTTGGCGATGTATCTGCCCTGGATTACAGCCGGCCCCCTGAGCTGTATGGGGCTGGGACGGCCGGTGATAAAATTCCAGTTGTCTATACAGTCCCCGCCTGCCAAAACGTCCGGCTGCGAGGTCTCCAGGAACTCGTTGACCTGGATCCCGAACTGGCCCATCTCCAGGCCCATCTTCTCCGCCAGCTCCAGATTGGGTCTGGCACCCACATTCAGGAAGACCATATCCGCATCCACCTGCTCCCCTGTAGAGAGCTCCACCCCAGAGACCAGACCCTCCTGGCCCAGGATCTTCTCCACTTTCTGGCCCATACGCATGGAAAGGCCCTGTTCCTGCAGATAGCCATGCACCTGCTCCCCCAGCTCACTATCCAGCATCAGGGGCAGGGGCTGATCCAAAAACTCAATCACCTCTGCCTGGAAATCTTCAGGGCGGTTCTCCAAAAGCAGGGTGCTGGACTCCAGGCTGATAAAGCCGGAACCTACCAAAACCAGCTTCTTGGGGTCTTTTGCCTGCATGTACTCCCGAATCCTTTCCGCATCTGCCAGGCTACGCAGGGTGAACACCCCTTCCAGATCGCTGCCTGGAATTGGAGGCACAATGGGTTTGGCCCCGGTGGACAGCACCAGCTTGTCGTACTCCAGCTCCCTGCCCTGGGAGAGCTGCAACCGCTTGTTTTTGCTGTCCACATCCTGGACCCGGTCCTTGATCAGCTCGATACCGTTGTCCGCGAACATTTTGTCCGGATTCACAATGGATTCCGGGGCGACCAGACCGGCCACCACATGGGGTAGGGCTCACCTGACAATGAACCGGTCCTCCTCGCTGATCAGGCTGATTTTGATATCCGGCATCAACTGTCTAGCCCGCATGGCTGCTGGCCCTCCTACGCCGCCGCAGCCCACGATTGCCAAGTGTTCTCCTTTCTGCATAATGGCCTCCTTTGCTTGTGCTTGCTATCCTTTTTCCTGGGGCCTGCCACCAGCCCCAGGGCTCCATCCTGACTCTAGCCCTGAAGCCTCTCAGCTCCCTGCAGAAGCAGATCCCTGAATCTGTCCAAACCGGTGGGATAGTACTGGATCGGGATGCCCATCCAGTCGGAATAATCCAGGAACTCCTCCGGTTTTTCAGCCATGAACTCCTCTGTATAGCCGATTCCATCCAGGACTATGGCCCCCCCGGTATGCTTGGGGAAGTTCTCAGTGGCCAGCCCCTTGTCCCAGCCCTGGAAGACCTGATGCCTGAACTTGATCCAGCCCGGGACCATCCACCAGACCTTTTCCCCGCCTGCCATTTCCTGGGCGATGCTGTCTCGTTCCTGCTGGCTGGCGACCATGTCCATGCAGTGCGTGGCCTGGATTCTGGTGATATTCTCCCCTTGCTCCTGGATGACATGATCTATGCTCCGGGTGGGATCCTGGACATTTATATAGCAGAATTTACCGCCGTAGACGACCAAAACTTTGTCTACAGCTTCCTTGGCCTGCTTGATCCTCTGCACCAGCTGCCGCTCCAGCTCCTGGGGGTCCTCATGCAGTCCTGGTGTGGTATATTTGATATGCTCAGTGTCCAAAAATCCTTCCTGCTTGAGGTGATTCAGCTCCAGGCTTACGGTGCCGCAGGCAATTATAGCGATATCCTTGAAGCTCGTCATGGTTCTCCTCCTTTGCTGGTTACGCAGCACAACTGCTGGAATGGCTTCAGCAGCTGGCTGACTGGTGTCTTGGATCTCCTTCTTTGCAAGCAAATACAGTGCCAGACAGCAAAATCCCCAGCAAACGGAAAAATGCAAACGAAGTTGGAACCTGAGGAGCAGTCTTTGGCCCAATAACGTTACCATAAAAACGTTACCATAACGACATTGTAACGCTCGCCACGCCCCAGCTGCAAGCCTGGAAACCACTCAGCCTGAGAAGAGCAGCCTGGCATACTTTATGCTTAGCTATTATCAAAAACAAGGAGGTGCATATGGCGGTCATGGGCGACGAAAAACAGGAAAAAAAGATCACAGAGCTGGCAGAAATAGCCCAGAGGCATTTCCCTGATTGTAAAGTTATGACCTTTAAAGGTGCCTTCAGACAGGGGGCTCAAAAAGCAGTGCAGAAGAGCAGCTTTAATTCCTGGGAGGAGGTAGCCCGGCAGCCAGCTCCCAAGAGAAGGGAGTTCTTCAACAGCCTATTGCAAGAATCCAAGCCCCACTTAGTCAAATTCACTGGAGATAATAATATCGACAAGCTTTTAGAGCAGTTAAGAAAGGAGAACGAGAAATACCTGCATGATTAGTCCTTGCTGAAAGCTATGGGCTCAGAGCTGGAGCAGGTCAAAAAAACTGGACTCCAGCTCCTTGCGCTTATCCTGGATCAATTGCAACTGAGTAGGAAGCGCCCTCTGCCGCTTACGGACAGACTCCCGCACCAGCCCCATCTGCCGGGGACAGAGATACCAGGTGCACATAAAGGGCCGCAGGATGCGGGGCAGGCGGCAGCCCTGCCTGGCAAGCAAGGCGCAGGGCTGATTTGCTTTAGATCTGGGCTGGCCCAGGGGCAGGGCCAGCTGCTGGCAGTGCAGGAACAACAAGTCCCGGAAGTCGTAGCGCACCTCTGCCCGCTTGCAGCAGGGATCAGCACACCAGGGGCAGGTCCTGGAGCAAAGCTCCTCCAGGTCCTGATCCAGGCTTATAAGCAGGCCCTGGATATCCAGGGCCTGTTTGAACAAACCCTGGGCCTTGCCTCCCAGCCTGTGCAGGGTGAGATCCAGGCTCAGCTGGGCCTGACGCCAGGCCTCGGGCCTGCTCCAGGTTTGATCCGTAAACTGCATAGGCTGTTATCCTTCCATCCCATGCATTCTAGGCAAGGACATATATCAGGGCAGGGGGATGTTCTCCAGGCTCAAAGCTTGGCCCACCAGGGCACTGCAGTCTGACGCATGGTTCTTAGCTCCTGCTCGTACCTGGCCCTCTGCGGCGAGAGCTCAGACAGGAGGGCCTTGAATTTTGGGCCATGATTTGGATGTCGAATATGGCAAAGCTCATGCAGCAGCACATGCCGGACCAGCTCCGCAGACAGGAACAAAAGCTGGCAGTTCAGACTCAAGGTCCCTGAGGAGGACATGCTGCCCCAGCGGGTCTTCTGCCTCCTGACCTGGATCCTGGCCACAGGCAGACCGTGCTCCCGGGCCAAGGCATAGGCCCAAGGCACCAATACTGCCCTGCCCTGCTCCTTGAGCCAGTCCTGCAACAGCCAGCAGCAGACATCAGCCTGGGTACGAGGATCAGCCTGGATCAGGATCTGATCCCTGCTGGGCATCTCCCAACAAGGATCCTGACTCGAATCTGACGTATAGCCCACAGTGAAGAATAGCTGACTGGCCTCCAGATGGATTTCCTCTGGCAGATGCGCTGCATCCGGCCTCAGTGCTGCCGCATGCTCGATCTGGTCCTTATGCCGCAATATCCAGTCCTGATTGGCTCGGAGGACCCCGCTAGCTCTTGCAGCAGAATAGCCCTGGGGAAGCACCACTTCCAGCCCTGTTCCATCCAGGATGCGCAGCCGGATATATTTGGCCCTGGGACTAACCCGGACAGTAAACGGGACCTGGACTCTCAGGGGCTTCATCTTCTCTATGAGCTGCCGTATCCAACGCACACCGCCCTCCTGCGCTGCTTGTCTGCGGCACTGGCCTGATGCCCAATTGCTCAAGCTCAGTCAAAAGCCTGCTCCACCCGCCCAGCTAGCTCACCAGTAATAGTCCCTGCAGCCCAGGCTGCCACTGGCCCTTTGCTGCATCCCCAGCTTCCCTAAATTCCGCCCCTGTGAGCAGAGTTCTTGTCAAGTAAGCTCCCCCATACCCAGCAGGTCTCTCACCTCCTGGACAATCTGTTCCTGGGCGGCAGACAAAGGAGATACTGCCTGTGCCAGCTGCTGGAGCAAGGCCAGGGCCTGCTCACGGTCTTCCCGGGAAGGCAGCAAATCCCGCAGGGTGGACAAGGCCTGCCCTTGATCCCCGCAAAGCAAGGCGCTCTGGTTACGGATTACCTGAATAAGCTCATCTATACTTAGACTGTGGAACCTATGCTGGGTATTCAGGATGTCCTTCAAGCATTTCAGCTCCCGCGTATCCAGGGCCTGCTTAGCATTCATCAACGCGAGCAGACAACGCACCACAGCCTCCTGAAAACCGCCTTGCCTCATCCTGGGCGTCAGCTCTGTCTGTTGGCTAAGGCTTTCAATCGCCTGCTTTGGATGAGCTTCTGTCTCCCGTGGCTCCTCCCCAAAGGTCCCCAGGAAATGATCTTGTACAAAAGGATTTTCGAACCAGAGCTTGAAAAAGAACTCCATGGTGCTGTCCCGGTATTTGCGGAATACTTCCCAATTGTTCTCCACCACTCTGGCCATTTCAGTTTCCAGGACCTTGAAGAAATTGCCTCTGGGAGCAGGTTGCCTGTGCTCCTTGACCCATGGGGCGTACAACCTGACCGGCCATAGCCAAGGATTGAGATCGGAAAGCAAATATCTCTGTAAGCGCAGAGGATGCAGCTGGCGCAGGATGGTAGCTGAAAGCTCATTGCTGGCCATGCGCACCCAGGGCCTGAAGTATGAGTGATAGATGCTGTCATTGGCCAGGGAAACAGCTGCCACTGCTTGAAAGGAGCGACTTTGCTGCATACCGCTTTCAGCAGCCATCAAGTCATCAAAAGTCCTTTTCTCAAACCTGACCTGGTAGTCCTGCTTTTCCAGCCCTTCCTCAATAACCATTTCATACAATCCAGCTGGCAGAAAGCGGATATGCTCAATGTTTTCTAGAATCTGCTGATGTTCTTTCCTGGCTACGCTTTGCGAGACAAAGATGCCCAAATGCCCGATACGTTCATGCACCATGTAGACCAGGACCTTGTTCTGCCGGATAAGCTCTTCAACTGAGCCATAGACTGCATTGATCCAGTTTAAGGCCTGGTGCGGAGGAGTAATGTTATCGCCCCGGGAGCTGAATATCAGTACAGGCTCCTCGATGTTCTGCAGGTTTATCTGCTTGCCTGGCGCTAATTCCAGGATGCCGTGCTCCAGCTTGTTGGCCACAAACAATTGGTCCACAATGAAATGGATCTCTTCAGCGTTCAAGAGATAAAATCCGCCCCACCACTTTTCAAAGCCCAGAAAACGGTCCACTTCCTTATCCAGGCGAGAATACAAGTTATACAATTTGCTCCACATGGTATTGGCTGGATTCAGATCCTCAAAATTGGCCACAAGATTGGCTCCATCAAAACGCCCATTGCCCAGGTCGCTCAAAAACGAGGCCAGCCAGGTGCCGCCTCCTAGGCCTGCCTTGTAGGTCATGGGATTCTGCCCGTCCTTGCTGGCCCAAAAGGAAAGCGGGGCGCCGTTGAGCACTAGGGGGCCGCTGATCTCCGGGCGCTCTGCTCCAATCAGGGCTGATGCCCAGCCTGCCTGGCAGTTGCCGATGATCATAGGTGCCTTGGCTTTGGGATGCCTGAAATGAACTTCCTCAATAAATCTCTCCAAGGCCTTGTGCACATCAGCTAAGGTTTGTCCAGGCTCAGGTTCTGGAGAAAATATCACAAAGTACACCGGATGCCCCTTGCTCAGAGCATTGCCTACCTGGGAATCCTGCTTTGAGCCACCGATTCCCGGCCCATGCCCAGCCCTGGGGTCTATGATGACTATTGGCCGCTTGCTGGAGCTTTCTGCCTGCTCGGTGATCTCCGGGTAGTGGCGGTGCTCAGAAGCCTGGTCTTTCTGATGGCTGCCTGGAGCCCGCCTATTTTGAATCTTTAACAAGGAATAGTTTACCGCAGGGTTCAAATCGCGACCTTCAAGCACCACCTGGTAGGGGAAAGTCAGAACTGGGGGTTGGCCTTGGTAAAGGTGCTCCAGATAGATGTTCCCCCGTTGGCGTAAGATATCCAGAAATAAGATATTGCGCTGCCAGGTATCAACTGCATATTCCCTCGCCTCGCTCCAGGGATGAAACAAGGAATGGGCCCCGCCAACAGGATTCACGCTAAACATAGGGCTTTCTCGCTCCTTTTTGGTCTATATTGTGCATTGCAACAACCGAAGCGCGAACAATATTAGTTTTTTGCTAAAAATCAAGCAGTTAAAAAAATAAATGTAATTTACTAGAACATATGAATAAAAACCGTAACTCCTCAATAACCCCCATGCCTTGACGATGGGCACAACGAAGCATGGAAAACTTCAATCCGCAACGAAAAGGGAGAGCGTCGCTCGCCCTTGTGGTATTGGTCAACATATCGATACGAATCATCTCTACTGCCATAGGCAGGAGGACGACCGGCGCTCGCCCTGTTTGGAGGGAGACTTGAGATCCAGGAGGAAGGTTCTCAGTCAGACATGGTTTCTGAGCCTAAGCTCCAGAGGGTGGGGGAAGAGATAGACCTGGTCCTGCAGATAGGCCTTTTGATACTTGCGCACATAATGGTTGAGCAAAGTAACCGGGACAACAAGCGGCACCAGCCCCTGGTGGTAGCTTTGGATCAGCTCCTGCAGCTCCTGCTTTTCATCCCTGGAGAGATCTTTCTTGAAGTAGCCGGCGATGTGCTGCAGGACATTGACGTTCTTCTTGGCGGTCTGCCTTAGGGAAAGGGTGTAGCAGAGCCTTTCCTGGTAAAGCTGAAACAGCTCTTCCCGGTCATAGTCCTTGGGGCTGGCCACCAGCCTGCCCAGCTCCCTGTAGGTGGGCACATGATGGGCCATAAGCAGTAGCTTATGCCTGGTATGAAAGTCCACCAGGCCCTGCCTGGTCTTGTTTTCAGCCAACAGGCTGCGCCAGGAGGCATACACGAATATCCGGGTGATGAAATTCTCCCGCAGCACCGGATCGTTCAGCCGGCCCTCGTCCTCCACCGGCAGCAAAGGGAAATGCTCCATGAACATCCTGGCCCAGATGCCCACCCCTTTAGGTGCAGGATGCCCTTTTTGGTTGTAGACCTTGATCCTCTGCATCCCGCTACTGGGGGACTTGGCCTTAAAGATGTATCCGCTGAGGTCTTCTGCTTCCAGCTCTTGCAGCCTTTTTGCCCCCCAGGCCTGCATCTGCCCAGTATAATCAATACCTGATCTGATGGTTACCAGGCTGGGATCCTCTGGGTCGCCCACCAGGCGCAGGGCCTCCCGGGGAATATCCATGCCGCATTCCACCTCTGGGCAGACCGGGACGAACTCTACGTACCTGCCCAGGGTGTCCCGAATGAAGCGATCCAGCTTGTGACCGCCGTCATAGCGCACGTTGTGCCCCAGAAGACACTTGCTTATACCGATTCTGGGCCTGGAAAAATCCTGCATTGTCCCTCCTGAAGTTATGCTGTCTGGCTGCTTCGCAGGCCTTTTCCCAGGAATCAGTCCTGGAAAGGACAGACTATGTCTAAAAATAATAATTACTAATAATAATACTTCGTAATATTTATGCAAGCATTCTTATGCTTGATCTCCGGGTATCAGTCAATTAAGCTCTGTGCCGCCTTGGATGTTCCGTTCTGGGAACGGACAATGACAGCCAAAATCACGCAGTCCCTTCAACCCTGCCCCAAAAACATGAGCTATCCCAGGAGGAGCTATGCAGATCAATGAGCTAAGTCTGGTCTACTTCTCGCCTACTTCCACCACCCGGCAGGTCCTGGAGCACATAGCCCAGGGCCTGGGAGTCCAGGACATCCAGCGCCTGGATCTGACCCTGCCAGACTCTGAAAAGCAGGATCCTGTCCAATTGCAAGGGGATCTGGCCCTTTTGGGGGTCCCGGTTTACGGAGGTAGGGTGCCCTCCCTGGCTGCCAGGCGGATGCAGCAGATCCAGGCCCAGGGCATGCCTGCCGTATTGGTGGTGGTTTACGGCAACCGGGCCTATGAGGACGCCCTGCTGGAGCTGAAGGATCTGGCTGAAGGCTGGGGATTTCTACCCGTGGCAGGTGGGGCCTTTATCGCAGAGCACTCCTTTGCCACCCAGGACACGCCTATTGCCAACGGCAGACCTGACGCCCGGGACAGGGAGCTGGCGGAAGACTTTGGGACCAGGATCCGGGAGCTTCTTTCTTCTGCAGCCTCTGCCCGGGAGCTGCCCCAACTCCAGGTACCCGGCAACAGGCCCTATAAAGAGCCCCCAAAGCACGATCCAGCCGCCCCTGAGGCTGATCCCCAGGTCTGCATCCTGTGCGGCACCTGCGCCGAATCCTGCCCCAGCGGAGCGATCAAGATAGATTCCCAGGTCCAGGCTGATCCTGCTCTGTGCATCTTCTGCCAGGCCTGCGTCAAGAACTGCCCCACAGGGGCCATGACTTTCCAGGCCCAGCCTTTGCTGGAGCTGGCCAGCAAACTGAGCAGGAACTGCCAGATCAGGCAGGAGCC
>JBKGXZ010000071.1:0-9048 GCA_046546355.1 Desulfohalobiaceae bacterium | reverse complement strand
CAGAGCCCGGGCAAATAGAAAATCACTTCCAGGTGCAGCTGCCCCTGCCTATTGCCCCTTGGTGCAACATTAGCTCGGATGGCAACAGCTTTTGGGGTGGTTCAGAAAAGACCAGCCTGCCCAGAGAATGCTTGATGGCAATTTCCCCTGTGCGGACCACGCTCCAAAAGAGTGTAATTTTATGGGACTTGATTTTGTTCTCAGGTCTAATGTGCCAGGAATGTGCAGGTATCAGCCCCACCGCTTGCGGAAGGCTGCCAGTTTGATGCAGTAAGAAACTGGCGAGTGGATAGTAGGGGCGAAGAATCATTCTGGAAGCCGTCTAAGATACACAATATTAACCTTGCTTACCAAAAATAAAAATGAGAATATTAACGAATTGGTTTTGTGAATCCATGGCTTTTGCTCCGATTTGGTCTTTGCTGAGTGTGGCTCTGCTCCTTCCAGTTGTGCTTCTTGCCCTTTAAGTCGCCTTTGCTCTGAGTCCGCCTTAAGCTCTGTATAATAGTCAGGTTTTGCAAAAGGGGCCTGATGTCCCAGAGTCTCCAAACTCCGGATGGTGGCGGCAATCCGGAATCGTTGTTTCCACCCCAGGAATGCTCCAGGAAGCTGCAAATATCCCCTCATGGAATCTGCAAGTCAGGCAGGCTGCTGTAAGACATCGTGCAGGTGGTGGAGAAGACCGCGGAGCAGGTGCAGGGCCTCGCCTCAACCTCAGAAAAGCAGTCCACTGCCATGAACGAGGCCTCCCAGGCTGTGGAGCAACTGAGCAGGCGGGCCCAGAATCTGCATGAGCTGATGCAGGGGCTGCGGAAAGGTTAACTAAGCCCGTGGAGCGGGATTAAGGCTTTCTGTCGCCCTGTCGCCCAAGAGAATTGGTTCTTTCACGGATATTAGGGCCTAGCTGAATAGCTGTTTTTGTAAAATGCATTAGGATTGCCGCATGTCGTCAAAAGATTCATACACCGCACCGGGACAAGATAATAGCCCCCAGATGGCCACCAGTCTGCAAGGCTGCCAGGACATCCTGATGAACGCCCCTATCGGGATCTTTACCTCCACTCCCCAGGGGCGTTTTGTGTACGCCAACAAGACATTGGCCAGGATGTATGGCTTTAGCAAGCCTGAGGAATTGATCCAGTCCATTAAGGATATAGCCACCCAGTTTTATCTCTATCCAAAGGACAGACAAGAGTTCCAGCGCCGTCTGGAGCAGGAAGGGGAGATAACCAATTTCGAGTATCAAGTCCGGTGCAGGGATGGCTCTACAATCTGGGTTTCTACCAATGCCAGGGTAGTGCGTGACGATGAGGGCAAGATTGTTCACTACCAAGGCTACTCCACTGACATCACAGAACGTAGGCGGGCTGAAGACGAGCTTAAACGTATTGAATGGATGCTCCAGCCTGGAGCTGTTATTCAAGAGGGTCCCTTGCCTGAGTACGGGAACCTTTTGGAGCTGAACACCAGGCGGGTCATCCTGGATGCTGTGGGTAGGGAGCTGCTCCACGATATTGTAAATGATTTTCTGAGCCTTTTGGAGACTTCGGTGGCGGTATACGAAGCCAACGGAGATTACGCCCTGGGCATCTTTTCCTCCAAGTGGTGCAGGTTCATGGATACTGCTTCCAGGCGGTTATGCAATACCCCGGACAACCGTCAGGCACTGACTTGCGGCAAATGGTTGTGCCATGAATCCTGCTGGGATGCTGCCCGAGCCTGCATGGAAAAGCAGGAACCGGTAGATGTAGAGTGCGCAGGCGGCATTCACCTTTATGCAGTACCCATACTCAGCCAGGGCAAAGCAATAGGGAGCATCAATCTTGGTTATGGAGATCCGCCAAGGGACTTGTCTCGCTTACATGAATTAGCTGCCAGATATCGCGTAGATGTCCAGGAATTAATGCATCATGCCAATGCCTATGAATCACGGCCTGCTTTTCTTGTGGAAAATGCCAGACGCCGTATGCAGACAGCTGCGCGCTTGATCGCAGAGATCGTGGAGCGCAAAAGCACAGAGCAGGCCCTGCAGCAGGCCAAGGAGCAGGCCGAGGCCGCCAACCAGGCCAAGTCCGAGTTCTTGGCCAATATGAGCCACGAGATCCGTACTCCCCTGAATGGAATCATGGGCGCCCTGCAGGTGCTGGAAACCGAGGGCCTGGATGCACAGCAGCAGGAATTCGTGCGCATGGCCCTGAATTCCTCCCGGCGCCTGACCAGGCTTCTTTCTGATATACTGGACTTCTCCAGCATCGAGGCCGGCCGGATGCAGATCTCTGAAGGGGAGCTCAAGCTGGAGGATTTGTTTGATGCTATTATGGAGATGTTTGAGCTGCAGACCATAAATAGAAATCTGAGCCTGGGATGCTTTGTGGATTATTCCTTGCCGTCGGTGTTGATAGGTGATGAGGGCCGCGTGCAGCAGATCCTGTTCAATCTGGTGGGCAACGCGGTGAAGTATACAGAGCAGGGCCAGGTGGTCTTGAAGGCCAGTCAAGCGTCTGCAGTACAGGAAGATTGCTTGTGGGTGCAGTTTTCTGTGCAGGATACAGGATCAGGCATTGCCAGGGAGCAGATGCAGGACCTGTTTGAGCCGTTCGTGCGCTTGGACATAGGCCGCAACACTAAGCACCAGGGCGCTGGCCTGGGTCTGTCCATCGTGCGCAGGCTGGTGGATTTGATGCAGGGGGAGATACGCTTGGACAGTTCTCCGGGTGAAGGAACCGCAGTGCACGTAGTATTGCCTTTTAAACTTCCAGAGCGTGCTTGCCAAGGCCAATAAGGAAGATAGCTTTATGCAGATACTTTTGGCAGATGATGATCAGCCAACCCTGGAGACCTTCAAGGCCTACCTGGGAAAGCTGGGCTACGAGGTCGTAACTGCGCAGGACGGGGAGAGGGTTTGGCAGATCCTGCAGGAACCGGACTGTCCGCAGGTGGCTGTTCTGGATTGGGTCATGCCCGAGATGGAGGCCCCTGCTATATGCAAAAGGGTCAGGGAATACAGGACGAAGCAGGATCTGGGCTACGTATACATAATCGTTCTTACTGCCCATATTGTCTCCAAGGATAATGTAGTAGAGGCAATTCAGGCTGGAGCTGACGATTATTTGGAGAAGCCTTGCAATTTCAAGGAACTGGCCATGCGTATCAGGGCCGGGGAGAGGCTGATCCAGGCCTATGCAGAGCTCCAGGAGAGCAGGGTATTTTATCAGGCCATATTTAAGAACAATCAGGAAGCCATGCTCCTGATCGATCCGGACACAGCTTGGATAATAGACGCTAACTCGGCGGCATGCAGCTTTTACAAGTATAGATATCAGGATTTGCTGCAAAAGAGCCTTTCTCAGATCAATGAGCTCAGAAGCGAGGAGTGTCTGGATAAGCTGCGGCAGATTGCTTCCGGGCAGAGAAATCGCTTTCAGTGCAAGCATCGGCTGGGAGACGGGCAGATAAGGGATGTGGAGGTCTTTAGTGGTCCGCTTTTGGTGCAGGGCAAGGATGTGGTGTACGCCACAGTGCACGACATAACAGACAAGCTCCATGCGGAAGCTAATTTGCGCCAGGCCCTGCAGGAGACCAGCAGCCTGGTGGAATCCATATCCTCCATCTTGATCAGCCTGGACCGTGAGGAGCGGGTATATCGCTGGAATCAGGCAGCAGCTTCCACGTTCGGGTTGTCCAAATCAGAGGTCCAGGGCAGGCCGATTATGGAGTGCCCTGTAAACTGGGAAAAAGAGGTTATTAGGCACGGGCTGCAACAGTGCAGGCAAAGCAGGGACAAGATTGCCCTGGAAGATGTCTCCTATGTTCTAGAGAGCCAGGTTACCGGATTTTTGAGCTTCAGCATCCAGCCTATATTGGAGCAGGACAGCAAGGAGCTGAGCGGATTTCTTCTGCTGGGTACAGACATTACCGAGCAAAAGGTAATGGAGAGCCAGTTCCTGCAGGCTCAGAAACTGGAGGCCATAGGTCAGCTGGCAGCTGGGATTGCCCACGAGATCAATACACCTGTACAGTATATCGAGAGCAATACCACATACCTGCAGGACAGCTTCTCCAGTATCCTGGATTTTTTGAGCGACTCCCTGCAGTTGGCAGAGCAGGCCCAACAGGGAGCTGTGCAGCCCGAGCTTTTGCAGAAGATCCAAAGCTCCAGGCAGGAGCTGGACCTGGATTTTTTGCGCGAGGACATCCCGGACTCCCTGCAAGAGTCCCTGGAGGGACTGAAGAAAGTCACCCGCATCGTGCGCTCCATGAAGGACTTCTCCCACCCCGGAGAGAATGAAAAGGCCCAGGTGGATCTCAATAAGGCCTTGGAGGACACCCTGACCATATCCAGGAATGAATGGAAATACTGGGCAGAGGTGGAGACAGAGCTGGATCCTGAGTTGCCTTTGGTCCCCTGCCTCAAGGACGAGATCAACCAGGTTTTCTTGAACATTATCATCAACGCGGCCCAGGCCTTGTCAGAGCAGCAGGAAAAGGGGGGCAGACAGGGCAAAGGCAAGATCTATATAGGCACTAGGAAAAACGGCCAGATGGCAGAGATCAAAATAATGGATAACGGACCCGGAATACCAGAGAATATCCGCAGCAGGATCTTTGATCCCTTTTTTACCACCAAGGCTGTAGGCAAGGGATCAGGCCAGGGTTTGTACATCTCCTACGACATTGTGGTGGAGAAGCACAAGGGCCGGCTTTTCTGCGAATCAGATGCGGATTCCGGGACTACGTTTATAATACACTTGCCTCTGCAAGAGGGGGGCGAATGAATTTTTCCATTCTATTCGTGGATGATGAGCAAATGGTTCTGAAGGGTCTGAAAAGGTCCCTGCATACCATGCGCGCAGAGTGGGAGATGCATTTCGCCTTGAGCGGGGAAGAGGGCCTCAGAATCCTGGAGCAGGAAGAGGTGGATCTGGTGATCTCGGATATGTATATGCCGGGAATGGACGGGGCCCAGTTCTTGAGCCGGGTGCAGGCTGAGCATCCCCATGCGGTGCGCATGATCCTTTCCGGGCATTCAGATCAGCAGCTTTTGCTGAAGATCATAACCCCGGCGCACAAGTTCCTGAGCAAGCCCTGCTCCAAGGATTCCTTGGTGCAGAGCGTGCAAAGGGTTCAGCTGTGCAGGAGGTTCGTCTCAGACCCCGGCTTGAGATCCAAGCTGAACGAGATAGGCACCCTGCCCGTCCACCCCTTGTTCTATCCACTTATCCTGGAAGCGGTGGGGCAGGACTGCCCTCAACAAGTGGCAGAGGTTCTGCCCTATGACGTGGGCATGGTGGCCAATATCCTGAAGGTGGTCATGAACTCCTTTTTCGGAGAAGTCAAGAGCTTGCCCAGCCTGGAGATCTTGTCCCGGATGCTGGGCGTGGAGACCCTCAAGGAAATGGTTTGTTCCCAAAACGAGTTTGCGCATTACCAGGACATTTTGCTTCCGGAATTCTCTGTGTTGAATCTCTGGCGGCATTGCCTGCGCACCGCCAAGCACGCTGCCGCAATAGCCAGGGCAGAGTCAAAGGATCCACAGCTGATCAACAGCTGCTACCTGGGCGGCCTATTGCACGATACAGGCAAGCTGGCCCTGCTTCTCACCTTAGGGCGATCCTATGCGCAGGCCCTGGCACATACTGAAGAAAAGGGTCTTTTGCTCAAGGATGTGGAGATGCAGGAGCTGGGCATCAGCCATGAGGCAGTGGGCGCTTACCTTTTGGGTCTATGGGGCCTGCCCTTGAATATTGTGGAAGTTCTGGCCTTTCATCTGCAGCCTGAATATAGCCGGAAGTCGGGTTTCAAGCCTTTGGCTGCAGTGCATGTGGCAAATGTTTTCGACCATTTCCTGGTTAGCTTCTCAGACAAGTCTCAGAAGAGGCCACTGCACAAGGAATACTTGGAGAAGAGTGGGCTGCTGGAGAGACTTCCGGCCTGGAAGAAGGCCTGTGAAGAAGTCTACAGACAAGAGATTCGGGACAAGAAACTGCTTTTGCTATGATTTAGGCAAGATGCATGTTTGAACAAAGACTCGAAGAGAAAAGAATCAAAGTGGACCAGCTCCAGGTGGGAGTATATGTCCACCTAAAAGAGCACTGGCACAGGCATCCTTTTTTGCGAAGCAGCTTTTTGCTCAAGCAGGAAAAGCAGATCCAGGCCTTGAAAGATGTGGGCATTGATGAGGTCTGGTACGTTCCGCAAAAGAGCCAAAGGCTTCCCCTGCCCCAAAAGGAGAAACACACCTCCAGGCACGGGCAAGAAAAAGAGCAGAGCAGCTCAGCTCAGGAGGCGGATGCAAAATGGCTGCGCAAACAACAGCGCATGAGCCAGCTCAAGGACATCCAGGGCCGTATTGACAGATGCTCCAGCCACTACGCCAGCGCAGTGGAGAGGCTGCCTGGATTGCTGAACGATGTGTTCGCAGGCAGGAAAGAGGGGCTGCAAACCGCAGACTGCTTGGTCCAGGAGATGGTGGAGGTGTTTTTGTCCGACACCGAGGCTGTGCTGCATTTAATGTCAGCAGAGGAGGCGGACCTGGATCTGACCTATCATTTTTTGAACGTCACCGTACTGGCCCTGCTGATAGGCGAGGCTGCTGGGCTGGGTGCAGAGGAGATGGGGCATCTGGGACAGGGCGCCCTGTTGCACGATCTGGGAAAGTTGAAAATAGAGAAGAAGCATTGGCGAAAGCCCAGGGAAAAGATGAACAAGCACGAGCTGGAGCTAGTGAAGCAGCACCCAGCATATGCTTCTGATGTCTTGGCCAGGACTGATCAGACACAGCCCCGAGAGGTTCTGGAGGTCATTTTGCAGCATCATGAATGTCTGAGTGGAATAGGGTATCCTCAGGGCCTGAAGGCAAACCGGATCAGCAAGCTGGCCAAGATCGTATCCGTAGCCAACATATACGACAACCTGTGCAATCCACACGATCCGGACCAGGCCATGTCCCCGCATCAGGCCCTGTCCTTCATGTACAAGCACTATGACCTGATAGTGGACATGTACTTGTTCTCCCTGCTGGTCAAGAGGCTGGGGGTCTATCCGCCGGGCTGCATTGTGGAGCTCTCCAGCAGGGAGGTGGGCAAGGTCATGGCTGTTAACGGGGGCAAACCGCTCAAGCCTTTGCTCATGCTCTATGATTCCGAGGTTCCCAAGAAGCAGGCCGCGATCTTTGACTTAAGCGAGGAGCCGGATCTGTATATTAAAAAATGCCTAGATCCGGAAAACCTCTCCAGGGAAGTATACCGCTATCTAGAGCCCAAAAAGAAAATAGCCTATTATATGGAAGATATGTCCAAGAATAAGTAATCTGCTAGTTTTGCGTTAAGGAATCCTTATGAAGGAAAAGATCCTGTTCGTGGATGACGATCCCAATATACTCTCTTCTTTCAAGAGATACTTTTACAGGCAGTATCAGACCCAGACCTCAACCGATCCGGAAGAAGCCTTGAAAGTGGTGCGTGAACAGGGCCCTTTCGCAGTGGTGGTCTCTGATATGCGCATGCCTGGAATGGATGGGGTCAGCTTTCTGACCAGGGTCAAGAAGCTCCATCCTGACTCTGTAAGGGTCATCCTGACCGGGTATGCGGATCTGGAATCAGCCATCGCCTCGGTGAACAAAGGGCACGTGTTTCGTTTCTTGACCAAGCCCAGCTCACCTGAGGAGATGGGCCTGGCCCTAAAGGACTGCATCAGGCAGTACAGGCTGATCAGATCCGAGCGAGAGCTCCTGCAGGGCACATTAAGGGGCACCATCAACGTGCTCACTGATGTTTTGTCCCTGACCAACCCTGAGGCTTTCGGCCGGGCCTCCAGGGTCAAAAGGCTGGTCAAGGACCTGGCTGCCATCTTAAAGGCCAAGCATCTTTGGAAGTTCGAGCTGGCTGGCATGCTTTCCCAGATAGGCTGCGTGACCCTGCCCCAGATGGCCCTGCAAAAGCTCTATCAGGGACAAGAGCTAAGCCAGGAGGAAGTACAGCTTTTCGAGATGCATCCCTCTTTGGCCCAGAGTCTGCTGCAGCATATCCCCAGGCTGGAGGATGTCAGCAGCATGATCGGCTATCAGGAAAAGCATTACAACGGAGAGGGCTTCCCCAGGGACAGCCTGAAAGGGGAACAGATTCCCTTGGGGGCCAGAATACTCAAGGTAGCCCTGGATTTCGATCTATTAAGGGCGGAAGGCCTTAAAAAGGCCCAGGCCTTTTCCAGGATGCAATCCAGAAAAGGGGTCTATGATCCCAATGTGCTAAAGGCCCTGGAAGAGTATCTGGGCCAGGAGGCCCATTATTTGCTTCAGGATCTGAAGTTGAAGGATCTGCTGCCGGGCATGCTCTTTGCCCAAGAGGTCAGGACCAGGGACGGAATCTTGCTGGTGGCCAGGGGGCAGGAGGCAAACCGGGTCCTGCTCCAGAAGCTGGAGAACTTTTCCAGGAACTTCGGCATAGATGAGCCGGTAAAGATGTATGTCCCCCTGCGGTCAGGTTAAGGCCCCCTTAAACAATCCAAGGTCTAAGCATGCAAATCTGATTGATGCACATAGTGCTGATAACGAATAAGGCTATTCCTGCCTGAACTATCTGCACCAGCTGCCCATAGAGAAGATAAAGATCGACCAGGAGCTCGTCTGGGACATTCCAGGGAACATGAGCAATATGGTCCTGGTGCAGGCCATGGTCAGCATGGCCCACAACCCAGAATTACCTGCATAAATAGTCCCCGCAGGGTATCAATTGTCCCCTGGCTTCAGGGAAGAAATACATCCAGGCCAGGACAGTGCCTCCTGAATCAAGCAGGATTTCTTGCCTCTCCCGGCAGTACCAGTTGGGGTGGCCCTCTAGGATGTCCACCTCTTGCCAAGTCTGCTGGTCCACTTCGTAGACCTCCCCCTTGATGCTGCTGGTCTCGCCTGTTTTAAGCACGTAAGGATAGTCGTCCACATACAGGCTGAATCTGCGCCTGCTTTGGCCTTTTCCTATATACCGGGCATTTTGCAGGAGTTTATGGTTGCTGCAGCCCTGGCGCAGGGTGCCGTAAACAAAGAGTAGGTTC